>JBIQMI010000001.1:0-31997 GCA_044463585.1 Cryomorphaceae bacterium
AGCGCCACCATGAACCTGCCGGCCTGGTACACCCAGGGCATTGTGGCCTATGCCTCGGGCCCGTGGGGGCCGGAGGGTGAAAGCCGGGTGCGCGACGGCGTACTGGGCGGGCGCTACGCCAAATTCAACCGGCTGGAGGGCAAGGATGCCGAACTGGCGGGCCAAGCGCTGTGGAGCTACGTGGCCGATGTGTACGGGCCATCGGTGATCCCCAACGTGCTGTACATGACGCGGGTGAGCCGCAATGCGGAAAACGGCTTCATGTACGTACTGGGGGTGCCGCTGAAAGTGCTGATCAAGGAATGCTTCGACCACTACCGGGGCCGCTTTGCCGAGCAGGACCGGCTGCGCATGGAAGTGGCCGGCAAGGAACTGGACGTGAAGACGCGGAAAACGCGCAGCTATTCCCAATTCAAGCTGAGCCCCGATGGGCGCCGCGCTGCTTGGGTGAGCAACGAGCTGGGCCAGTACAAGGTGTGGCTGAAGGACCTGGGCACCGGGAAGGTGAAGAAGATCGCCAAGGGGGAAAAGAAGATCGACCGGATCATCGACAACAGCTATCCGGTGCTGGCGTGGCACCCCACGGGCGGCGCCCTTACCTGGACCACCGAGCGGAAGGGTGAATTGCTGCTGAACACATGGACCGCGGACGAACGGAAGGTGACGCGCAAACCGGTGTTCATGCTGGACAAGATCCTCTCGATGCAATACAGTCCCGATGGGCGCAACATGGTGTTCAGCGGCGTGCGCGAAGGGCGCACCGACCTTTACCTGTACTACGTGATCGGCAACCGCCAGGAGCAGCTCACCGACGACCAGTACGACGACCTCGACCCGGCCTTCGCCGACAATGGGCGCTCGATCCTGTTCAGCAGCAACCGGCCGGACGATACGCTGCGCGCCAACACCGAACCCGCCTGGTTGCCCAACAGCAAGGACATCTTCCGCTACGACCTGGCCGGCCGTGGGCGCGTGCTTACCCGGTTGACCAACACGCCCGCGGTGAATGAGCGGCAGCCCGCCGCATGGGACAGCACGCACTACACCTGGCTCAGCGACGCCAACGGGCTGCAGGAGCGCTGGCTGGCCCACTACGACAGCGCCGTGGTTGCAGTGGACACCACCGTGCATTACCGCTACTTCACCGTGGCCGAGCCGGTGGCCAACCTGCGGCGCAGCATCCTCTCGCAGGACGTGCACGCCGCATCGGGACGGTACGCCCAACTGATGTTCGAGAACGGCAAATACCGGTTTTGGACAGGCACCACGCGCAATGCGGAACTGCGGGGCCAACAGCCGGGCGGCGCCACGCCTGAACTGGCCACCGACACAGCGGTGGGCAACCTGACCGAGGCCTTGGGCCGGGTGGTGAAGGTGGACGTGCGGCAGGCCCGCGATACCACTGGCGGCGGGGTGGACATACGCAATTACCGCTTCAAGGATGAACTGGCCGCGCCTGCTGTAAAGCCCGCAGAGGATGGATCGCCGGAAGCAACCGCGCAGCAACCTGTGGCCGCGGCCGCACCGGACACCGCGCGCGTGGCGCCATTGGTGTTCCCCGAGCAGCGCAACTACAACGTCAACTTCGCCACGGATGAAGTGCTGACCCAGTTGGACAACAGCTATTCCTCCGAGTTCTACCAGCCGTTGGTGGGCCCGCAAGCGTTGAACCCCGGTCTGAGCGGCCTGATGCGGCTGGCCGCAAGCGACCTTTTCGAGGACTACAAGATCACCGGCGGGCTGCGCTTGGCGCTGGACCTGAACAACAACACCTACCTGCTGCAATTCCAGAACCTGAAACGGCGGCTGGACAAGGAGCTGATCTTCCAGCGGCAGGCCACGCAGGGCCTCACCAACCTGGGCGTGGAAAAGCTGTACACGCATTCGGCCACCTTCCGCCTCTCGTGGCCCTTCGATGAGCTGACCTCGCTGCGCGGGGCGGTGAGTTACCGCCACGACCAGTACGTAACGCAGAGCATCGACCAGTTCAGCCTGGCGATGCCCAACACCAGCGACCAAACGGCCAGCGCCAAGCTGGAATACGTGTACGACAGCAGCCGGCCGCGCGGGCTCAACCTGTACAACGGCTGGAAGGCGAAGGCTTTTGGCGAGTATTACATCCAGCCGGACGGGCAGCGCACCGATATGCAGGTGTTCGGCTTCGATGTGCGCAACGGGCTCAGCATCCACCGGGAGCTCACGTGGGTGAACCGCTTGGCCGGGTCCGCCACCCTGGGCAGCCGCAAGGTGGTGTTCTTCATGGGCGGGGTGGACAATTGGCTCTTCGCGAAAACGGACAACAGCACGCCGATCGACTTCTCGCAGAACTACTACTACCAAAGCTTGGCCGTGCCCATGCGGGGTTTCTACTACAACGCGCGCAACGGCAACGCCTTCGCCGTGCTCAACAGCGAGCTGCGCCTGCCGGTGTTCCGCTACTTCTTCGATCGGCCCATGCAAAGTGATTTCCTGCAGAACTTCCAAGTGGTGGCCTTCGCCGATGCGGGCACGGCATGGACCGGCGATAACCCCTACGGCGAGGACAATTTCTTCAACCGCCAGGTGATCCAGCGCAATCCGCTTACCATAACGCTGCGCAACCAGCGCGAGCCGATCATTTGGGGCTACGGCTTCGGCCTGCGCGCCCGTTTGCTGGGCTACTACATGCGCGGCGATTGGGCCTGGGGCGTGGATGATGGCGTGATCCTGAAGGGGATCTTCCAATTCTCCCTGAGCTTGGATATTTGAGCATGGCGGCAGGGGAAGTGACGGCGGAGGAGGTGAAGGCGCTGGTGCGTGAAAACCACTTGGAGGTCATCGCCGTGCGCAGGCACCTGCATGCAAACCCGGAGCTGAGCTTCCAGGAGCATGAGACCGCGCGGTACGTGGCGGATGCGCTGCGCGATGCGGGCATTGAAGTGCGCACCGGTGTGGCGGGTACCGGCGTGATCGGCACGGTGCAGGGCGCTGGTCCCGGCCCGGTGGTGTGCCTGCGCGCCGACATGGACGCCCTGCCGCTGCAGGAGGCCACCGGCCTGCCGTGGAGCTCGCGCAACCCAGGCGTGATGCATGCCTGCGGGCACGATGCGCACACGGCCATGGTGCTGGGCGCCGGGCGCATATTGAACCGGTTGCGCCACCATTGGAACGGCACGCTGCTGCTGCTGTTCCAGCCGGGGGAGGAGAAGGCGCCCGGCGGTGCTTCGCTGGTGCTGGGCGAGGGGGCGCTGCGCGATCCCGCACCGGGGGCGATCATCGGGCAGCACGTTACGCCCGAGTTGGAATTGGGCAAGGTGGGCTTCCGCCCCGGCCCGTTCATGGCCAGCAGCGACGAGCTTTACATCACCGTGCAGGGCAAGGGAGGCCACGCCACCCGTCCGGATGCACTGGTGGACCCGATCGTGATCGCGGCGAAGCTCTTGCTGCAGCTCAAGGAGGAATTTGAGGCGTGGCGCGCCGGGCGTCCGCTGTTGCTGGCGTTTGGCCGTTTCATGGCCGAAGGTGCCACCAATGTGGTGCCCGATGAAGTGGAGATCGCCGGCACGTTGCGCACCTTCAATGAGGAGCTGCGGGGCCAGTTGCACGAATGGCTGCCGCGGCGGGCGAAAGAGATCTGCACCGGCCTGGGCGGCGATTGCCGGTTCGATGTGCGCAAAGGCTACCCCGTGCTGGTGAACGACGAAGCCCTGACCGCACGGATGCGCGATGCTGCCCGCGAACTGCTGGGCGATGACCAAGTGGTGGAAATGCCGCAGCGCATGGGCAGCGAGGATTTCGCGTTCTACACCCAGGTGATGCCGGGCTCATTCCACCGCTTGGGAACAGGGCAACCCAAGAAAGGACCAGCGCCGGGGCTGCATAACGCCCGCTTCGACCTGCCGGAGGAAAGCCTGGGGATCGGCGTGGCCCTGATGGTATGGGGCGCGCTGAGGGAGCTGCGCGGTTGAGGAGGCGCGGGGTGGTGCTTTGCCGCTGAGGCGCTGGGGCGCGGAGGAATGCGCCTTGGCCGCGATGGTTTCATCCCCAGAGAACGCAGGGTGCACAGATGAATGCCTTTGCCGCGTTGTTTAACGGCGGAGAACGCAGAGTGCGCGGAGGCGGAGAGAAATGCGACGTGCTTTCCACGGTGTCCACATCGTCCACATAAGCAAAGGGGCGGAGGTTATTGCCGCTGAGGCGCAGAGGCGCCGAGGTGCGGAATGCCAAGGCTGTGTGGTTTTCGACCCCAGCGGGGTCGCAGCCTGTAGCACCGCAAACCACGCGAGCATACCGACCCCGGCGGGGTCGCAGCCGGTGTTCTTTCACGGTGTCCACATGGTCCACCTAAGCTGAGGGGCGGAGGTTATTGCCGCTGAGGCGTAGAATGCAACGGGCTGTGTGGTTTTCGACCCCGGCGGGGTCGCAGCCTGTAGCATCGCAAACCACGCGAGCATACCGACCCCGGCGGGGTCGCAGCCGCTGTTCTTTCACGGTGTCAACAAGAGGGCCGGATCTTACCTCGGAGGCGCAGATGCGCCCTCCACCCTTCTTACCTCCCGTTCCTTCCTCACATTCATTCCCATCTTCCCTCCTTCTCTCCCAGGTCCAAAGACCAAAAGCCAACAATTGGCAACCGGGAACCAAGAAGCATTCAAAGCTGTTGATCTGTAAACCGGGTCCGGGCGGTAACGCAGGGCCAAAAACATTTTACATGGGAAAGATTGATGGCAAAGTGGCACTGATCACGGGTGCTGCACAGGGAATTGGCAGGGGAATCGCGCTTCGCTTGGCCGCGGATGGCGCCCATATTGCCGTAGTTGACATGGACGAAACGAAAATGCGCAAGGTGGCCGATGAGGTCAAGGCGCTGGGCCGGAAGGCCACGATCTTCAAGGCCGATGTATCCGACCGTGAGCAGGTTTTTGCAGCGGTGGAGCATGCTGAAAAGGAATTGGGCGGCTTCGACATCATCGTGAACAACGCGGGCATCGCGAACATCAAGCCCGTGCTGGAAGTGACACCCGATGAGGCGGGCAAGATCTTGAAGGTGAACGTGGAGGGTGTGCTTTGGGGCATCCAGGCGGCCGGCAAGAAGTTCCAGGCACGCAAGCAGAAGGGCAAGATCATCAACGCGGCATCTGTGGCCGGACACG
The DNA here is from genome assembly GCA_044463585.1 of Cryomorphaceae bacterium. Classification (GTDB taxonomy): domain Bacteria; phylum Bacteroidota; class Bacteroidia; order Flavobacteriales_F; family PHOS-HE28; genus PHOS-HE28. Next base: position 5,133 of record JBIQMI010000001.1, read on the forward strand.
ACGGCTTCGAGATGCTGGGGATCTACTCCGCCACCAAATTTGCCGTGCGCGGGTTGACCCAGGCCGCGGCCAAGGAACTGGCCAGCAGCGGCATAACCGTGAACGCCTATTGCCCAGGCATTGTGGGCACCGACATGTGGGTGGAGATCGACAAGCGGATGGCCGAAATAACCGGTGCACCGGAAGGCGCCACCTTCGAAAAGTACGTGGAAGGCATTGCCTTGGGCCGGGCACAAACACCGGAGGACGTGGCTGCATTCGTGTCCTACTTGGCCGGACCGGATTCGGACTACATGACCGGCCAAGCGGTAATCATAGACGGGGGTTTGGTATACCGCTAGGTCGGGGAGCTTGGCAGGTTTTTGCCGCAGAGGTGCAGAGTCGCGGAGGAATGCGCTTGGCCGCGACGGTTTCATCCACAGAGAACGCAGGGTGCACAGATGAATGCCTTTGCCGCGATGGTTTTGCCGCTGAGACGCTGAGGCGCCGAGGCGTAGAATGCAACGGGCTGTGGGGTTTCGACCCCGGCGGGGTCGCAGCCTGTAGCATCGCAAACCACGCGATCATACCGACCCCGGCGGGGTCGCAGCCGGTGTTCTTACACGGTGTCCACAAAGAGGGCCGGATGGTCTTACCGCGGAGGCGCGGATGCGCCCCCCATCCGTCCTTTCCTTCCTTACACCCCTTTCCTTCCTTACTCCGTACCTCCCTGTCCTCCTCTTCGTTCCACTCACCGTACTTCAGAAGAACACGCAGTACAGCACAGCCCAAACGCCCACGAACAGACCGCCTAAGGCCAGCGTGCCCCGGTGTGCGGCCAGATCGCGCTTGATCACGCCCCGATAGAAGATCCAGCCTGCGAACAGCAGCGCCAGTCCGATCACCATGCCCATGCGTGTGCCCATCAGTGGCGGTGTTGGGTTGGTCAGTTGGCCACTTCGCTCATGAACCTCAGGCGCACCAGGCGCAGTTCCTCCTCGCTGAAGTCGCCACCGAATTCCTTGGAGGCTTCATCGATGCTGTCCGACTCGGCCTCGCGGAAGTAGTCCATGATCTCGTCCTGGGCGTCCTCGTCCAAGATCTCGTCCAAATGGTAGTTGATATCCAGCCGGGTGCCGCTGCTCACGATGGTCTCCATCTCCTCGATCAGCGCGTCCATGGTCAGGTTCTTCGCCTTGGCGATCGACTCCAGTGCCAGGCGCTTGTCGATGTTCTGGATGATGTGCACCTTGTTGCTGCTCTTCTTCACCACCGAGCGCACCACGGTTTCTTCTTCGGGCCGCTCGATCTCGTTCTCTTCCACGTAGTCGGCGATCAGGTCAACGAAGGGCTTGCCGAACTTCTGTGCCTTGCCCGCGCCCACGCCGGTGATCTGCGTGAGTTCCTCCACGGTCACCGGGTAGCGCACCGTCATTTCTTCCAATGAGGGGTCCTGGAAAATGACGTAGGGGGCCAGCTTGTGCTTCTTGGCCACGGTGTGCCGCAAGTCCTTCAGCATGGCCATCAGGCGTTCGTCGGCAGCGCCGCCGCCACGGCCGTTCATCACAATGTCGTCATCCGCACTGTCCTCGTCCACCCGCTCGCGCTCCTTGGTGAAGGTGATGGCCACGGGTTTTTTCAGGAAGGCCTTGCCCGCATCGGTGAGGCTCAGGTTGCCATAGGTCTCGATGTCCTTGTGCAGGAAGCCGCCCACGTTGGCTTGGCGTATGACCGTCATCCAATGCTGGGTGTTTCGGTCGTTCCCGCTGCCGTACGCCTTCAGCTTGTCGCCCTTGTAGTTCTTGATCTCGCTGGTTTCCTGGCCGGTGAGCAGGTCGCAGATGAAACGCGCCTTGTGCCGTTCCTTGCTTTCCTTCACCGCCTCCAGCAACAGCTTCAGGTCGTCCTTGGCCTCGAAGTATTCCTTCGGGTTCAGGCAGTTGTCGCAGGCCCCGCAGTTGTCGCCGGGCAGTTCCTCGCCGAAGTAGTGGAGCAGGTATTTACGCCGGCACATGCCGGTTTCGGCGTAGCTCACCGTATCCGCCAGCAATTGCTTGCCGATCTCCTGTTCGGCCACGGGCTTGCCCTGCAGGAACTTCTCCAGCTTCTCAATGTCCTTGTAGCTGTAGAAGGTCACGCATTTGCCCTCGCCGCCGTCGCGACCCGCGCGGCCGGTTTCCTGGTAGTAGCTCTCCAGGCTCTTGGGTATGTCGTGGTGGATCACAAAGCGGACATCGGGTTTGTCGATGCCCATGCCGAAAGCGATGGTGGCCACGATCACGTCAACGTCCTCCATCAGGAAGCGGTCCTGGAAGCTGGCCCGTTGCGAGGCGTCCATGCCGGCGTGGTAGGGCAGTGCCTTGATGCCGTTCACCTGCAGGGTCTCGGCGATCTCCTCCACCTTCTTGCGGCTGAGGCAATAGATGATCCCGCTGCGCCCCGGGTTCTGCTTTACATAGCGGATGATGTCGCGCACCACGTCCTTTTTGGCGCGCACTTCATAGTACAGGTTGGGCCTGTTGAACGAGGCCTTGAACACGTTGGCACCGGGTATGTCGAGGTTCTTGAGGATGTCCTCCTGCACCTTTTCGGTGGCGGTGGCCGTGAGCGCGATCATGGGCACGCGCTTGATCTCGTCGAAAATGGTGCGCAGCCGACGGTATTCCGGCCGGAAGTCGTGCCCCCATTCGCTGATGCAGTGCGCCTCGTCGATGGCGAAGAAGCTGATCTTGATCTCCGAGAGGAACTCCACGTTCTCCTTCTTGGTAAGCGATTCCGGCGCCACGTACAGCAGCTTGGTCACCCCGGAAAGGATGTCCTCGCGCACCTGCTGTGCCTGGCTGCGGGTAAGCGAACTGTTGAGGAAGTGGGCCACGCCGTTCTCACCACCGAAGCTGCGCAGCAGGTCCACCTGGTTCTTCATCAGCGCGATCAGCGGGCTTACCACGATGGCGGTGCCCTCGCTCATCAGCGCAGGCAGCTGGTAGCAGAGGCTTTTGCCGCCGCCGGTGGGCATGATCACGAAGGTGTCCTTGCCATCGATCACGCTTTGGACGATGGCTTCCTGTTCGCCTTTGAAGGATTTGAAGCCGAAAAATTGTTCAAGTGCTTCCTTGGGGGAAATGTCTACGTTGGTCATAGCGGAGTTTGGTCGGCGGAGATGCCGCTGCGGATTGATCGCTTAAAAGTAGGGCGATCCGCCCAATGCGCAAGGCATTCGGCCGCCCTGCCTTGGAAACCTTCAGCGTTTTTGGGGGCGTGCCGTGGCAAACCCGTTGAAAACCATGCCGCGCAGCCCCGGGGCGCCCTGTGCGGGCGGCTATATTTGGCCCGGCCCCAAGGGCCCGCTGTGAATGGCCGGAACCCGCAAGGACCTTACTTTCCTGGATCACCTCGAGGCGTTGCGTTGGACCCTTATGCGGTCCGCCGCGGCCGTGATGGTCGGCATGGTGCTCGCATTCATCTACAAGGACATTGTGTTCGATGCGGTGATCCTCGCGCCGCAGCGCCCCGATTTCTTCACCTACCGCGTCTTCTGCTGGCTGGCCCTCAAGCTCGGCCTCGACCGCTCCTTCTGCATGGACGGTAGCGGCTTCACGCTGATGAACACCACCATGGCCGGGCAATTCATGGTGCACATCATGGTATCGTTCGTGGTGGGCATCATCCTGGCCATGCCCTACATCCTGTGGGAGGTCTGGCGCTTCGTGAAGCCCGGCCTGAAGGCCACGGAGCAGCACGCCGTGCGCGGGGTGGTGGTGTTCGCCAGCCTGCTCTTCCTGGCCGGCGTGGTGTTCGGCTACTACGTGCTGGCACCCATGAGCATACAGTTCCTGGGCACCTACACCGTAAGCGACAGCGTGCCCAACCTGGTTGACCTCAACAGCTACATCGGCACCATCACTTCCCTCACGCTATGGACCGGCGTGGTGTTCGAGCTGCCCATGGTGGTGTACTTCCTGGCCCGCACGGGCGTGGTGGGGCCGGGCTTCCTGCGCAAATACCGCCGCCACGCCTACGTGGGCATCCTTATCGTGGCCGCCATCATCACCCCGCCCGATGTCACAAGCCAGTTGATCGTCTCCTTCCCCCTGATCATCCTGTACGAGGGCAGCATCATATTGGCGGCACGCACGCAGAACCGCCGCGAAAAAGCGGAGAAAGCAACAGGCGCATGAGGGGAACGAGAATGCTGCTGGTGCTGGCCTGCGCGGCGATGGCCTGGGCGGCAACGGCGCAAACCACCCGCATCACCGGTACGGTCACCGATGCGGCCACGGGCGAGCCGTTGCCCTTCGTGAACGTGGGCTTCATCGACAGCCGCGTGTCCACCAACAGCGATCTCGACGGCAACTATTCCTTGGACACCTACTACGCCACCGACAGCATACGTGCCATGAGCGTGGGCTACATGCCCTTCACCGCCAAGGTGAAACGCGACCAGGTGCAACGGATCGACATCAAGCTGAAGCCGCAGACCGAGGAACTGGAGAACGTGGTGATCACCTACCAGGGCAATCCGGCGTTTCCCATCCTGCGCCGCCTGGTGGCCAACAAGCCGGTGAACAACCGCGAAAAATTGGAGGCTTACCAGTATGAGGCCTACAACAAGGTGGAATTCGACCTGAACAACATCACCGAGGAATTCGAGAACCGAAAGCTCTTCAAGGACTTCGCGTTCATTTTCCAGCATGTGGACACCACCGGCGGAAAACCTTTCCTGCCCATCTTCATGACCGAAACGCTGAGCGAGGTGTACTACCGGCAGAAACCCAAGGCCACCAAGGAATTCATACACGGCACCAAGGTGAGCGGGCTGGAGAACCCCAGCATTTCGCAGTTCATGGGCGACATGTACCAGAACGTGAACATCTACGACAACTTCCTGGTGATCTTCGGCAAGAACTTCGTGAGCCCGATAGCGGATGGCGGGCGGGGCTACTACAACTACTACCTGCTGGACAGCAACTGGGTGGGCAACAACTGGTGCTACCGGATCGATTTCAGCCCCAAGCGCGTGCAGGAACTGGCCTTCACCGGCACCATGTGGGTGAACGATACCAGCTATGCCGTGAAGCGCATACAGGCCACCATTGCACCGGGCGCGAACCTCAACTTCGTGCAAAGCTTCCAGGTGGAGCAGGAATACAGCCAAGTGCAGCCCGAGGTGTGGATGCTCACCCGCGACAAGCTGGTAGTGGACCTGAACGTGGTGAAGAACCAGGGCAAGGACCCCAAGCACCCGGTTCAGGGTTTCTATGGGCGCCGCACCGCCAGCTACCGCGATTTCGTGATCAACAAGCCCAAGCCGCCCGAGTTCTATGCCGGGGCGGACGAAGTGGTGATGGACATTGACCCGCTGAGCCTGGGCGCGGCCTACTGGGACGAGAACCGCCACGAGAACCTCACCAAGCAGGAAGTGGCCATCTACCACATGGTGGACACCATGAAAACGATCCCGCGGTTCCGCACCTACGTGGACATTGTCACCACCATTTTCACGGGCTATTACACCCGTGGCAAGATCGATATCGGGCCGTACTTCACCACCTACAGCTTCAATCCGGTGGAGGGGAACCGCTTCCGCATCGGCGGGCGCACCAGCAGCAACTTCAGCACCCGCACCGAGTTCAGCGGCTACACCGCCTACGGCACGCGCGACGGCCGCTTCAAGTTCGGCCTCGGCGGCAAAACGTTCGTCAGCAAAAGGTCGCGCCAGATCGTGGAACTGAACTACAAGCAGGACCTGGAGCAACTGGGCGAAAGCGTGAATGCCTTCCGGCAGGACAACATCCTCAGCAGTGTGTTCCGGCGAACGCCAAACACCAAGCTCACCCTGGTGGAAGAGACCCGCGCCAGCTACCAGCGCGAATGGTTCACCGGGCTGGACAATGCGCTGCTGCTGCGTTACCGCGCCCTGTACCCCCGCGGCGACCTGAAATACCTGAGGCCCGGGCCGGAAGGTGAACCGCCCACCACGCTCAACGCCATACAAACCGCGGAGGTGGCCCTGAACACGCGTTTCGCCTACAGGGAAAAGTACGTGAGCGGCGACTTCAGCCGCATGAGCCTTGGCACGCGCTACCCCACCGTGGAGCTCCATTTGGCCATGGGCCTGCCCAGCATGGCGCGCAGCGAATACGGCTACCAGAAGATGGTGGCCCACGTGTACCAGCGGCTGCAGCTGGGCAGCCTGGGCTGGATGCGCCTGAACGCCGAGGCGGGCCGCGTGTGGGGCGACCTGCCGTACCCGCTACTGGTGCTGCACAGCGGCAACGAAACGTTCTACAACGACGACCTCGCTTTCAACACCATGAACTACTTCGAGTTCATCAGCGACCGGTACGCGCAGCTCTTCGCCGAACACCATTTCGAGGGCCTGTTCCTGAACCGCATACCGTTGATGCGCCGCCTGAAATGGCGCGAAGTGGTGGGCGCAAAGGCCGTGGTGGGCGCGCTGGACCTGGCCCGCACCAGCAAGGAAATGCTGCTGCTGCCCGGCATGTACGCGCTGGACCAAGGCCCGTTCGTGGAGGTGAACGCCGGCGTGGAGAACATTTTGAAGGTGCTGCGCGTGGACGGTGTTTGGAGGCTCACCTACAACGACCACCCCGGAACGAGTTCCTTTGCCCTGCGCCTGAACCTGGCCATATCCTTCTGAATGATCCTCCGCGCCGACCATATCGTGAAACGTTACAAGCGCCGCACCGTGGTGGGCGGCGTGAGCGTGCAGGTGGCGCAGGGCGAGATCGTGGGCCTGCTGGGGCCCAACGGTGCCGGCAAGACCACCAGCTTCTACATGATCGTGGGGTTGATCAAGCCCAACGAAGGCCGGGTGTACCTGGACCATACCGACATCACCGATCTGCCCATGTACAAGCGCGCCAAACTGGGCATCGGATACCTGCCGCAAGAGGCCAGCGTGTTCCGCAAGCTCAGCGTGGAGGACAACATCCGCGCGATCCTGGAAATGACCAAGCTCACCAAGGCCGAACAGGAACACCGCCTGGAAACATTGCTCGATGAATTCAGCCTGGGGCACGTGCGCAAGAACATGGGCGATGTGCTGAGCGGGGGCGAACGGCGCCGCACCGAGATCGCGCGCAGCCTCGCCACGGAACCGAAATTCATCCTGCTGGACGAACCCTTCGCCGGCGTGGACCCCATTGCCGTGGAGGACATCCAGGGCATCGTGTCGCACCTGAAGGAACGCAACATCGGCGTGCTCATCACCGACCACAACGTGCAGGAAACACTGAGCATCACCGACAGGGCCTACCTGTTGTTCGAGGGCAAGATCCTGAAGCAGGGTACGGCGGAGGAGCTTGCCGCGGACGAGCAGGTGCGCAAGGTGTACCTCGGCCAGAATTTCGTGCTGCGGCGCGCGGTGCCAAAGGCAGAATAGGGCGCCATGTCCGTGCAAGACCCGAACGTTCTCCTCGCGCTGGAGGTGGTGTCCGTGGTGCTGAACGTGGCCTACACCCTATGCATCGCCTACCAAAAGCGCGTGGGGTGGTTGTTCGGTTTTGTGGCCAGCGCCATTGCGGTGGGCCTGTACGTACTGGCACAAACATGGGCCATGAGCGTGTTGAATGCCTACTACGTGGGCATGGCCGTTTATGGCTGGTGGAGCTGGGGCAGGGCAGGGGAGGAAGGACGGGTCCGCACGCAGGGCGCGATGTTCCATGCGTTGGCCGTGCCCGGCGGCCTACTGCTCAGCTACCTGGCCGCATCGGTATTGGACCAGTACCTCGATGGCAACTTCCCCCGGCTCGATGCCTTTGTGACCGTGTTCAGTTTCCTGGCCACTTGGTTGATGGCCCGCAAATACATCTCCAATTGGCTCTACTTCATCCTCGCCGATACCGTGGGCATTTGGCTGAACTGGCGCATCGGCTATAAGGCCTACGCGGCGCTTTTCGCCATGTACCTCGTGCTTTCAGTGGTGGGTTACATGAAATGGAAAAAGCAGTTGGCCGCATCCGAGCGGTAACGGCACGACAGCTCCGCCTGCGATCCCGCCGGGATCGAAAACCACCGCGGCCAAGGCATTCCTCTGCGTCCTGGCCGAACCTGAGGATCGATGCTACTGTGCGTACTCTCCGTGTTCTCCGCGTCCTACGCGGTTAAACCCACCGCGGCCAAGGCATTCCTCCGCGCCGCTGCGCCTCCGCGGCAAACCCATCGCGGCCAAGACATTCCTCTGTGTGCCGGTCGAACCGGTGGTTCGACGCTACTGTGCGTACTCTCCGCGTTCTCCGCGTCCTCCGCGGTTAACCACCGCGGCCAAGGCATTCCTCCGCGCCGCTGCGCCTCCACGGCAAACCCATCGCGGCCGAGGCAATCCTCCGCGCCTCTGCGCCTCCGCGGCAAACAAATCGCGGCCACGGCATTCCTTCTGTGCGCTCCGTGCACTCTGTGGATGAAACCCATCGCGGCCAAGACTTTGTGAAGTGGCGCAGGCAATTGCGGGCGCAGAATGTCTTCATCGCTTGACGAACGGACGCACCTGCCGGCGGCCGTTCGCCAGTAGTTGGATGTAATAAGTTCCCGGGGCCAATGCGCCCAGGTCCATCGTAGCCCGCAGCCCTTGTGCGGCCTGGGAATGCACCATCCTGCCCCGACTGTCCAGGACGTCGATCCGCGCTTGTCCATGCGCGGCTTCCTTCCACTCGATGTGAATTTCCTGCCCAGCCGGGTTGGGGTGAAGTTCCATCCGGAAGGCCGCATCAGGCTTGGCAATGTCCAAGGGCGTGGAGATCATGTGGGCGATGTACGGCACGGCATCGTTTTCCTGCTGCGTGAACTCGCCTGCCGCATACATGCCAAAGGCATCCACGATGCCCAAGTCCAGTACGATGGCATTCACCGGCCCGTTGAACGAAGCCATCGGCACCAGCCCGTTGGGCACACCGTTGAAAGCTGCCAGGCCCTGCCCCTCGGCGTTCCCTTGTTGGTAATGAAATGCGCCGCCCACAAGGAATCCGGGGTTCATGGCGATCAAGGCCCGTACCTCCACGGGTTCGGCGGACGGCGTGATGTAATCGGCAAGGTCGGGAAGCATGTGCGCCCAAGTGGTGCTGCCTTGCCCCAATAGGGGCAACCCGAAGCGGGCAGTGCCATCCTGGTACAGGGCACCGCCTGCGCACAAGGCACCATCGGCTCCTTCCAACAGCACGTTCACGTAGCCGTCCAATCCGTCGCCCAGTTGCAGCCATTCTGCATCTTCCAGCACCGCCACATGCGCCGTTTCCACGATCACCAAACCAATGGTACTGGTAAAGTCGCCCCCGGCCACTAGCTTGGTGCCGAAGGACCCCAAGGTTTTTACCGTGTTGTTGAACTTGTCGCCCACCTGGTGCCACGTACCGCCAACAAATGCCTGTACAAAATGGTCCGACCCTGCAAAGCCGTACGAAACTCCTGCCGCGTACAGGGTGCCCTGATGCACATGCAAGGCGGTGATCTGCGGTAATTTCCCTTGGAATACGGTGCTGTAGGTCCACTGGTTGCCGTCCCAATGTGCCAGGTCGCCGTTGCCGCCAAGGCCGGAGCCGCCGAGGTAGAGGTCATTGCCAAGCAGTACGCCGCAACTGACCGTGCCCGTTATACCATTGCCGAACGGGACGTAACCATTGCCGTACCCGGCCACATGCTGCGTACTAAGGCCACCTGCTTCGGTGAAGCTCCCGGCAAGCCGGAGAAACGGGCTCATGCCATTCAGTAAAACAGTAACCCGCCCATTCGTGCCACCATCTACCGGCGACCAGTTGTACGTATTTGGGGGAGGGGAGACAGGAGGCATACCCGTTGTGGCAGGAGATGTCAGGCTGATCAACGCTCCGCACGCAATGGCGAGGACGTGTGGTTGTAACATGATTTCAATGGGTTGGTTCGTAATCCAGGACGCATGCGTTGTTCCCTGCGCTGCCCCGCGAAGTTATTTTGTGCCATGCGCAAAATCGTCATCACCGGCCCAGAGTGCAGTGGCAAATCCACGCTCTCCAAGAACTTGGCAGGGCACTATGGCGTGCGCTGGGTGCCGGAAATGGCGCGGTTCTACTTGGACCGCATCGGGCGTGCCTATACCGAGGATGACCTGTTGCAGATCGCGCGGCTACAGGTGCAGGCGGAGGAAGAGGCAATGGCCGATGGCGCCGGAGACCTGCTGATCTGCGATACCGACCTGATCACCATCCGTATTTGGGGCGAGGAGAAATACGGCCGCTCCGACCCTTGGATCATTGAGCAAACGAAGGAACGTCCGTACGACCTCTGGTTGCTCAGCAAGCCGGATATCCCGTGGGTGTATGATCCGCAACGCGAGAACCCGCATGACCGCGACAGGCTGTTCGATGTGCACAGGCAACTGCTGAAGGAATTGGGCAAGCCTTATGCGATCGTTGGTGGCGAGGAGCAGGAGCGGTTGCGGCAGGGGTTAGCCGCGATAAATCCAATCTTGCCTATGGAAAGAGATAGTCGATAAAGCTGAGAACGATAGGTATTGAAATTACTAAAGCGCCTATAGCACCTAAAATGAGGAATGAATCAAGTATAAATTTACGCCTATACTCAAATCGATTTCGCCTGACACGTTTCATGTATCCTCCGTTCTCCATGAAAATCAATCCGTTGTATGACATGAAAAACGTTGGGTAATTAAGGAGGTACTCGCCGTTTTTCTTTAGATGGGACTTTGATGCGTATCCGTCTTCGTGCAGCTTGTGACAGATAGCCGTAATCGAGACCGGGTCTAAGCCCAAATCATACTCTGTATTCAAATCTTGAGCAAGCACATAATCCCTGCGTGTGCGGGAATAGGTGAGGAGCGATTCCAGTACGGCATCCAGCTGTTTTATCCGGTGGTCCATGGGTTTGGCTTTTTCGGTATCAAAAATAGCCAACAACATTCAAAATACCAAGGCGAAAACTGACCTTTCGACTGCAAAATTCCAATCCGTGCGACCCGAACTTTCCGGATGCCGAACGGATGGCACTTCCACGTGCCTTATTGCTTGACGAACGACCGCGTGACCGGGCCGCTGGTTGAAAGTAACCGCACGATGTACGCACCGGGGGGCAGGGTCGAAACATCCAAAGCCGTGGACTTGGCCCCAGAAGTGATTGTGGCTGCTGCCACAACGGCGCCATGCGCATCCACCACTTCAATGCGCGTACCGGCGGACGGAATGGCATCAGTGGTGACGGTCAACTGGCTGCCCGCTGGATTGGGGAAAAGCCCGAACGGTGCGGGTTGCACCGTGGTGGCCACTTGCATGGGAATGGTGGTGTGCCCGATGTGGGGCACCGATTCATTGCCGTTCCCTTGGAATGTGCCGCCGGCGATCAACTCCGTCGGTCCGTTGCACGCCAAGGCCTGCACCGGTCCATCCAGATCGGCGTAGGGCGTGAAAGCATCCGCGCTGCCATTGAACTTCGCGACACCCATGCCGTTTGTACCGCCCTGTGTGATCTGGAAATCGCCGCCCAGAAAGAGGTCCGTGCCGTTTTGCGCCAAGGCCCTCACCTCAACATTCAACGGAGCGGTGCTGATGTAATCGGCCGCATTCGGCATCAGCATCTCCCACGTGTTGCCGGCGTTGCCGAACCGGGCCAAACCGAATTGTGCTGCACCGTTCTCGCGGATATGGCCACCGGCGTACAGGATCCCATTGGCATCGAGCAAAGCGCTCACGGCATCAGGCAGGCCCATCCCCAGCGGGGACCAGTCGCCGTTTTCGAGCATGGCCACGTGGATCAAGTTTGTTCCCCCGCCATTCTGCATGGCCGTGAATTCACCGCCCACCACCAAGTGCCCATTGTGCCAGCCCAGCGCATTGATCGCGCCGTTGAGGTTGCTGCCCACGAATTGCCATTCGCCGCCGGGGCCGCGCGACATCACATGTTGCATTGAACCGGCGAACCCCATGGTGGTGCCCGATGCGTACAGCACACCATCATGCACGAACAAGGCATGCACGGCGGGTGCATTCCCGCTGAAGGCGTTCTCGAAGTTCCATTGCGAGCCGTTCCAAATTCCGATGTCGTTGTAGTTCCCGCTGAGCGCGGAACCGCCGACATAGATGACACCGTCCAGCACCGCCACGCTTGAGAGGCTTGCAGTAATGCCGGTACCCAGTGCTTGGAAAGCGGTTCCATTCCAAAGGGCCACATGGTTTGCCACCACGCCGCCTGCTTGGCTGAAATCGCCCACCACCACCAAGGAATCACCGGTTCCTTTTGCCATGGCTGTCACCAAAGTGCGCGCGGCGGCTATCTTTGTCACCGTCTTCACTGGGGTGCCCGCCATGCGCGAGCTGAGATCATACCCATAGAACCTGCGCAGGTAATGCTGCGAAGGGACACGCACCGGCAACGGCGCACCTCCGTGAAAGGCATCAACACGGAGGTACATGAAAACAAGCTTTTTGCACCGGTCGCTCCCACTGCGCAAGCCGGGCTTCTCCCTGCCCCAACAGGCCCGTTCGCCACGCACGCAACGCGCCGCGACCACGTCGCGGCAGGATCACCTTCTGTCCCAGCAGGGTCACCCTCCGTCCAAGCAGGGTCACACGCAGGGGACCCTGCGCTCCACGGCGTCGCAGCAGGGTCACCCCGCAACGCCGTCCCAGCAGGGCCACCCGAAGGGGACCCTGCGCTCCGCACTCGCACTCACCTTCCTTCTCGCCACCATGGCAGCCCATGCCCAAGTGGCGGTGAACGGCACCGTGCACGATCCGAACGGAACACCGGTGGCCTTCGCAAGTGTTTTGTTGGGTGAACAAGGCATGGCCTTAGGCACGGATGCACAAGGCGCCTTCCGCGCCAAGGGATTTTTTCCCGGCGACCTGCGCATACGCATCTCCGCCGTCGGTTTTGCCGCGCTCGATACCATCGTGGCCATGGCGGATGGAGGCAACACATACCAATTCACCCTGCACCCCGGCATGCAGATGCTTGCCCCCGCCGAGGTGACCGCGTTGCGGGCCGGTGAGCGCGCTCCCTTCGCGAAGTCCGTCGTTACCGCCGAGGAAATACAGCGCACCAACACCGGAGTGGACCTGCCTTACCTGCTTGATATGCAGCCCAGCGTGGTAAGCACCAGCGATGGCGGCACGGGCATCGGCTACACGGCCATGCGCATCCGCGGCAGCGATGCCACCCGCACCAACATCACCCTCAACGGCGTGCCCTTCAACGATGCCGAAAGCCAAGGCGCCTTCCTGGTGAACCTGCCCGACCTGGCCACAAGTGCCGAGGACATTGAGATCCAGCGCGGGGTGGGCACCAGCACCAACGGCCCCGGTGCTTTCGGCGCCAGCGTGAACCTGCGCACCACCACGGTGAAAAAAGATCCGTGGGGTTTGGTAAGCGCGGGGGCGGGATCGTTCAACACCCAGCGCTATTCCGTCAGCGCCGGCACGGGGCTCATACAGGATCGCTTCAGCTTGGACATGCGCCTGTCCTCCATCACCAGCGATGGCTACATCGACCGCGCCACCGCCGACCTGAAGAGCTATTTCCTGCAAGGCGCATGGGTAGGGGAGAAACGCTCGTTCCGCTTCATCACCTTCCGCGGAAAGGAGACCACCTACCAGGCCTGGGACGGCGTGCCGCGCGAGGTGCTCGATACCAATCGCACGTACAACAGCTTCACTTACGACAACCAGGTGGACAACTACGACCAAACGCACTACCAGCTCCACTTCGACCAGAAGGTCGGCAGCAACGCCACGCTGAACCTCACGCTCTTCCGGGTGCTGGGCGCTGGCTATTACGAGCAGTGGCGGCCGAACGACAAGCTCACCACATACGGCATCGCTTCGCCCGTGGTGATCGATGGCGATACGCTCAAGCGCACCGACATCATACGCCGGCGCTGGTTGCGGAACACGCTCACCGGCGCCAACCTCAGCGCGGACATCAAGCTGGGGCGGCATGCGCTGGTGGTGGGCGGCAGCTACAGCGATTATGCGGGCGGCCACTTCGGCGAGGTGATCTGGGCCCGCTATGCCGGAAGCCTCAACATCCGCGATCGTTACTACAACAACGACGCCCATAAAACCGATGCCAACGCATTCGCCAAGCTCACCTATGCCATCGGCACCGACATCGATCTGTACGGTGATGCCCAGGTGCGGCATGTGGGCTACACTTTCCTGGGGTTGAACAACGACCTGCGCGACATCACCCAGCAACTGGAATGGACCTTTTTCAACCCCAAGGCAGGTGTGCTTTGGCGTATGGCCCCCGGCAGCAAGGCCTACGCCTCGTTCGCCGTGGCCAACCGCGAGCCGAACCGCAAGGACCTGACGGAAGGTACCCCTCTGGAATGGCCGCGCAGCGAGCGCCTGCTCGACTATGAGCTGGGTTACGAATACCGCACCGGCCGCTGGAATGCGGGCATCAACCTGTACTACATGGATTACCAGGACCAACTGGTGCTTACCGGGGAATTGACGGATACCGGCGGTGACCTGCGCACCAACGTGCCCAAGAGCTACCGCGCGGGCATTGAGCTGATGGGCGCCGCGCAACTGGCCAAGCCGTTGGTGTGGAAGGCCAATGCCACTTTCAGCCAGAACAGGCTCGGCCCATTCACGGCCTATGTGGACGACTGGGACAATGGCGGCCAAGTGGCCTTCCCCAACGGCGCCAGCGAGCTGGCCTATTCGCCATCGGTGGTGGCCGCGAGCGAGATCAACCTGCGCCTTTGGCAAAAGCAGGGCCGCGGCAACGCCCATTTGGCCTTCATCACCAAGTACGTGGGCAGCCAATACCTGGACAACACCAGCAACCCCGATCGCATGTTGGATGCCTACGTGGTGAACGACCTGCGGGCCAACGTGCAACTGGTCGGGCTGAAGGGCCTGCAGCGCATCGACTTCAACCTCACGGTCCGTAACGTGTTCAGCGAGCTTTACGAGAGCAACGGCTGGGTCTACAGCTACATCAGCGAGAGCAGGCGGATGGACCAGGTAAACCTCTTTCCGCAGGCACCGATCAATGTGCTGGGCGGGGTGAGCGTGCGGTTTTGAGGAGAGGGTCCTTCGCAAGTGCTCGCTCGATGTGTGATCTATACCTCCATACCGAACACAGTCTTGTTCACCTCCGTCAGCAAGCGCTTGAATGCAGCGGGCTTCATGCGCTGGCGATCAGGTATGATGCTCTCTGGAGGGAATCCGCCTACCAAGTGAAGCCGCAACTCACTTTGCCGGGACATTGGTGGTTCGACCATGTCGGAAGTGATCGGGAAAGAGAATTCATCGTTCCAGTCCTTGCTGGAGATCATCACGCATACCACCCAGTCATCATTGCCTTCATCTACACTGCCACCACTGCAGGATGCGGATGCGCTGAAACCGGATAGCGCACAGTAACGATTTGTCGTTGACGAACTGAGGACATCTGTCTCCAGATCAAGATCTGCTTTTCATGTGGTCAGCGATTGACCGTGCGATGGTATCCCGCATGTCCTTCTCCAATAGGCTGCGGCTTTTCATTTTGATTTGCCGCATACTTTCCTTGTTTGCCTCCATAGCTGTACGTACTGCGGGGTCACGTAACTCCGGGTCGATACTTTCCCAATTTTTCAGGTACTGGTTGGACCGATCGAACAATGCCCGGAGTTCAGCCTCTTCCAACGCATCGAGGAACTGCAATATCAATTCGTTGCGGCGTGTGTAGGTGCCGATCACTTCAGCAACGGTTGCCCACGTCGGCTGTTTGCTACGGGTGCGGCGCTTGTGTTGGATCAATGGCAAGAGGAACTTGTCAATAGCGCTCTCCACGCCGAATGCCATGTAAGTGCCGTGCCGTTGGTGTCCATAGGCAGCCAAAGGCTCGTTGGCCGTTGCGGGTGGCGACTTGCGTTTGGGCATAACAGGTGGTACCGCAAACATACAAAACCGGTCCCGCCGGGAACTGTAATTGAACCTCTTCCCGCAGGCACCGATCAATGTGCTGGGCGGGGTTAGCGTGCAGTTTTGAGGAGGGTGCTAAAATCCGCTACTGCCCAGCATTTCCCGTAACTCAGGTGTTGTCACAACGTTGTTGAATTTGCGTTTCCGCAAGCCTCGATGTAGCTTCAGGTCACCGGTCCATAACGGATAGCCCAACTGAATGGCAAGAGCCACGTAATGGTCATCACGTTCATCGATACCAGCAACTAACACGGCAGCCCGTTCCCAATTGACTGAGTTGATGACACCGTTCGGAATGATCTCGAAACGGCTTAGCACCAACGTTTCAAGTTCGGCGACCTCGGCTTCCGTGCGACGAAGCAGTTTCATAAGCTTAGGCCGGTGGAGGCCGATCTCGGACACGAGCATCTCCGGGGCCACAGGTTCGAGCGTCGAATATGGACCCAATATCATGGATCCGATCATGCCGCGGGGAGTGAGCAGGCAGCTAAATGCAATGTTTGCGTCTACCACCAGTCTCACGATGCCATTCTTTGGCGACGTTTCTGCCACATATCGGTTTCCACGGTATCCGCCATGGATTGGACATCCTTTGGGGTTGCCGTGCTGTCCTTGGTAAGTTCAAGAATGCGCAGGTAACTGGTAAGGCGCACCAACACTGCATCCGTAATGGGGCCGCCGATGGTCACGACGTACTCATTTTTCTTATTCACCTTCACCGTGAACGACATGGTCCTGCGAATGTAAGGCTTCTTCCAAGGTTACACAAAACCAGTAATGCGACCGCCGAGAAAGTCCTCCCGGATGCCTTTTCTCGAACAAGTTTCGCCATTTTAGCTTGGTTCGGCGCATACTTGCCCATGCTCGCATTCACTGCCGCACGCATATCCGGAGGAAAGAGCACATCGCGTGGTCCATTCCTGGTCGAGCGTTCTGTTCTGATCCTGTATCCTCAGTTCTTGTCCGATTTTCATTCCTGCTCCTTGGCAACAAGGTTAGCTTTGTGCTGTGTGCACGGGCAGTCCAGATCAACGGACCGTTCCTCCCTGCACGATTCTTGCACTGCGCCGCACGCATGATCCCTTTCTCCATCCTTGATCTGGCCCCCATTGCCGAAGGCAGCACGGCCAGCGATGCCTTCCGCAATTCGGTACAACTGGCGCAGGAGGCCGAACGGCTTGGCTTCAAACGGGTTTGGCTTGCCGAGCACCATGGCATGGCGGGCATCGCCAGCGCGGCCACGGCGGTGGTGATCGGGCATGTGGCGGGCGCCACCAGCACGATACGTGTGGGCGCCGGTGGCGTAATGCTGCCCAACCATGCGCCATTGGTGATCGCCGAGCAGTTCGGCACCCTTAATGCCATGTACCCTGGCCGCATCGACCTGGGCCTGGGCCGCGCGCCGGGCACCGATCACCACACCATGCGCGCATTGCGCCGCGACATCCACGCGGCGGCCGAGCAGTTCCCGCATGATGTGCAGGAGCTGCAATACTTCTTCGAACCGGCACAACCGGGGCAGAAGATCAAGGCCGTGCCCGGCGAGGGCCAACAGGTGCCCATTTGGCTCTTGGGCTCAAGCCTGTACAGCGCACAGCTGGCGGCCGCCCTGGGATTGCCTTTTGCCTTTGCATCGCACTTCGCGCCCGAGCTGATGGAGCAGGCCCTTGAGCTTTACCGAAAGCGGTTCACCCCCGGCCGACATGGCAAGGATCCCCACGCCATGCTCACCGTTAACATCATAGCGGCCGACTCCGACAAGGAGGCCAAGCGGCTGTTCACCAGCATGCAGCAGGCCTTTATCAACATGCTGCGCGACAACCGGGGCAAGGTGCAACCGCCGGTGGAGGACATCGAGGCCATTTGGACCCCCGAGGAGAAAAAATGGGTCAGTGCCAAATTGGCCCGCTCTTTCGTGGGCAATGCGGACACGGTGGCTGAGGGCCTGCGCGCCTTCCTGCACCAATTTGCACCCGATGAACTGATGGTCAGCGGACATTTTCACGACCAGCAGGCACGCCTGCACTCCTTGCGCCTGACCGCAGCGGTGCGCGACCGCCTCTCCCGTGAAAATTGAAGCGGGAGGGCAGGGCAGGTGCGCCACGGTACCGATCAGCGCCGCCCTGTATCTTCGCACAAAGGGTGAACAACAAGAATCCTGACCGAATGAAACCGCGTTATGTACTGGCCTTGGGCTTCATTGCGCTCGCTGCGGCGGCCACTGGTGGTTGGTGCAGGCAACAGAGGAAGAAGAGGATGAACAGGAATTCGATGTGCCCTGGACCGGCAGCGGGGATGAAGAAGACCCGTTTGCCCTGATGATCGAGGAAGGCGCCGGATTGATCGGGCAGTTGATGGCGGAGGCAGCAGCGCGGGCCAGCCGTTGACCGGCAACGCCGGGCGTAATTCAGGCGGATCTCGTCGTGCGCGGGTGGGCTCAACGCGCTAGCCGATCACCCGTGCACCGCACTGCTCATCGCGAAGATGTGCTCGGGATTTAATGTGCCACACAGCCGCTTCGAACTCGGTCAGCCGGTGATCGGATCAGGAGGTGCTTTATTTTCTGCATTGCTAAATTTTGAGATATTCGTAAAAACTCTATACCTTGCGATGGCATAACACGCTTAGACTCTCTTTACAATGCGGTATCCACTCTCCTTAGTTGCGCTTACAGCCACTGCCTTTGCAGCCTTCGCACAATCCCCCCCCCCCGATCCCTTCAATGAACCCATTCCAATGGACATGGGCTATTGGGAGAACCTGGGGCAGTTGACCGATCCGGAAGGAAATCAAACTTTCGAAGCTGCATTCTACTCGGAAGGATGCTATCCTGTGGGATTCCCGGTTAATGGTAGTCGCGTTTCTTATACAGCTTACCAAAGCAGTAACGATAGCCTAGTTCCCGACACCTTGTTGCGTTGGGATATGCAGTTCATTGGTGATGGGATGCAGCAGGTGAACCCGGTGGGTTCAGCACCGCATTCAGATTATCGTAACTTTTACTTTCCACATTGTGGGGAACAGGGCATCACGAATGTTCGCCGCTTCGAACGCGTGGTGTATTCGGGCATCTATCCGGGTATCGACCTCCACCTCTATCAAGGGGCTGGTGGGCAGAAGCTGGCCCTTGTATGCCAGCCCGGAAGTGATCCGGCCAGCATCCGTATGCTTTTTGAAGGGGCCTCAGGACTCAGCATCACCGCTGACGGTGGTCTGCAGTTTCCGGTAATGTCGCAGGTGATCACACTAGCGGAACCATTGGCCTACCAGTATGAAGGATCAAATATCCTGAACTTGCCCCAAGAAGATTTCGGGTTTGTGTTGGATGGTACCGTAGTACACTTCAGCCTCGGTGGATATGATCCGGCCCTGCCATTGGTGTTGTTCATAGGCCATGAGGAAAGGGAAGCCAATGCGCAAAGCGGGAACAATGGGCTTTGCTGGAGCACCTATTTCGGAGGCGATTTTGGTGAGAGTGTTAGAGGCAGTAGCTTGGATCGCAAAGATCACCATTTCCCGGCTGGTTGGATGAATTCAAGTTGGGCATCTTTCCCACAAACAGTCGGCTCTCCCGCGCCAATCAACACAGCGACTATGAACTCCTTTGTTAGCCGGTTTACCGATACTGATGAACTTCTTTGGACTACCTTGTTCGGCGGGTTATACCCTACCCGTACCATGGCATACGATGTGGCGGTGAAGGACTTGGGTGATGGGAACCCGATGTCATACGTGGTTGGTTATACCAATAGTGCCAACTTTCCGGTCCAATCAGCAGCTTCGGCATATTTTGACGGCATCGGTGTTGCAGGTGTGAACCAGGGGTTCATTTTCAAAGTGAATGGCAATGGGCTTAGGGTTTGGGCGACGTATTTTGGCGAGCAGAGTACCGAAGTATACGGAGCTGCCGTTGGCGGCTCCAAGGAGGTGATGCTTACCGGGTATTCCAGTAATTTACCCAATGAGCAGGTTACACCCCCTACAGGCTCCTCCCATTATGCGCATAGCGGTGGCAAGGATTTATTTGCTGCGATGCTTAATGCGTCTGATCAATTGGCATGGAGAACATATTACGGTGGATCAAGCGCTGACGTCGGGTTGGACATTGCCTGTTCTCCGATAGAGAAGGGCGTGTTCTATATTGCCGGATATACGAACAGCAGCAATTTTCCGCAATTGGTCAAGGTTGGCGCCTACAACCATGGCTATTTTGGGGGGGCTGACCATATCCTGTTGCGGTTTGACCCTTTTTGTAAACTAAAATGGGCCACCTGTTTTGGTGGGCCGCAGGATGAATATGTTAGCATGGAAGGCTTGGAAGTGGATTGGACTGGCGATGTGTACATGGTGGGGGCGACTGATTCACCTTCTTTCCCGTTGCTTGCAACAGCTTATCCGGGTGCATTCTTCGATGGGTCGCACAGTGGTAACACTCAAGGTTTCATTAGCCGGTTCAACCGTATAACACAAGCTCTTGAATGGTCTACTTTTATTGGAGATGGAGGTAATTCATCGGCCGTTTCTATCTCTTCTTCAAAAGGCATGGCCGGTTTGTTTGTCGGGGGTGAAGTGGAGAATGGGCCTATCCCTCTTGTCGCCGGTTATGGTAGTTGGTACTATCAGCCTTCCATATACCCAAATCAGAACGGGCCTGGCACGTACTATCAAGATCCATTCATTTGCCGGTTTGACAAGAACAATGTGCTCCAATGGTCTACATATTTTGGAGGTGAAGCCCATCAGAACGAAAATATCACTTCACTGTCGTGCCCAAAGTATAGCCAAACAGTTTTGGCCTATGGCCACACAAATAAGGACTTGAACATTTATTCGTTCTTTCCCTTGCAGCCATCAGCGTTTCCCTTAGCCTACTATGACCCAACGTTCAATTCTGGACCCGGTGGGGGTGATTGCTTCATTACCCGCTTTTGTTCCGGCGCACTGCCACTGCAGAAGGAAGGTGCGAACATTGGTGAACAAAATGGTAATCCGATGGTTTGGGCAGGGGGACATGAATATCGGATTACTGGGGTGAGCGGGGCAGGAAGGTTGGAGGTCATGAACATGGTCGGTCAGGTGGTGCACACGAGCTACTTGCCCGGAGGGGATGGCAGTGCCGGCACGATCAATTTGGCGGAGCTACCTGCGGGCATATATATCGTACGCTTCCCTGGCATCCCCGCACAGCGCATCATCATTCCCCAATGAGGTGCAAGTTGATGTTGGCATGGGCGGCAACCATGGTTGCCGTTCATGCACCCGCCCAATGGTGGGAAGGGGTTGGCTTACCTGGACTCGTTGACGCGGTTAAGGAAATTTACGAGGACACTGCCACGAATACGATGTACTGTTTGGGGGCGCTTCAACTGGGAAGTAACCAGCCGTATGTTTTCCAGATGTACCAGAATGGAAGTTGGACTGCTTCAGAACCGTTCAATTACAATGTGCAAACGGCGCGTAAATACAATGACACCTTGATCGTGGGAGGTCACTTCACCTACATTGGAGGTGAACCTTTGAACCAGACCGGGGGGCAACCGATCCGGTACATTGCGGCGTATGCAAACGACCAGTGGATTCCATATGGGGAATTTAATAATGTGGTCCGTGCCCTCCGTGTATTGGGCGGGTCACTTTATGCCGTGGGCTCTTTTACGGAAGTGGATGGTGCCCTTTGCGGCGGCGTGGCCAAACGGGAAGGTGGCCATTGGGTGCCGGTGGGGATCATGCCAACCATTCATGCTTTCCCGTTATGGACGGACATCACGCTCTATCAAGGGAATTTGGTTGTGACCGGAACGGCAACGTTCGAGGACTTGCCGTTCAAGCACATCATCCAATTTGACGGGCAGAATTGGGTGACGCTTGGGCAGGGTATCCATACCGGCATGGGCGGTGGTGGCTGCTTGGCGGTGTACCACAATGAACTCTATGTGGGCGGGATCTTCAAGCTTAGCGAAGGCAATGTGGGCCATTGCATCATGCGCTGGAATGGGCAAGCATGGCATCCGGTGGGCACCAGCGTTCAGGATGGAACCGGTGGATATCAATATGCAATTGGTGTCACTGGATTAATGGTAAAGGATGATCTGCTTTTTGCATGCGGGGGGTTCAGCTATGCTGGCAATGTGCCTGCGGCATGTACAGCCACTTGGGATGGGGACCGATGGTGCGGATTAGGGGGGGCATTGGACAGTTGGGTAGGGGCCTTTTCATTGGGCTTTTATGGAGATACCCTGTTCGTTAGTTCCGGTATCCTGGCCGATGGTCAGCCGGTGAACCATCTGGCGCGTTACATCGGTGAAGAATGGGGTGATTCATGCAGTGTTCCCATGGGGGATATTGGGATAGGCATGGCCCCGCCGCCCAACAAGTACGATCCCGCTTATTTGGCCAACCTTGGAAATGGACAGTACCGTGTGGCTGGTGAAGTGACCGGGCGCGAGCTGCGTGTGTTCGATGCATCGGGCCGGTTGCAACGCGTGCTGTTGCTGCACACGGGGCCAAGTGGTACGGAGCCTTTCAGTTTGGCCGGTTTGGCCGCAGGAAGCTACGTGCTGGACCTTGGTGGCCAATGGCGGGGCCGCGTGGTGTTGGCACCCTGAGTCCGTGAAGCCGATCGTGTGTTTACGAAGAACACCGGCCATCACCCGTGCACCGCACTGCTCATCGCGAAGATGTGCTCGGGATCCTCTTCAAAAGCGGTGCCCACCACCAACACATTGGCACCGGCCTGGCATAACACACGGGCCATGGCCGCATCGCGGATGCCGCCCCCCACAATGATGGGCAAGGACACGTTGGCGCGTACGGCGGCGATCATCTCCGGCGAAACCGTGCGCTGCGCACCGCTGCCGGTATCCATGTAAATGGTGCGCAGGCCCAGCAACTCACCGGCCAAGGCCGTGGCGGCAGCAATGCCGGGCTTGTCGTGCGGAATGGGCACCGTTTGGCTTACATAGCTTACCGTGGTGGGCTTGCCACCGTCCACAAGCATGTAACCGGTGGGGATCGCCTCCAGCCCCATGCCTTTTATGGTGGGCGCCGCCGCCACGTGGTGGCCGATCAGCAATTCCGGATTGCGGCCGCTGATCAGCGAAAGGAAGAGCACCGCATCGGCATGTTCACTCAGTTGTGCCGGGCTTCCCGGAAAGAGCACCACAGGCCGGTCGCTGAGCTCCCGTACACGTTTTACACAGTGATTGAACGTAGTGGAGGTGAGTAGGCTGCCGCCCACAAAGATCAGGTCGGCCTTGGCCATGCATGCGTTTTGCACGGTGCGCTCCAGCACGGTTTCATCCTGCCCGAAATCGGGGTCGATGAGCACGGCCAATAATTTGCGCCGTTCGGCCTTCGCAGCATCCAACAGGGCCAGTACGCTCATGGGGGCGAACTTAACGGATCCAACAGCACATTCCTTCCTTACCCTCCATACCTTCCTTACTCTCCTTACCCTCCTCACCTTCCTCACCTTCCTTACCTTCCTTACTCTCCTTACCCTCCTCACCTTCCTCACCTTCCTTACCTTCCTTACCTTCCTTACCTTCCTTACCCACCTCACCACGAAATGAAGGAAATGAGAGAGAAGAAGGAGAAGAAGGAGATGAAAGAGAAGAAGGAGATGAGGGCGCGTGTTCCTTACCCTCCTTTCCTTCCTTGCCTTCCTTTCCTTCCTCACTCTCCTTACCCACCCCACCACGAAATGAAGGAAAATGAGAGAGAAGAAGGAGAGGGGATAGAAAAAGGAGCGGAGAGAGACGAAGGAGAGAAATGAAGAAACGCGATCCACCAAGGATGCCGATATCGTCAAATCCGCTCACCCTAAATCCGTACCTTTGCACCCTTAAAAAGCAAGACGAAGATGCCCCAGACCCAAGAACAGCTGCAGTACAAGGTAAAAGACCTCTCCCTGGCCGAATGGGGCCGCAAGGAGATTGAGCTGGCCGAGGCCGAAATGCCCGGTTTGATGGCCCTTCGCGAGCAATACGGAAAGGACAAGCCGCTGAAGGGGGCACGCATCGCCGGCTGCCTGCACATGACCATCCAAACCGCGGTGCTGATCGAAACCTTGAAGGAGCTGGGCGCCGAGGTGAGCTGGAGCAGCTGCAACATCTTCAGTACGCAGGACCACGCCGCGGCGGCCATAGCCAAGGCGGGCATTCCGGTTTTTGCCTGGAAGGGCATGAACGAGCAGGAATTCGATTGGTGCATTGAGCAAACGCTGCACGCCTTCCCCGGTGGCGAGCCGTTGAATATGATCCTGGACGACGGCGGCGACCTCACCAACATGGTGCTCGACCGCTATCCCGAGCTGGTGCCCGGCATCAAAGGATTGAGTGAGGAGACCACCACCGGCGTTCATCGCCTGATCGAGCGCGAGAAGAACGGCACCTTGCCCATGCCTGCGATCAATGTGAACGACAGCGTGACCAAGAGCAAGTTCGACAACAAGTACGGCTGCAAGGAAAGCGCGGTGGACGCCATCCGCCGGGCTACCGACATCATGATGGCCGGCAAGGTGGCCGTGGTTTGCGGCTATGGCGATGTGGGCAAGGGCACGGCGGCATCACTGCGCGGCGCAGGTGCCCGCGTGGTGGTCACCGAGATCGATCCCATTTGCGCACTGCAGGCCGCCATGGACGGCTACGAGGTGAAGAAGCTCAGCTCCGTGGTGGGCCGTGCCGACATCATCATCACCACCACGGGCAATTGCGACATCGTGCGGGGCGAGCACTTCGAGGCCATGAAGGACAAGGCCATTGTGTGCAACATCGGCCACTTCGACAACGAGATCGATATGGCCTGGTTGAACAAGAACCACGGAAAGAGCAAGGTCGAAATCAAGCCGCAGGTGGACAAATACACCATTAACGGCAAGGATGTGATCGTGCTGGCCGAAGGACGCCTGGTGAACCTGGGCTGCGCCACCGGCCACCCCAGCTTTGTGATGAGCAACAGCTTCACCAACCAAACACTGGCCCAATTGGAGCTGTGGAACCACCGCGACAAATACGAGAACAAGGTGTACGTGCTGCCCAAGCACCTCGACGAAATGGTGGCGCGCCTGCACTTGGAAAAGATCGGCGTGGAACTGGAGGAACTCAACGACAAGCAGGCCAAGTACATCGGCGTGCCCAAGGAGGGGCCCTACAAGAGCGACGCATACCGCTACTGATCCAGCGGTGCACGAACCGGGCGGGGCTGTTCCACAAGGGCGGCCCCGCCTGCCTTTTCGGGGCTACGGGGATCAATTGTAGATCCGCAGCACCGTGCCGTTGAACATGGTGTGGTACTGCTTCAACGGCAGCACCGCCGGCCCTTCGGTCACGCTGCCGTCCAGCATCAGGAAGGCGCTGTGGCAACAGGTGGTGTCGCGCGCCAGTACACCGCTGTCGTCAACCGTCACGCGGCACTGGTCGGCCGTCTGGTAGGTGCAATGGCGGTCCAGCGCAACGAATTCGTCCTGGCTTTTGCGGTACACCAGCAAACCTTCCGAGCCGCCGATGATGTACGCCCAACCGCCCACCACCTGCAAGGCGTTGTATTCCGGCAGGTTCAGGTTCACCTGGATGTCCACCGGCACCAGCGGCACGGCCACCTCCCGGTCCTTGCGGCAGGCGATGGCCACGGCGGCGAGCAGTGCAATAAAGAACAGGGAAACAGGTTTCTTCAACATCCGATCGTGCGCCATTGGCCGGCCATGCAAAAGTACGCAGGGCACAAGGGCATGAAATTGGCAGCGCGTAACACCATGCTTCGTCCGCTCCGCAATTTGCTCGTGCTGGCACTGCTTTCGTTCGTGGCGGCACCCTCGGTTTCGGCCCAGGCCGGCATCGGCCGCAAGCAGCAGGAAAAGATCCAGCGCAAGAAGGAACGCAACGATGTGAAGGATGTGAAGCGCGAGGAGAAGCGGCTGGCCAAGCAGCATTTGGCCAACCAGGACAAGGCCACGCGCAAACGCATGAAGCGCCACAAGCGCCGGGCGGGCAACCAAGGGCAGGCCGGGCACCGCGACACTTGGCTGCGGCGTCTCTTCCACGGCAAGCATTAGCGGCGGACGTGTATATCGGCGCGGTGATCGGGCCGCGGCACATGGCGGGAGTGCCCCGGGCGCGGTTTAGTTTAGCTGTCGCATCAGCGAAGCAAAGCCGCAATGGACCTGGTTTTCAATACCCCGCCCGAGCGCCCGAAAAGGCGATTCCCGCGCCCCCCAAGGGATTGCCGCGGTTTGCGCAATTGGGGACTTTTCTATCTTTACGCCCCCTCGTTGCCTATCCTACAACAACGTAACAACCATCCGTTGATGCTGAGAAAACTATGCTCGGCCGCTGTCATATTCGTTTGCAGTGCGCTCAGTCTGAACGCCCAAGTGGGCGCCGGCACCCTCCAAGGAACCATCAAGGACAAGACCACCGCCGAAGCACTTCCCTTTGTCTCCATCGTGGTGGAGAACAGGGGAACGCGCGTGGCGGCCGGCCAGTCCGACTTCGATGGCAACTACAAGATCAGTCCCATTGAACCGGGCACCTACGATGTTACGGTGAGCATGGTGGGCTACCAGCCCCAAAAAGTGACCGGCGTGGTGATCAACAGCAACAAGATCACCTTCCAGAACTTCGCGATCCACAGCGGCGTGGAACTGGGCGATGTGGAGGTGATCCGCTACAAGGTGCCGTTGATCGACAAGGATGGAGGTGCCACCGGCGCAACCGTTACGCGCGACCAGATCGCCAAGATGCCCACGCGCTCCGCCACCGGTATCGCCACCACGGTGGCGGGTGCCAGCACCGCCGGCACCGGCGGCGGGGTGAGCATCCGCGGTTCACGCACCGAGAACACCTATTACTATATTGACGGGGTGAAGGTGCCAGCAGGCGCAGGCATCGGCCTGCCCAAGAGCGCCATTGAGGAGGTGCAGGTGATCACCGGCGGCGTGCCCGCCAGCTACGGCGACGTAACCGGC
>JBIQMI010000002.1:0-31869 GCA_044463585.1 Cryomorphaceae bacterium
CACCAGGTTGTTGGTCCAGTTGTTCTCGTTGCCTGCGCTGGCATCTGAGCCGTTGTACAGGCAATACGCGGTGCTGCTGCTGGTGGGGGCACCACCAAAGAGGTTGCGCACGATGTTGGCATCAACCGTGCAGCCGGCCGAATTGGTGGTGAGGTAGACACCGTAGCCCGTGCTTACCGTGGTGCGCGTGGGGCGCTCGATCGTGTTGCCGGCAACCACTGTGTTTTGGCATTGTGCATTATAGATCCCATACAGGTAGAAGTCCTGCACCGTGTTGTTCAACGCTTGGTTGCCGGTGTTGGTCACCGAGCCGTGGAAAGCAAGGCCATAGTATCCACCTATCATGGTGCAGCCCGTCACCTTGTTGTTGCTGCCGGAGTTGCCGGTGCCTGTTACCGATGTTGCGGAGCCGCTGATCGAGAATGGAGACAACGTTGTTCCAGTGCCTGATGTGGGCGCACTGAAATTGCAGTTCGTGAACTCGTTGTTGTCGGCCCCATTCCAAAGGTGGGCCGCAAAGCCGTACGTGACGCCCGTGGCCGCAATGTGCAGGTTGTTGAAGCGGAAGTAGTCGGCCCCGTTCAATTCAAGGGTTGATGGTGCCGTGCTCACGGTGGCGCTGTAGGTCAGCGTGGCGCCATTTCCATTGATCGTAATGGTATTTGTGGCCGAGGTATTGCCCACCACAGGGAAGATCACCTGTTCAATGTACGGTCCGCTGCCGGGTTCAACATTCACCACCACAGGGCCTGCGATCGAGCATCCGATGGCGTTCTTGAAGTCGTTGAAACTGGCGAAGTTGGTGCCACCGGTGGGCGCCCCGGAATTGATGGTGTATGTGCCAGCGGGGAACGGTGTGTTCACCTGTACCAGGACCTCACTGGAGTAGGACGATTGCCCGCTGCAGGTCACCTTGTTGCGGTAGTACTTGGTGCTCGTGGCCGGGGTGTTGAACAACGGCGATTCAGCTGGCGCGCCGATGTCGGTGTACGGGCCTCCCGGGGTTTCCGACTCTTGCCATTGGTAGGTCTGGCCATCCCCGAATGAGTTGCCGGTGAGGTTCAGTAGAATGTTGGTTCCTGCGCATATGTTGCTGTTCGGCGTTGCCGTGGCGGTGCCAGCAGTGGGGGGCGCAACACAGGAGCCCAATGGGAGTATGGTCACGCAATAGTCCTCCGTTTCCCCCCAGCTGTAGCTGGTGTGGGCATAATTGGTGGCGGTGGGGAAGGTTGTTTCCACCACTACCACGCGCATGCGGGTGGTGCCGACCAGCGCGGTGTCCGGTACCGCGAAAATGCCGGATACGGTACGTGCACCGCTAGCGGCCGCGGGTTGGTTGTACACCATCTCCCCGGGGTCCAGGAAGCTTCCGTTCTGGTTGAAGTCGATGAAGATCTGCACACCATTGCCGTACGATCCGGTGCCGCACGTGCCCACTTGCACGCTGAAGTTCACCAGCTCGCTTTGTACCAATGAGGGGCCGTTCAAAACGGTGTAGTTGCTGTACCGGTTCTGCACCGAGCCAGGACCTGGGGCCGTGGTGTTGCAATCGCTGCTTTGGCTGAACGAGCCGATCGTTACCTTATGGATATCCTCATCGCTTGTGCTGCTTGCGTATATGTTCGGATAGGTCGCGCATTCGCATGCATTGCTGTTTTCCACGACCTGGACGGGTGTGGAGTACCCCGAAAGGCCGCTATTGGCGCAAGTGGCTTTCACCCGGTACCATTTGCTGCCCGCCATGGTGACGCTTTGCGTGGTGCCCGTGCCCAGTTGGGCCACACCCGTGGTGAAATCCTCATCATCCGCGCTCTCCCATTGGTAGCTGATGCCCGCGTCCAACGAAAGGTGTTGGAAACTCAGGCTGTAGCTGCTGCCTGTGCATACATGGGTATCGCTGGCCAAGGTGTTGCCGGGGGCAGGCGTGCCCGTGCACGGCTGTTGCATGGAAATAGTGACCAAATAATCCTCGGTCTCCGAGAACTGGGATGTTACGGAACAAGGTGTGAGCGTGGCCCCGCTGAGCAAGTAGGCATATTGAACGCGCAGGCGGTGTGTGCCGGGGTAGTTGCCCACGGTGAACGATGGGAAGCTCGCCGTGCTGCTTGCGCTGATGCTGCTGGGTAGGAACGCCACCATTTCACTGGCATCGAATTGCCCGTCATCGTTGTAATCGATCCAAATGGCCGCACCGTGGCTGCCGCTTCCGGTGCCGCTGGTCAGCGTGGCCACGTATGAAAAGCCAACGAGCAATTGCGCTGCTGGAACTGAATCGGTGTAATTCGCATAACCGGCAGTGCCTTCCGAGGCAGCGGATGAGTGGTTCAGGTTGGCAAGGGTGAAGTTGCGGATCTCATCGGCGTTGTTGGCCGAGCCGGTGGGTATGCAATAGCACTGCGTGGGCATCAGCGATCCCACCTGCACGGGGGTGCTGTACGCCGACAGGCCGGAGTAGGTGCAGGTGACCTGGGCGCGGTACCACTTGGTCGAGGTTTGTGAAGTGACCTGTGTGGAAGTTGTTCCCAAGTTCGTCACGTCAGCGGTGAATGCCGCGTCGGATGCACTTTGCCATTGATAGGTAAAACCCGCTTCCGAGGGCAGCCCGGTCATGCTCAACATGAAATCAACTCCAGGACAGGCACTCGCCGTGGTGCTCTCTGTGGCGCCAGGGGTAGGGGTACCGGCGCAGGTGGCGGGCATGGTCCCGAATTCATAGGCACCGATATCCGGAAGGGCGCTGGGCCGGCTCATGCCGAGTATGTCGTGGCCCACGCCAACCGCTGCCCCCAAATTGTCCAGGGCCAGGTTGGTAGGCTTGAAATCCCCGGTCGTGGGTGATGCGAAGTCCGGGTTGGCCGAGATGCTGTTGAGGTCCTGGCCGGTGGCCGCTTGCCAGGCGGCCAAGGTGGCATAGGCCGTGGACCGGTAGGCGATGTTGTTCGTGCCTGCCGGGGCGTTCATGTAGAACACGTTGTTGTCGCTGGTAGCAGGGCTGGTGCTTTCGTACAGGCAGTATTTCGTGCCTGTGCCGCCGCGCGCTATGTACACCACGTTGTTCTTGATCATCATCGGGTTGCCGTAGGCATATATACCATAGGTGATGCCGCTTGTGGCCGCGGCATGGTCCAGCACGATGGTGTTGTGGTACACGTTCACGTGGTTATAGCCCAGAGCGTAGAAGCCATTGATGCTCCCGGTGGCGCTGTTGATGTTGTACACCAGGTTGTTGGTCCAGTTGTTCTCGTTGCCTGCGCTGCCACTTGCGCCGTTGTACAGGCAATATGCCGAGCTGCTGCTGGTGGGGGCACCGCCGAAGAGATTGCGCACGGTATTGGCATCAACCGTGCAGCCCGCCGAACTGGTGGACAGGTAAATCGCATAGGT
Source organism: Cryomorphaceae bacterium (assembly GCA_044463585.1). Lineage (GTDB taxonomy): Bacteria > Bacteroidota > Bacteroidia > Flavobacteriales_F > PHOS-HE28 > PHOS-HE28. Next base: position 3,385 of record JBIQMI010000002.1, read on the forward strand.
TGTGGTCACCGTGCTGCGCGAGGGGCGCTCAACCGTATTCCCCTTGATCAATGTGCCTTGGCAGTACACGTTGTAGATCCCATAGGAGTAGAATTCCGTCACGGTGTTGTTCAAGGCTTGGTTGCCCGTGTTGGTAACGGCGCCGTAGAAAACGAGCCCGTAATAGCCGCCGGTCAGGGTGCATCCAGTTACCTTGTTGTTGCTGCCGGAGTTACCGGTTGCGGTGACTGATGTTGCTGAACCGCTGATCGAGAACGGTGCCAAGGTTGTTACCGTACCTGTTGTGGGAGCAGTGAAGTTGCAATTGGTGAACTCGTTGTTGTCGGCACCATTCCACAGGTGGGCGGCAAAACCATAAGTGGCGCCACTGGCCACGATGTTCAAGTTATTGACCCGCAGGTGATCGGTGCCATTCAGTTCCAGGGTTGAAGGAGCGCTGCTGGCCGAGGAATTGAAGGTGAGCGTGGCTCCGTTCCCATTGATCGTAATGGTGTTGGTGGCCGATGTGTTCCCAATGGCCGGCATGATCACCTGCTCGTTGTATGGTCCGCTGCCAGGCACTACGTCCACCACGATCGGGCCGGCAATGCCGCATGCGAGGGCGTTCTTGAAATCGTTGAAGCTGGCAAAGTTGCTGCCGCCAGTGGCCAAGCCCGAGTTGATGGTATAGGTGCCAGCAGGGAATAGGCCGTTCACCTGTACCTGCACATCCGGCGAATAGGAGGCCTGGCCGCTGCATGTTACTTCGGCACGGTAGTATTTGGTGGTGCTGGGGGTAACTATGAGGTCCGGCGTGGAGGACGGTGACCCGATATAGCTGTAAGGGCCTCCCGGGGCCGGGGATTCCTGCCATTGATAGGTTTGGCCGATACCCATGCTATTGCCAGTAAGTGCCAATGCCACGCTCGTGCCCGGGCACATGTTGGAAGCCGGGGTGGCCGTGGCGGTACCTGCAACAGGAGGGGCGGTGCAGGGCGAGGAAGATCCGATGACGAACTGCACGTTGGCACGGTTGAGCGTGGAACTGCTGCTGCCTGCATAGGAGCCGGGCAGTGCGTCGGGGTTGGGGATTTGGCTGTCGCTGTACAGATAGACCGCCATGGTGCTCGTTGTAGCCGTGTACTGGAAACTGGCGGATGAATACCCCGGGGCATTCTCAAATGCGGCAATGATCAAGTTGTCCCCGTTGTAGAGAAAAGGCGTGCTCAGGGTCAATTCAACCCAGCCGGTGGTGGTCAGGTTCACCGTGCCTTGGAAACACTGGGTCATGGCACTGGTGGGAACATAATTGGCCGACCCTGCCGTAAGGGACGTGAGCGAGGTATTGCCCAGCCAAACGGTCCAAGCATTTGAATTTGCCGGTGTGGAGGGGGCGGTGGCCAAATAGAATCGCACCTTTTGGATCATGCCCGGACCACCAGGCCAGCCGTTGGCGGTGAGCTCGCTTCCCAAGTACAACTGCTGTGTGTAGGAATATCCGAACAAGCCATATACTGGCACAGAGGTCACGGTGCTTGACCCGGTTCCAATGGTTACGGTTTGCTGCGCTTGCGCTGTGGAGGCCCAAGTGAAGGCAAGGAGCACAGCAATTACGAGCTGCTGCCAGAAGTGGGCCAGTTTGCGGGTTTGGGATGACGGCATGATAGGGCAGGGTTTAGGTTTCACGTTCAGGTTTGACGGACCCGCCAATGCAGCCCAAATGGGCATGGCAAGTCCACAGGGATGTTGGGGCTTGGCAGGGTGGTTTTGGGGGGGCCAAGCAACAGGAAGTTGTTTCTTCCCAATAGCGAGGTCGAAATAACAGCGGAAATGGAAAGCCTGCAGAAAAATAATTTTATCAACCGAAGGCAACCATGGAGAAGCAATCCCGTCCCCGGTGGCCTCACAAGAAACCGTGGGTGTTGCCGGCCCATCCAATTCCGTATTGGTGTAGGGCCGCCATTTATCTTCGCCGCCCATGCGCGTGTTGACCATCCTCGAGGCGGAAGCATTCGAATTGACGCTGCGCCGCCTTTGCCATCAACTGATAGAGGACCGCGGCAGCCTTGGCGACACGGTGCTGGTGGGGCTACAGCCGCGCGGCGTGTATTTCTCGCGCCGGTTGCGCAAGGAACTGTTTCGGATCACAGGAGAAGAGGACCTGAGGTATGGCGAACTGGACATCACCTTCCATCGCGATGATTTCCGCCAGCGGACGCTTACCCCCATGCCCACCCGCACCGCCCCCGATTTCAGTGTGGAGGGAAGGCGCGTGGTACTGGTGGACGACGTGCTGTACACCGGGCGCAGCATACGCGCCGGGCTCGACGCACTGCTGGCGTTCGGCAGGCCGCGCTCGGTGGAATTGATGGTGTTCATCGATCGCCGCTTCAGCCGCGAATTACCGATCCAGCCCAACTATACCGGGCGCTTCGTTGACAGTTTCGCGGGCCAGCATGTTACCGTGGAATGGCAGGAAAGTGATGGCGTGGACCGCGTGCTCCTTAAACAGAACGACCGATGAGCGACGTGCTGAGCAGCAAGCACCTTCTGGGCATCGACGATCTCACCGCCGACGACATCGGGTTGATCTTCCGCACCGCCGACGGGTTCAAGGAAGTGCTTTCCCGCCCGATCAAGAAGGTGCCTTCGCTGCGCGATATCACCATTGCCAACATCTTCTTCGAGAACAGTACGCGTACGCGGATCAGCTTCGAGCTGGCGCAGAAAAGATTGAGCGCCGACGTGGTGAATTTCAGCACCAGCACCAGCAGCACCAAGAAAGGCGAAACGCTCATCGACACCGTGAACAACATCCTTGCGATGAAGGTGGACATGGTGGTGATGCGCCATGCCGATCCGGGGGCAGGTGTTTTCCTCTCCAGGCACGTTGATGCCCGTATTGTGAATGCCGGCGACGGCACGCACGAACACCCCACACAGGCATTGCTGGATGCCTACAGCATCCGCGAAAAACTCGGCCGGATCGCCGGGGTGAAAGTGGCCATCGTTGGCGATATCCTGCATTCACGCGTGGCATTGAGCAACATCCTTTGCCTGCGGAAAATGGGCGCCGAGGTGATGCTGTGCGGCCCTACCACGCTTATGCCGCGCTATGCCGCCGAACTTGGTGTTCGCGTATCGCACAACCTCGATGAGGCCCTGCGTTGGTGCGATGTGGCCAACATGCTGCGGATACAACTCGAACGGCAAGGAGGGGACGGCATTGCCAACTTCCCTTCACTGCGGGAGTATGCCATGCTCTTCGGGCTTGACTGCAAGCGCTACGAGGCTTTGGGCAAGGAGATCGTGATCATGCACCCCGGCCCGATCAACCGCGGCGTGGAGATCTCCAGCGATGTGGCCGACAGTGCGCAGAGCATCATACTGCACCAGGTGGAGAACGGCGTGGCCGTGCGCATGGCGGTGCTGTTCCTGCTGGCCAGCGGTATGGACCGGGCACACAAAAGCTAGGCCGCGCCGCAGGCCCATCATATTTCGCAAAAGCAGCATTCGTGGAATGAGCGCCTGATTATCTTTGACCGCATAGCCCGCAAACGCAAGGCACATGAACTTTACCATTACAAACAAGGACAAATACACCTTGGTCGTATCCAACGCCGACAAATTGGACACCACCTGCGCGCCCGAGCTGAAGAGCGAACTGGTGTACTTGAACAAGACCAATGTGCGCAACATCGTCATTGATCTTTCCAAGACGAGGTACTGCGACAGTTCGGGCCTGAGCGCCCTGTTGGTGGCCAACCGCCTATGCAAAGGGGTGGGGGGCAGCCTGGTGATCTGCGCGCTGCAGGAGCCAGTGAAAAAGTTGATCCAGATCAGCCAGTTGGAGAATGTGCTCTCCATTACACCCACCCTCAACGAGGCCGTGGACCTGCTGTACATGGAGGAGTTGGAGAAGGATGTGAACAACGAGGAATGATCATGGCCAGAACATTCATCCTCGCCCTGCTGGCCGCGGCCAGCATGCAGCTGCACGCCCAATGCGTGCCCAACCAGCTGTACGCCGACAGCGTGTTCGGCGCTTGGCCCGACACCACCACCAATTTCAGGAACGGGATGATCGGCGTGCCCTATTCCGACACCCTGAACCTGCTGGTGCCCGTGAACGCGGGATTCATTGATCCCATGTACGCGTTTTTCCAGATCGATTCCGTGGCCATGGTGGAAGTCACCGGCCTGCCGCCCGGCATCACCGTCACGTGTAATTCGCAAACGAACGCGGCTTGCACCTACCTCACCGGCCAAGTGGGCTGCGGCCTGTTGGAGGGGACACCCACCCAAATGGGCACGTTCCCCATAGTGATCAAGGTGCTCGCCTATGTGAAGGTGCTGGGGTCCACACAAGCCGTGGATTACGATTTCCCCGGTTACTCCATTACCATTTCCGACAACACCACGGCCGTGGAGGATCTGCAGCCCGCGCGCTTGGGCCGCGTGCAGAACGTGCCCAATCCGTTCGCCGACCGCACCACGATCGAGTTCGGGCTATCGAAAAGCGCGCCCGTGAAGGTGAAAGTGTTCAACCTGGTGGGCGAGCGCATTTGGACCCGAACGGTGCAAGGCAAAGCCGGGGTGAACCGGGTGGCATTCGATGCGCCCCAGTTGGAGAACGGCATTTACATCTACCACGTGGAGGCTGCCGGTGCCACGTTCACCGGCCGCATGATGCTGAACCGTTGATGCCCACGGCCCGCATGAAATTGGAAAGCCCCCGGACCTTCGGGGGCTTTCAAGTTAACTGCCCATGCGCTTTGAGGTAACCACGCTGGGGACGGGGGCCGCATTGCCCGCACGCGGAAGATTCCCTTCGGCACAATTGCTGAACGTGCGGGAACGCCTTTTCCTTGTGGATTGCGGGGAAGGCACCCAGGAGCGCATGCGCATGCACGGGGTGAACCTGGCCCGGATCGCGCGCATCTTCATCACGCATCTGCACGGCGACCATTTCCTGGGCTTGATGGGCGTGGTGAGCAGCATGCACCTGCTCGGCCGGCTGAACAGTTTGGACGTGCACGGCCCGCCGGGGCTGAAGGAGGTGATCGATGTGCACTTGCGTGTTTCCGAGACCCATTTGCGCTTCCCCTTGCACTTCCATCCGTTGCAGCACCGCACCGGCGCCCTGGTGTACCGCGATGATCGTGTGGAGGTGACCGAACTGGCCCTGCGGCACAGGGTGACCTCCACCGGTTTTCTTTTCAAGGAGGCACCGCGGCCGCGCAAGCTGCTGAAGGAAAAGGTGGGCCTGATCCCCCATTATTCACGCAGCGCCGTGAAATTGGGCGCCGACCTTGAGTTGCCGGACGGCACTGTGGTGCCCAACGCCGAACTGACCTTGCCGGCACCGCCGCAGCGCAGTTACGCCTATTGCTCCGATACGGCCTATGCACCCGCGCTGGTGCCCCATTTGCAAGGGGTGGACCTGCTGTACCACGAGGCCACCTTCGCCGAAGCACTGGCCGCACGCGCAAAAGAGACCATGCATAGCACGGCCAAGCAGGCGGCCACAATTGCCCGCGATGCCGGTGTGAAGCAACTGCTGCTCGGCCATTTCAGCTCGCGCTACAAGGATCCCGGTCTTCTGTTGGATGAGGCCCGCACTGTTTTCCCGCACAGCCTCTTGGCCGAGGAAGGAATGACCTATAAGGTGGGCGAACAAGCCTGATCGCATCATTATCGGCCGTGCCATACCGGCACATGACCGGGCCCGCAGGTCGCCCGTTCACACCATTTGGCCGTAGCATGGGTGTTTAGAGGGTGGAATATGCGTGCAACAGCAGGGCGTCCACTACGGCTACGTTCGCCAGTGCCTACATTCGCGCACTATTTGGGATCATTCTAAACAAGAGATGTTGATCAGGACTTTGCTTGCCGACCGCAGTGAACTGGCCTTGGTCGGGTTGCAGGCCATTCTTTCCCCGGTGCAGCGCATCCAATTGGTGGGCGACGCGCGCGATGCCGGGCAAATGCATACCATGTTGGTTGAATTGAAACCCGACGTGGTAATGATCGATCATACCGCCGAAGGCTTCGGCGCAGCCGCATTGCGTGATGCCGTGCGCCACCATCCCCACACGCGTTTCATCGCCATTACCCACACGCCCAGCCACATGGCCTTGATGAGCGCATTGCGTGCGGGGGTGAGCAGCTACATAAAGAAGGATTGCGGCCGCGAGGAGATCATCGACGCGGTGCTGCACACTGGTGACGGCCAGAAGTTTTTCTGCGGAAAGATCCTCAAGGCCATCCAAGCGGCATCCCTTGATGTGGACAACCTGTACCACGAAGCCCTGGATTGTGCACCGGTGACCGTGAGCGAGCGTGAGGCACAGATCATTTCACTGATCGCAGAGGGCAATTCCTATACGCGCATAGCCGAGCGCTTGTGCCTGAGCGCGCATACGGTGACCACGCATCGCAAGAACATCATGCAGAAGCTGGGCGTGAACAATACGGCCGGTTTGGTCCTTTATGCGGTGAAGAACGGGCTGATCAGCCCGGACAAGTTCCTCTTCAACGCATAACCTTGTGCGGCGGGCCCGCAACAGCGACAGCATGTCAATATGGATCGGCGAGATCGGTGGCACGAGCTCGCGTTGGGGCCAGTGCTCCAACGGGCAAAGTGAACTATTCCCGGGGCCATTCCCTGGCTTCAATCCGCTTACGGGCGATCCGTTGCCCATGCAGGAGCGCCTGCGCAGCATGGCCGCGGCACGCGGTGGTGAAGCACCCGATGAAGTGATCGCATATGGCGCGGGTTGCGGCACGAGGGACAGGGCGCAACGCATGCAGGACGTGCTGGCGGAACTATGGCCAAAGAGCAAGATCACCGTGGAAACAGATCTGCTCGGGGCCGCGCGCGGCCTTTATGGGCACGGCCAAGGCCTGGTGTTGATCCTGGGAACGGGCATGAACGCAGGGCACTACGATGGTGAATTCGTGCACAGTCCCATGCCTTCCCTCGGCTTCGTGCTGGGTGATGAGGGCAGTGGCGCCGACATCGGCAAGCACTTGTTGCGCGACGCATTGTACGGTCTGGTGCCGGAACAGATCAGTGCGCAGCTTTTTCCGCAAGGCATGCACCTCCCCGCCATTCTTGATGCAATTTACCGTGGCCGGTCGCCGCAGGCCTTTGTGGCCTCGTACACCGCAGTACTTGCCGGGCACTTGGACAACAACTACGTGCATGACCTGGTGGCCTCGCGCTTTTTTGCCCTGGCCAGACTGCTCGGCCAGTTTTTCGCGCTGGAGGAAAGGCGCACAGCGCGTGCAACCGGTTCCGTGGCCTGGGGTTTCCGTGCGTTGCTGGCCACGGCCTTGGCCAGTAAGGGCATGGAGCTGGCCGGGGTGGAACGCGACCCGATCAACGGGCTGCTGCAGTACCACGCACTGCCGCGGCCTTGAGCGGATCAGGGCCCACCAGCAGGTTTTGCAGGCGTGAAAAAGCCTCCTGGTTGCCGGCCTCGTCAATGGTGGCCAGCACCATTTTCTTCTCCACCGCGGTAAGGTGCCAGCTTAGGCTGATCTCGGCGTCATCCTTCATCCACAGTTGCAGGTCGAGCACGTCCAGCGGCACCGTCATCCACGCTTCGGCGGTTTTCAATGCAAGGTCGAAGTCCTGGTCCTGGATCCGGATGAAATTATCGTAAACGCTGCCCACCGGTTCGGCCAACCGCCCCAACATGGAGCCATTGACCGGCTTTACCTCAAGCTGGCGTTGCTTGTCCCGCACCTGGATCATTACCACCCGGTCCACATTTTCGGCCAACCATGCGCGGTAAGTGCGCAGAAAGCTGAGCGTGGTGCGGTAGCCGTAGTTGTCCCGCCCCCCGGCATCCATCACGCACATGCGCGGCTCGCTGGGCAGGCTGGTGACCGGTGTTATGTAGGGGAAGGAGGCGCTCATGCGCAGCGCGCTCGAGAGCTTCAGGTTCATGGGGTCCTGGTCCTTGAACAATTTCTGGAATTCGATGCTCTCGGGCTCTACCGCGGAATGCACGGGCGCATGCGGCCCTATGGCCGATAAGTGCGCCAGGGACATGGAACTGATCAGCAGGCGCCGCCCATCGTTCAATATGGTGGGGCTCACCACCAGCAAGGGCACCTCCGCCTTGCGCTCATGTTCGGCCATGTCCTTCAGCCGCACATTCAATAGGCCGCCGGTAAGCGAATCCAAGCGCAGCTCGAAGGCGTAGCCGCGATCCAGCGTATAGCTGCGCTCGCCATCGATCACCTTGCGGTAGCGGATGAACATGTCGCTGGTGACCAAACTGAAGGCCACGGGGTTGAGGATATCGGAGGAGATCTGGTCCAAGTGGCGCGGATCGCTGGCGCGGTCGGTGCCGCCCAGCTTTTCGCCCAGCACCAATTGCCGGTAGTAGGTGGCCCCGATCAGTCCGCCGCTGCTGCCCGCGATCAGCACGGTACGGTCCATGAGGTTGCCGCCCAACAGGCTGTCCGCAACTTGTAGGCACCTGAAAGTCCACAGCATGGCACGCGAGCCGCCGCCGCTCACGTTTATGATGACCATGGGCGGCTTGCCACCCGGATGCGGCAGGGCTTTGTTCTTGGCCAGCCAACGCTCCAGGGTTTGCAGGTGGGCTTGTTCATCCTTGGCCGCCGCGGTGCTGTCCGTGGCCAAGTGGTGTATGGTGGGCAGGTCGTACCGCGCTGGCGGTGCGGTGTAGTCGAGGCCGTAGGCTTGCGTATCGTACAGGAAACCCTGCGTTTTCATGCTGATCGCGTTCAGCAGCACCAGGGAAGCGAAAATGGTGGTGGCCATCCAGCCTTTTACCCAACTGCTTACAGCGCTGTACAGCATCAGCACCATGGTGAAGAACAGGAAGATGCTGGCCCCGGCGGGTATGGCGAAGAATGGCGCATCGCTGAAGGCGCCCAGGGCGATGAAGGTGATCACCACGGCCAATTCGAAAATGTTCGCGTTGATGTGGTTCTGCCAGAGCACGCGCCGCAGCAGTTCGTTGTCGTAGTGCTTTATGCCGCGTGCCAGCTTCAGTTGCGGCGGCCAGGTGAGGTAGGTTTCAACGCGCCATTTCTTGGTGCGCTGTTCGCGGCGCAGCCAACGGCTGGCCTTGCGTTGCTGTTGGCGCACGGGCGGCACCTGCGGAATGATGTCCTCCATGGGCGGCACGTCGGCAATGGGGCCCGCGGTCTTTTCCAGCTTGTGCACATCGGTGTTGGTGCGCGTGAAGTAGAGCAGGGCGATCAGCAGGAAACTGCCGATGCCGGCCAGGAAGGCGGCCAAGTGCACCACCACATCCCATGCGGGCACCAGCTCCTTGTAGTACTGCAGGCGCGCCGATGCCCACAGGTAGGTAAGCACGAACACCGCGGGTATGATGGCGTTGTTGAGGTTGAATTTCAGGAACGGCCGGGCCAGCGTGGCCACGAAGGGGAACCGGAAGGCGTGCAACGTGTAGGAAAAGAGGTTGAACGCCGTGATGAACCCGCCCAATGCGAAGCCCAGCAGCATGAAGGACCATGCGTTGGCCGCGCCGAAATATTCGGGGTACAGGAACAGGTATGGAATGCCGTACTTGAGCCCGATGCCTTGCAGCACATAGCCGAAAAGCAGCAGCCAGCACAACAGCATCACGTGGTTCTTCTTGAAGTGAAGCACCAGGAGCTGGAACGGGAAGAAGAACAATACGCGTTCGGCGATCTGGCGCCATGGCGTTCGTTTGCCCATCTTCTGCTATCGGTTCAGGGGCAGCCCCACCATGGGGCTTGCCGCTCAATAATACGCCAAGGCGTGCGGCGGTGTTGCCGCAACGCGAAATCGGGCATGGGCGGCGTGGCTACAACTTGGCCAAGGTGGCCGCCATCACATCGGCCTCGATCTGTTCGGCCTGTAGTTTCAAGGCTTCGGCCTCTTCCATCACGGTCCGTTGGAACTCCGGGTCGTCGAAGCCCTTGAAATTGGTGCGCACGTTGAGGTAGGCCGCCAAGGCACCGGTGCGCGCGCACATCACGCCCACGCCGGCATCGCTTACGCTGCTGGGCATGCCGATTTGCGCCATGGCCTGGGCCACCTCCATGCTGGCCACGCAAATCCGCATCGTTTCCAACGGCACCAGTATGGCACCCTTTGTGGCCTCGTGCAGCGCCGCTTTTCGTGCGGCTTTCGCTTCTTCGTTGTGCTTGGGCATTTGAAGGGCGAGCATGATCCGTGCATAGGCCGCGGTATCGTCGTCCACCAGTGCCAGCAAGCGGGTGCGGTATTGCTCAGCCTTCACCGCCCATTGGCTGAATTCCTCCCAGCGGTCGTCCCAGCCGCGTTTGTTCGCGCTCAGGTTGGCCACCATCTGCCCCAGGGCTATGCCCATGCTGCCCACAATGGCCGCCACGGAGCCACCGCCCGGCGTGGGTGTTTCGCGCGCGGTTTCCTCGGTGAAGCGCGAAAGGGTGAGGTTGATCAACGGCCGCGCCGATGCGTCCTCCAACCGGTATTCGATGATCTTCTTCGCGGGGTCGAAGGGCGCGAGGTCGTCCAGCCCGAGGGATTTGACCGCCAGCAGGATTTTTTCGCGTTCGCTGATCCCCAGGCTGCGCTGTTGCTTGCGCAGGAAGTAATCGGCAGCATCGAGCATGGCCTGCTTGGGGATCAGGCCCACCAGCTCGCTGCCGGTAACACGCAGCCCGCGCGCAGCGGCGCTTTTGCAGGCCTCGTCGAAGGCGATGTGCACCGGCGTAATGTCGATGTCGTTCAGGTTGAGCGACACTTGGGCGATACCGTATTCCTCAATGAACCAGCCGATGCCCTTCACCGACTTGAGCTTGCCCGGTTCCATCACCACTTGGCCGTGCACATCGGTCACCGGCTTGCCGGTCAGTGTTCCACCTTCGCGTTTCACCCGCCCGCGCTCGCGCAGGTCGAAGGCGATGGCGTTGGCGCGCCGGGTGCTGCTGGTGTTGAGGTTGATGTTGTAGGCGATCAGCACCTTGCGCACACCCACCGCCACCGCGCCGCTGCGTTGCACGGCATCGTTCCATGCGGCTGGGCCGAAATCGGGTTTCCAAGCGGGGTCGGCCAGCTTTTTTTGAAGTCCTTCATACTCACCGGCGCGGTTGTTGGCCAGGTTGCGGCGCTTTTCCTCGCGGGCGGCGGCCTCGTAGGCGTATACCGGAATGCCGAGTTCGCTGCCGATGCGTTCGCCCAGGCGGTGCGCGTACGGCACCAGTTCTTCCAAGGTGATGCCGCTGATGGGCACCAGCGGGCACACGTCGGTGGCGCCGAAGCGTGGGTGTTCGCCGTGGTGCACCGACATGTCGATGAGTTCCTGCGCCTTTTTCACCAACCGGAACGCGGCCTCACACACAGGGCCGGGTTCGCCCACGAAGGTGATCACGGTGCGGTTGGTCGCTTTGCCCGGGTCCACATCCAGCAACCGCACGCCTTCAACGGTCTGTACCACGGAGGCGATGGCTTGGATCTTAACGATATCGCGGCCTTCGCTGATGTTGGGAACGCATTCGATAATGGGCATGGGAATCAGTTTTTTATAGGGTTGATGAAGCCGGCTCAAACCGGTTGTGGCAGCAGCATGCTGGCGCAATTGTTCAGCAGGTGCAGCAGCACGGCCACCCAGATGCTGCCCGTTTGGGCGCGGGCATAGCCGAGGAAGATGCCCAGCGGCAGCACGTACAGCAGCAGGATGTACCAGTCGTACTGTTGGTGCACCAAGGTGAAAACACCGGCCACAATGGCCACCGACGCGTGCTTGTCGAGCAGGTGCCGCAGCGAGCCGTACAGCAGGCCGCGCAACAGGAATTCCTCGAACAGGGCGGGTAACAGGCCCAGGCCGATGATGAGCATGGGCCAATTGGTGGCCGTGGAGAGCACCTTGCGCATGAACTCGCTGTTCATTTCCGGCAGCAGCAACGAGATCGCTTCCAAGGCGGCGAAAAGGACCAGGAACATGGCCGTCCATTTCAGGAATACCTGAAGCTTGGGCACGCCCAGGCCGAGGAAGAATGCGCTGCGCTGCTTTTTCCAGCGGAACACCAGCAACAGCAACAAGCCTAGCGCAAGGCTGTCCGAAACGATGCCCACTTTGGCGAGCACATCGCCATTGGCGGCCAGTTCGAGCCACCGCGCCTGGAATTCCGGGGTATCAAGCAGGGCCAAAGAGAAACCGCCCGCGGCCAGTTGTGGCGACAGGGCGAGTACCTGCCAGATGTGCGCTGCCAATTGGGCGAACATGAACACCATGAACACCAGCGTGAAGTAGAGCAGTCCACGCGCCATTTCGAGGCCGGGCGGCCTGAACGGCGGCAACTCAATCAACGGCTTCCCCTGCCCGGACTGGCTTTCCATCGATGATCACGGTGTCGATATGCTCCTGCCCGAAGGCGTAGGGCAGATAGGCCAACGAGGGCATGGGGCGCGTGATGTTGAAACTGGCACGCTTGCCCACCGTCAGGCTGCCCAGTTCCTTTTCGAGGCCCATGGCCGCCGCTGCGTTCAGTGTCGCCGCGTTCATGGCCTCCTCGGGCAGCATGCGCAGCTTGATGCAGGCCAGGGCCACCACGAAGCTCATGTTGCCGCTGGGCGTGGTGCCGGGATTGAAATCGCTGGCCACCGCCACGGGCAGCTCCGCTTCAATGAGCTTGCGCGCCGGGCCGTAGGGTATGCCGAGGAAGAAGGAACAGGAGGGAAGCAGTGTTGGTATGGTGCTGCTGCCCCGCAAGGCCGCGATGTCCGCCTCCTCCATCACTTCCAAGTGGTCCACGCTAAGTGCCTTATGCGCCACAGCGGCCGCAATGCCTCCGATGCTGGTGAACTGGTTCACGTGCACTTTCCCCGGCAGGCCATGCCGCGCGCCTGCTTCCAGGATGCGCTCCATTTCGGCCACGGTGAAATAGTTGGTCTCGCAGAAGCAGTCCACGTACTGGGCCAGTCCTTCCTCCGCCACCAGCGGCACCAGGTCGTGCACGATCATGTCCACGTATGCCGTGCGATCGTTGCGGTATTCCGGTGGAATGGCGTGGGCGGCCAGCAGCGTGGTGCGCACCTGCATGGGCAATTCGCGGCGCAGCCGCGCAGCCACGCGCAGCATTTTCATTTCGCTTTCCTTGTCCAGCCCATAGCCACTTTTGATCTCCAGCGCCACCGTTCCGCGGTGCATCAATTCCGTGGCACGCGCCTTGGCCAAGCCGAAAAGCTGGTCCTCGTCCATGGCACGCAGCTTCAATGCGCTGTTGAGGATGCCGCCGCCCTTTGCCGCGATCTCCTGGTAGCCCAGCCCTTTGATGCGGTCGGTGAATTCGCCTTCGCGCGGTGCGGCGAAAATGGTGTGCGTATGCGGATCGCACCAGCCGGGCAGCACGTACCGGCCGCTGGCATCGATCACATCAAGGCCGTTCCAATCGGCAATGCCGGGCCAATCAGCCTCGGTGCCCATGGCGGTGATCCGGCCGTCCTCGGCCATCAGCCAGCCGTTCTCCAATTGCGGCAATTCCGCCATGGCGGGGCCGGCCAAGCGCGAAGTGCCGGCGGGGTGCACGCCCACCAGCGCTTTGGCATTCTTGATCAACAGGCGGCGCGCTTCCATCGGGTTGCGAAGTACGGCATCATGGGGCTAATTCCCGAACAGCACTGCGCTCAGCGTGCTTCCTTAGGCGGTGCCTTGTAGGGTTTTCCCTTCTCCGGGCTGCGCACGTCGATGTCGCGGTCATACCGCCAATGGTCCTTGTCCCAAGTGAAGCTGTCGTAGCTTAGGTCGGGCGCCATGAAGGCGGCCTGCCCGGCGAATTCGGGACGGGTGGGCGAGAGGTGGTCGAGCACGATGGCCTTGTGCGCAGGCTCCCAGCGGAGCAGCATTTTGGCCTGTGCGGTGTAGCCGTGCACCACGCGCTGGCGGCGTTGCTTTTCCCCGGTGAACAAGGGTGCGCCGAACTTGGGCCCCGAAGGAGTGATCGTGAGCACGTCGATCACTTTGTACGTTTCCGTGGTGGAGTGCCCTTTCCAGCCCAGCAGGGTGTAGTATGTGCGCTGGCCGCGCTTCACGGGCACCATTTCATAGTACACCGCACCGTACCAGTTCTCCGGGCTAAGCTGCACCATAGCGGGCCGCGCGATTTTCCCGGTCATGTCGCGCAGCTCGTACAATTTGTGCGCCCTGGGGGTGGCCGTGAGCAGCAGGCCTTCGTACCGGAACGAACCATCGGACAGCGGCACGTTCCAGGTGAACAGGCGGAAACTGCCATCGGCAGGTTCCATGCGGCTGATGGGCAATGCGCCGAAACGCGCCACCATGCCGGAATCGGAAAGAAGAATGGCGCCCAATTGCCGTTTCAGCGAGGCGCTGGCGCTGTCCTTCGCATTATCACTGCGCCCTTCGGCGATCTGCTGCACGCAAGCGGCAAGCTCCGCCAAGGGATTGTCCTGTGCCGGCACAAGCGATGCAAGGCAGGCTGCAATGGAGAAGAAGAGCGTACGCACGTTGGCACAAACGTTGGACAGTGGCCAAAAGTACCTGCCGTGGCCGGGCCGCCCAATGATCACGCAATACAGCGCGTTGTGTTGACAAGTGGCACGGCCGTGGCCCAAAGCCCCTGCAAGGCCCCGGTAGCTTTGCCCTTGTTGCATGAAACGATCCACATTCCTTGCCTTTACCCTGCTGCCCGGCCTATTGTCCATGGGCGGCGGACAACCTCAGCGCATGGCGCCCCCGATCACCCCGGATTTCATCGAACGCCCGTCACCATGGGCCGATTCGGTGCTGGCCACGCTCAACCTCGATCAGCGCATCGGGCAATTGATGATGGTGGCGGCCTACAGCAACAAGAACGAGAAGCATTACAGCGAGATCGAGCAATTGGTGCGCAAGTACGGCGTCGGCGGGCTGATCTTCTTCCAAGGCGGGCCCGTCAGGCAGGCCGCGCTCACCAACCGGTACCAGGCCGCGGCACGCACGCCCCTGCTCGTGGGCATGGACCTGGAGTGGGGGCTGGCCATGCGCTTGGACAGCACCATCCGCTTTCCGCGGCAAATGGCCCTCGGCGCCATGGCCGATGACAGTTCACTGGAGCGCATGGGACTGGAGATCGCGCGCGAGATGAAACGGTTGGGCGTGCACGTGAGCTTCAGCCCCGATGTGGACGTGAACGTGGATCCCACCAACCCGGTGATCAACGAGCGCAGCTTTGGCGAGGACCCGAAACTGGTGGCGCGCAAGGGCATCGCATACATGAACGGCCTGCAACTGGGCGGTGTGCTGGCCACGATAAAACATTTCCCAGGCCATGGCGATACCAATACCGATAGCCATAAGACCCTGCCGCTGGTGGCCGCCTCGCGGGCGCGGCTCGATTCGGTGGAACTGTATGCGTTCCAACAACTGATCAACGCCGGGGTGGCCGGGGCCATGGTGGGTCACTTGGAGGTGCCCGCATTGGACAGCACCCCGGCGCTGCCCAGCACCATGAGCAAACCGATCATCACCGGGCTGCTGAAGGAAACAATGGGCTTCAAGGGGCTGGTCTTCACCGACGCACTCAACATGAAAGGCATCGCCAATGCCGCGCGGCCAGGCGAGATCGAGCTGCGGGCGCTGATGGCCGGCAACGATGTGCTCGTGTTCCCGCAAGACCCCGTGAAAGCGATCACGCGCATCCGCCAGGCCGTGGACAGCGGCTTGGTATCCGAGGCCGTAATTGCTGAAAAATGCCTGAAAGTGCTGAAGGCGAAGGAATGGGCCGGATTGGCCAAGCCCACCACGGTGGAGGTGAAAGGCCTTGTGGCCGAACTGAACACGCCCGAGGCACGCATGGTGCGGCGGGAACTGTACGCCCAAGCGCTAACCGTGGCCACCAACCGCGGTGTGCTGCCCGTGCGCGACCTCGATAGCCTGCGGATTGCCAGCCTTGTGATCGGCGACACGCTCAACAACCCGTTCCAACAGGCCTTGGCGCGCTATGCACCGATCACCATGCTGCGGTGCGAAAAAGTGCTGAACGCCAACCAATCGAAGGCATTGCTGGACAGCTTGAAGCAATTCGACCTGGTGATCACCTCGGTGCACAACACAACCTACCGGGTGAACAAGGAGTTCGGCGTGCCCCAGATCAGCCTCGATTTCCTCCGCCGCCTGGGCGATCAACAGCCCATGATCTTCACCCTCTTCGCAAACCCGTACAGGCTTGGCAATGCTTACGGCGCCGAACGCTGGGGCGCGGTGGTGGTGGCTTACGAGGAGAACGACGCCACCCAGGACCTTGCCGCCCAAATGATCTTCGGGGCCATTCCGGCCAGCGGAAAACTTCCGGTCACCGCCTCGCCGCATTTCAGGTCGGGGCAAGGAACGGCCCTCCCTTCGCTCGGCCGGTTGCGCTACGGGCTGCCGGAGGAAGAAGCCATGCGCACTGACGACCTGGAGGGCATAGACTCGGTGGTGCTGCGCGGGCTGAAGGCGCAGGCCTATCCCGGTTGCCAAGTGCTGGTGGCCCGCAATGGCATGGTGGTGTGGGACCGGAACTACGGCACACCGACCTACAGCCGCGAAAGGCCGGTGAACAGCAGCGATATCTACGACCTGGCCAGCATCAGCAAGGTGGCCGGCACCACATTGGCCCTGATGAAACTGGCCGACGAGGGCAAGGTCAACACGGCCAAAACACTGGGCGACTACCTGCCGGCACTGGTGAAGGGGCATCCTTACCACGCCTCGCTCACATTGGATGAACTGTTGGCACACCAAGGAGGTCTAAAGGCTTTCGTTCCCTTCCAGAACAGGTTGAAGGAAAAAGGGAAATGGAAGCCCGGCGTAATGACGAACGTGCCCGATGATGAGCATGACATGCGGGTTGCCGACGGGGTGTACATCAGCCACAGCTACCGCGATTCACTGGTGAAATGGGTGCTGGAAACGCCGGTTGCCGAACGTGGCAAGTACGTGTACAGCGACATGGGCATGTACCTGCTGATGCAGGTGGTGGAGAAGGTATCGGGCATGCCGATCGACCGCTTTTTGGAACAGAACTTCTACAAGCCCCTCGGCCTGGCCACCATGGGCTTCAACCCGCTCGACCGTTTCCTCATGGACCGGATCATGCCCACGGAAAATGATACCCTGTTCCGGAATGGCCTGGTGCGCGGAACGGTGCACGACCCTGGTGCCGCGCTGATGGGTGGGGTGGCAGGGCATGCCGGCCTGTTCTCCAATGCCAACGACCTGGCCATTTTGATGCAGATGCTCCTGAACGGCGGTACATACGGCGGCAGGCGCTACCTCTCGGAAAAAACAGTGCAGCGCTTCACGGCCTGCCGCTATTGCACGGGCGATACCCGCAAGGAGAACCGCCGCGGGCTCGGCTGGGACCGCGCCCAGGGCGCCGGCATGCCCGGCCCTGCCAGCGAGGGCGCCAGTGCGCTCAGCTACGGCCATACCGGCTTCACGGGCACCATGGCCTGGGTCGATCCCGCGAACGGCACGGTCTATATCTTCCTCAGCAACAGGGTGTACCCCGATGCCGCCAACAAGAAATTGCAACAGATGAACACCCGCACCCAAATACAGGCGGTGATCGAAAAAGCGGCCGGAACGCCCCATGCTTCAGCCGTACCGCTGCAACGCGGGCAGTGAACTGCATTTTTCTTTTTGCCGGTTCACGGGAAAAGCCGACCTTTGCCACCCCTTAACGAAAAGGGGCATTAAAACCATATAGCGACATGCCGACCCGCATCCGCCTTCAGAGAAAAGGCAAGAAAGGCAAGCCCTACTACCACTTGGTAGTGGCTGACCAGCGCGCACCGCGCGATGGCAAATACATCGAACGCATCGGGGCCTACGACCCGGGCACCAACCCCGCCGTGGTGGAAGTCGACCGCCAAAAGGCTTTGGCCTGGCTGCAAAAAGGAGCACAACCCAGCGATACCGCACGGGCCATCCTCAGCTACACCGGTGTGGTGTACATGAACCACCTGCAGAATGGCGTGAAGAAAGGCGCCTTCGACCAGGCCGAGGCCGACCGCCGTTTCCAGGCGTGGCTGGACCAGAAGACCCAAAAGGTGGAGGCCAAGCGCGCCGGACTGGAAGAGGACGCCGCGCGTGCGTACAAGGAGCGCATCGCCTTGGAGACCAAGAAGTCGCATGCACGGGCCGATGCGCTCACCGCCAAGCTGGCAGCGGCCATCGCCGAAACCGAACAGCCTGCCGCCGCCGAGGGCGGGGAAGGTGCCGAACAGCAACAGGAAGGTGCACCGCAGGAATAAGATCCTTGCAACAGCGGAAAAGCCCGGTCCGATGGCCGGGCTTTTTTGATGGCTGCCCGGCAACCTGCCCTACTTTCGGACCCCATGAGCTATCCGGGCAAGTTGCGCTACTTGGGGGTGCTGGGCCGTCCGTGGGGCCACCGTGGCGAATTGGCGTTCAGTTTGGCGCAGGCCGAGGTGGAGGAGTTGGCGGGCATGCGCGCCGTATTCGTGGAGCTGCAAGGTCTTCCAGTGCCGTTCTTCGTGGAAGGCGTGCGCGAGCACCCCAAGGTGGGCGCCACATTGAAATTGAAAGGTCTTGATGACCCGCAGGCCGTTGCCTTCCTGGTGAATGCCGAGGTGTTCGCGCCAGCGGAAAATGGCGATGGGGAAGGAGATGAAGAGGACTTGATGGAGCCCGCGGATTTCGTGGGCATGCAGGTACTGGACGAGGAGCATGGCCCGTTGGGCGAGGTGACGGGGATCGAAGGAACCGACGACCATCCCGTACTTGCGGTCAGCAATGGTGCCACGGAGATCCTGGTCCCCTTTGTGGAGGAAATGATCGTGGGCATCGATGAGGCCAGCGGAAACCTGGTGGTGCGCACCCCTCCCGGCCTGGTGGACCTGTACCGCGGCGGATAACATGCCCCAGCCCTTTTTCCGGTTCAAGCAATTCACCGTGCGGCAGGACCGATGCGCGCTGAAAGTGGGCACCGACGGGGTGTTGCTGGGCGCTTGGACCGATCACGGCGGAACGGAGCAGATCCTGGACATCGGTACCGGAACGGGCCTGCTGGCCCTTATCGCGGCACAGCGGTCGCCCGGTGCGGCGATCACCGGCTTGGAGATGGACGCGGACGCGGCCGCGCAGGCAGCTGAAAATGCTGCCGCAAGCCCTTGGCCGCAACGGATCACCGTGCACCACGCCGATGCGCGGCAATGGCAAAGTGATCAGCGGTTCGGGCTGATCATTTGCAATCCGCCGTTCTACGATGGCCATATCCGCTCGAGGGACCCGCGCCTCGCGGCAGCAAAGCACGAGGCCACCTTATCGTTGCCGGAGTTGTTCCGGGCCATGGACCGCCTGGGCGCGCCCGGTTTTCGCGCCAGTTTGGTGTTGCCGCAGTACCGCCTGCAAAGTGTGCTGCAGGCCGCCACCGCCATTGGCCTGCGCCCGGCCCGCACCTGCACCGTGCGTTTTCTTCCGCACAAGCCCCCCAAGCGAGCCTTGCTGGAGCTGAGGCACAATTGGCAGGGGAGCGCGGTGGAGGAGGAGCTATGCGTGCAACTCACGGATGGGGGCTTCAGCCCGCAATACCGGGCCCTGCTGCAGGACCTTGAACTCCACTTTTGATCGGGCTACTTGGCCCAGAAGATCTCCTTGATCTTGGGGTGCGTCCGCAGTTTTTCCACCAGGACATCCAACTTGGTCAGGTCGCGGTTGCTGTATTTCAGCTCGAACACCAGTTCTTCCTCGTTTTTTTCGAAGAAGAGTTCCTCCATCGGTGCATCGCTGTCCTTGGTGAGGGCCTGCAACAATTCCACATGGTTGGCGTGCGGCTCCATTACTACGCGCAGCGTGGCCTGCTTGAAGCGGCGCAGGTAGCGCTGCTCAATGGGCTGCAGCGCCCAAAGAATGATCAGGGCCACCACGGTGGTGGCACCCGCGGCGAAATACATGCCGCTGCCGCAAGCCAACCCAATGGCGGCCACCGTCCAAAGGCCCGCCGCCGTTGTGAGGCCGCGGATGGTGCCCTGCTTGGAGAAGAGGATGGCCCCCGCACCGATGAAGCCCACCCCGCTGACCACCTGCGCCGCCACGCGCGATGGGTCCAGCACCACGTGATCGCCCAGCACACGCTCAAAGCCGAAGGCCGAAACAAGCAGCACCAGGCATGAGCCAACGCATACGAGCATGTGCGTGCGCAGGCCCGCCGCCCAGTCCTTGCGCTCGCGCTCAAGACCGATCAGCCCGCCGCAGAAGGCAGCGATCGTAAGCCGTACCAGTATTTCAGAGGTGTCGATCATGGTGGATCAGGGCTCAAGCTTCCTGCTCGGTGAAGGAAATGCCCAACCCGGCCAGTTCGTTCAGTACCGGCACGTAAAGTTCCGGCGTAACGGGCAAAAGCACGCCCCGGCCGCTGATCTTTCCATTCAGCACCAATTTGGCCCCAATGCCCATGGGCAGGCCAACGGTTTTCGCCATGGCGGTGTGGATGCTGTCCTCACCGGTGACCGCCAGCACCGACCGCAGCTCTTTATGCTCCCCGGCGCCATTGCGGTATTTGAACCGGTGCCACATCACAAGCAGGTCCTTGTCGGTGGGGCCCAGCACCCATTTTTCCTCCAACAACCGCTGCAACGTGGCCGCAGGCGAAAGCCCGGCCTTGCCGATCTGCCCATCGCCGAACAGCCCCAGCCATTGCAGCCGCATGATCTCCTGGCCCTGTGGCGAAAGACCTAGGTACGCGGCCACTTGTTCCGCAAGGTCCTGCCTGCTGTGTGCTGAAGGAAGGAAGGAGCGGGTGTAATCTGCCCAGCTGGCGCCTGCCGAAAGTTCCATGGCGAAGCCATCCTCCGTGCAGCCCAGTTGCACCAAGGCGTTCCATGCGGCACAGTAGCCGGCCTTGCGCAAGGTGCCCCGCAGCATGGTGGGTATGCCGCCGATGCCGTAGATCTCCCGGTATTTCAGCGAGTCGCGGTTGGCATAGCCCTCATATGCACCGGTGCCAGCGATCTCAACCGCCGTGGTGCGGGTGAAGAGCTGGTGGTAGGGGATGTACTTCAGTTCGCCGTTCTCGATGTAGCGCGCAGCGGGCCCTTGCCCGGCCAGCACCACGTTCCGCGGATTCCAGCTGAACTTGTAGCCCCACGGATTGTCATCGCTTTCCGGCGCCACCAGCCCGCCGCAGTAGCTTTCGAAGGCGAGGAGTTCGCAGTTCTGCGCCTGCAGCCGGTGGATGATCTGCATGGCGCTCATGTGGTCGATGCCGGGGTCCACGCCCATTTCATTCAGCACGATCAGGCCTTCGCGCTTCAATTCGGCATCCAGGGGCCAAAGCGCATCGGGCACGTAGCTCGGGGTGATCACGTTCTTTTTCAGCCGCAGGCAATCGCGCAGCACATCCATGTGCATGAAATGCGGAAGCATGCTGATCACCAGGTCATGCCTGGCGATTTGCGCAGCGCGCGCCTCGGGGTCGCTGGCGTCCAGTTCCACGACTTCGGCTGCTTCACCAGCGCCCTTGGCCAGTCTTTGGGCCTGCTCCTGATCGCGGTCGGCAATGGTGAGGCGCCAATCCTGCTCGCCAGCGTGCTGGATCAGGTATTGGATCAAGGAAGAGGCCGAACGGCCAGCGCCTAGCAGTAGGATGGTGCGCATGCAAAAAAGGGAGTTATGGCCGCGAAATTCGGCAATAGAAAAAGAAGGCAGGCTGCGATCATCAGCCTTTCCGTAACACGGTGCGCAACGATTCCAGCACTACTGTGCCCACGCGGTGGTCCATGCCGTCGCCCATGGCGAAGCGCTGGTTCACTTCCAGCTCAATGCCGGCGTAGCCTTGCGCATACCGGGTGCGCAGGGCTGTGGTCAGGCCGTCATCGGTACCGCGGTACGGCTCGTTCAGGGCCACGCGCAACGCGGGCTCCCGCCGTTGGATCTCGGCCTGCCACGCAGTGCAGAAGATTGTTTCGTTCTCACGGGCGGGATCGAAAAGCAGCCCGATGTCCATGGTGCGCTCCCGGCCGTGCAGCAACGGGGTGAAGCTGTGCACGCCTACATGCACCACGTTCCGGCCCTTCGCCAATTCACCTTCGATGTAGGCGGAAAACCCGGACCAATAGCTGCGGTGTTGCAGAATGAGTTCTGCTTTCACGGCTTCCGGCAGCTGCGCGGTATACGGGGAGAAGAGCTCCGGATTGCCTTCACTGCGGTTCATTTCCACCACCAGCCGGCTAAGCAGGCAATGCGCTTGGTGATCGGCCAAGGGCAGCAACTGGCGGAAGAGTCCGTAGGCGCCGATGTCGAACCCACGGTGGGTTTGCAATACCGCTTCGTGGCCTTTGAAACAGGCCTGCAAGCGGTCGGGCACTTCATTGCCTGCATGTTCGCAGCTCAGCAGCAGCACGGTCATGCCAACTGCCGGTCTTCCGCGAGGCAATCCGCCAATTCCTTGTACACCTCCACAATGCGTTGCTCGCCGGGTGCGGGGCCGGTGCGGCGCAAGATCCTTTCCGCAAGACAGCCGTGCTGCAGGATGTGCGTTATGCGGGCCTGTCCGTCCGCGCTGATGCCGTCGCGTACTTCGTTGAAGATGTGCTCCCAAAGCGCGTTGACGGTGGTGCCCGTTCCTTCCACCTCCATGCCGAACATCATCAGGTAGTTCGTGTTGTCGAGGGGCGTACGGCCGGCATCCTTGATCACGCGCTTGAAGATCTCGAGCAGGTCCAAATGGTGCCATGCACGCTGTATGTACTGGCTGGACCAGCGCCGCGCCACCAGCGCTTTCAGTGTTTCCACGATCAATTCGGCGATGGCCAGGTCCGCTGCGGGGCATTCCTGTATGTCCACCACGCGTATTTCGATGGCCCCGCGATCGAAGCGCGCAATGGCGCCGCGCGAGTTCGCGAACTGGTGGTCCATGATGCCTTCCTTGTCGAAAGGGGCCAGGGCCTTGCCGATGGGCGCGAAGATCTCGCGGTAGTATTCTTCTTCGTCCAGCACGGCTTCGGGGATCAGCGCGCCCATGAGCTGCGGCAGGCGTTCCTGGTGGTGCAGGTAGGCGTTCATGCGCGCGTCCATCAGGCCTGTGGGCTTGCCATCGAGTATGGGCGAGCTTGCGGCCAGCGCCGGAATGATGGGCAGCAGCACGCGGATGGCGGTGTGCAGCTTTGCGAATTGCGCGTCGTTGGCGAAGGGGAGGTTGAGGTGCACGCTTTGCAGGTTGCTCCAGCCGTGGCCGCGGCAATCGAAAATGCGGTTGTACAGCTCGTACACATCATGGAAGGCGTGCTTCCACAGTACGGTTTCGGAGAAGGGCTCGAAGAGGGGATGGGCGGCCGTGGGCAGCAGCATCAGGCCGCGTTGCGCGAGTAGGGCATTGATGTGGCGCACCTCGGCGTGGAATTTATCGCGGAAGGCCGGTACGCTGGGCGTCGGCCGGGCAGTCTTCAGTTCCAGTACATGCGCCACCAGCTCGTTGCTCCAGTCCACGTCGCCGCGCTCCACGTCGCCGGTGATCCGGCCCGTTACCGACCGGAACAGTTCATCCACGCTGGGGTCGGCCCGCAACGTGTTGCGGTCCACCACCATGTATTCCAGTTCAATGCCCGTTACCTCGAACAGGCCGTAGGATGCTCCATCCCCGCTCATGGTTTCGCCGTGTTGGCGGCATCGCCACCGGGGCTGATGCCGATTTTCTTTTCGATCGTCCGTTTCAGGCTGCCGATGATCCTGCGGTAGATCTCGTCGCCCAGTTCCACGTCCTCAATGCCGTGGTCGATGTTCGGGCATTCGTTCACCTCGATCACATAGGCCTTCCCGTTCAGCTCCTTGATGTCCACGCCGAACAGGCCGCAATCGCCCACCATGGCGTGCACGGCCTTCAGCGCGGTGTCGTGTATGTGCTTGGGGCAGTCCTGCACCTTCACCGTGTCGAAATTGCCGGTTTCGTCCTCCTTGGTGGGGCTGTTCCAGTTGTAGATCTGCCAGTGGCCGTGCGCCATGTAATACTTGCACACGTACAGCACCTTGCCGTCCAGCACGCCCACGCGCCAATCGAAGTCGCTGGGCATGTATTCCTGCGCTATGGCCAGTTCGCCCTGCCCCAGCACCTTGGCGAGCTTGGCCTCAAGGTCCTTGGCGTCCACCGCTTTTTCCACGCCGATGCTGAAGGTGCTGTCGGGCAATTTCAGCACCACGGGGAAGCCCATTTTTTCGGCCACGAGGTGTTTGTTCTCGCTGTGCACGATCATGGTGCGCGGTGTGGGTATGTGGTGCGCTTCCATCACCTGGGCCAGATACACCTTGTTGTTGCACTTGAGTATGGCATCCGGCGCGTCGATCACGGCCAACCCTTCCTGCTGCGCCTTGCGCGATATGCGGTAGGTGTGGTTGTTCACATAGGTGTTCTCGCGGATCAACAGCGCATCGTATTCGCCGATCCGGTCGATGCTGTCGGGCCCGATGATGTCCACCCTGAAGCCCAATTCCTCTGCGGCCTGCCTGAATTTCACAATGGCCCTCGGGTTCGATGGCACGGCCTTGTCGCCGGGATTCACCAGTATGGCCAGGTCGTAGGCGCTGCGGTCGGCGCGCGCACGGTCGTAGCGTTTCTTGGCGAAATAGTCGGCCGCGAATTTTTTCAGCAGTGGTATGTGCTCGTCCTCAATGTCGCGATAGGGCACGGGCCGCACCGAGCGCAGCTCCCATTTTTCGCCCTTCACGAAGCGTGCGCGCAGCAAGGGTGCCTCGAATACTTTGTAGAGTTCATGGGCCAGCTTGTCGTACCGCGGGTTCACGTTCCTGCCGAAGTACACGCTAAGGGTGAAATCGTGCTTTTGCTTGTGGTGCAGGCTCTGCTGGATCACATCGTCCAGGTCGCGGGAAAGCACTTTCACGATCCGCGGGCTTTTCAGGTCGAGCAGTGTTTTCGCGCTCGGTATCACCTTTTGGCCACGGGCCTCGGCCAATAGGCTTACATAGTAGCCTTGGCTTTGGTAGGCGAAACTGGGGTTCAGGTTGAAGATCCGCGTGTTCTTCAATTGGGCGTACCGCGGATCCGTGAGGTAATCCTTGCTGGAAACGACCTCAACATTGGGCGTGCCCAGCTTGAAGACCTTGGGGTCCTGCATGACGATGATCTTTCTCATGCCGGAATGGGTTTAGGCGACACGATGAGCAAATTGGCGTCGTAGGTGACGATCCCGAGCATGATGCTGTTGATCAAGCGGCCCACGGGCACTTCATAGATCCGCCCGCCCCCCAGCGGATTGCCGTAGTAGGGGTCGGCAACGAACACATTCTTGGCCCGCATGCCGGTAAGGACAACGAAATGGCCCATGGGTCTGCCGCGGAGGTCGTGGTAAACGCTTCTGCCCTTTGCGTCGGCGTACTCGCGTTTGCTTTTGTAAAGGTAGGTGGCGCTCAGCCCCACCAGCACGGGCAACCGCTGATCGAAGTAATTTTTCAGCAACTGGGGGGTGGGGTCGTTGAAACAGATCTCGCCGCCCTCCTTCAGGAACCGCGAATAGGCCAGGCTGGCGGCATGCAGCTTTTTGCCGGGCTTGATGCGCGTTTGCGCCAGTAGTTTGCGGTGCAGCGCCCCGGGGGAAAGGCCGTCCCAACTGGGGTCGAACACGTTGAGGTTGTAGCTGTACAGCCGGGCGTGGTAGCCATGTGTCAAGGCGTGTATGCCCAGCAGTACGGCCAACGTGCCGCCGCTTTCGAGCTGGTGCACTTCGTCTATCACCTCCTGCAAGGCCCGGTTGCCGCCGAAAAAGCGGTACACCGAATGGAGCGCGGTGGCCCCACAGGTATCGTCGTCGGGCTGCGCATCGATCAGGTAGTTCTTCATCTCCGTTGGAAAGGCCACGGCGTGATGGGCCGACCCTGTTCCATGCATGCAAAGTTGCGGCGATCGCTGTGGCGGCCGGGCGCGTTGGGCTGAATTAACCTCAGCCGGGCATGAAGGCCTGCGGCGGCCTGAACATGCGCGGGATCTCAACGTCGGGGTCAATGGCCATTACCAGCCAAGGTGGCGCCAAGGTGCTGCGCGCGATCCAATGGTCTCCGCTGCGGAATATGCCCAGGAGCATGGGCCGGTCGCGGCCGCGATCCTCCACCATGATGCTGTACATCAGCAGGGCATTGGCGGTGTCGGCCGGGTTCGCCAAGGCCGCTCCATGGTATTTGGAGAGCGCACGGAGGTAGCGTTCCACTTTCAAGGTGTCGGCCGGTTGCCCGGCCACCAGCCACTGGCCGTTGTGGCGTTCGATTGAATAGCCGGCGCTGCCCGGGAATACGAAGGTGATACGGTCCCATTGGGCGGGATCGCTGTTCAACATGGGCTTGATGAGCCAGTCGGCCAATTGCATGTTGAACACCTGGTTGAACAGGTGTTCAACCAGGTACACCTGCGGGTCGCCTTGCAGCATGATCGCGGTGGCTGGGGGCGGGGCGTCCAGCGTGGGAGCGGCCACGGGTTGCGTGGTGCCGCCCACGCGGAGCACCTGCCCTCCGAACACCTGCGGCGACCGGAAGAGCCCGGTAAGGCTGTCGGTGATCGCGTACTGCTGCATCACATCAGGGCCGGTGCCGGCCACCGCTACCGGGTGCAGGTTGGCCAGGGCGTTAAAGAGGTCGTTGATCGGGCGTTGGAAGGCGCGCACGGCATGCCCATCTTGGCTGGCCACCCAGCCTTCCGCGTCGCGCTGGAACTGGATCGCCACCCTGCCCGCGCCGGGCACGGTGGTCAGGTTGAACGTGGTGATCGAGGCGGTGTCCACCGGGGGGAAGCTGGCGCGGAAGCTGCGTCCTTCCTTGCGTTCCGGCGAAAGGCCACCCAACCACCACCACAGTGCCAAGGCGATCACCAGGGCCGCGGCCACGGCCAGTTTCATTTTATCGGACATGGCCAGGGCGCATTCGTTGCCGGCGCTGCCAGCGCCGCCATTGGGCGCGCAGCAACGCATAAAGCAGCACCACCCCCATGGGCAGCAGCAGGTTCAGCCATTTCAGCCGGTTGCGCATGGCATCACCTGGATCGCGGATGGGGCGGTGGTCGCTGCTTTTCCCGCGAATGGACAACAGGTCCGTATTCTTCATCACCCAGTCCGTGGCGTTCACCATCAGGTCGAGGTTGCCTTTGGGCAATGCCACTTGGCGGCCATCCTGGTCGCCGGTGCAGAAGTTGCCGTTGCTGAATACCACGAGCCGGCCGTGGCCGGGGTCCGCTGGTTCCAGGGCCACGCCCACTGTTTGTGCACCGCCGGTGAAATCAGCATCGGTCCAAGGCCTGCGCAGGTCAACCGTGAAGGGTAGCGGCTGGCTGCTGCTTTTGGCGCTGGTGGCCAGCACCGGGGAACAGTTGGCCACCCGGGCGGCGGGGGTGCAGGTCAGCGGCGCGGCAAACTGGAAGAGCACCATGTCCAGCCCA
Source organism: Cryomorphaceae bacterium (assembly GCA_044463585.1). Taxonomy (GTDB): domain Bacteria; phylum Bacteroidota; class Bacteroidia; order Flavobacteriales_F; family PHOS-HE28; genus PHOS-HE28. The sequence goes on from JBIQMI010000002.1 coordinate 30,757, forward strand.
TGCGCCACCGGGTGCCCGGCGAATTGCTCCATGAGCGGATACCACGGGAATGGGATGGAAATGGGCCGTTGAGCGGCGCTCTGCATCACGTTCACCTGCCCGCAGCGTTGGTCGGCCACGGCCCGTGGCTGCACCTGCACCCCGCGTTCGGCCAGCCAAGGGCCGATGCCGATGTCGCGCAGGCGCACTTCCGCCGTTCGCACCAGGTCCGTTTCCACCGCGCCATAGGCCAGCACCACACCGTGGCCCTTGGCCATGTACTCGTCGATCCGGTGCAGGTGCTCCGCTGGCACACTGTCCTTGGGGTCGATCCATAGCAGCGCTGTGAAACGCTCGTTGATGGGGAATGAATCATGTATGGCCGTGGCCTCCACATCGTACTGCGCTTGCAGTTGCAGGGCCAGCTCATCGAGGGCGCGCAACGAGGGCTCCATGTGGCCCTGCAGCACCCCGACCAATGGCTTCTCCTTGCGGGCCACTTGGGCAATGGCCGATGACAGGATCCATTCCATGCCGGGGCCTTCCTGCAATGCGGGTATCACCGCGCGGCGCTCGCCCATGCGCACGGTGGCGCCCATGAACACTTGGATGTTCTCGCTGCGGTCCTGTTGCCGCGTTTGTACCAGCAGCGGCCTGATTCCCTCGTTCACCGCTTTGGCCGTGCGTTCCGCATCACCACCGGGGTCGTCGAACGCAAAGACAAGCCGGCCATCGGAACGTTCGGCATACTCCACCAGCAGGTCATGGAACTCCTGCCGGGCCGCTGTCAGTCCAGGTGGCAGGTCCTTGGTGAAGTACGCATGCACGGTGGCCGTTTCCGGCAACCCGCGCAATAGGTCCAAGGTGGCATCGGACAATGTGTAGCGCCGGTCGGCGGTGAGGTCGATGCGGAACTTGTACCGCTGGGCCAACAGGTTCACCAGCAGTGCGCCCAGCAACAGCAGGACGAGCAGCACGGTGGATGTTCCCTTCCTGTTCATGCTTGGCGCACGCCCCTGCGTGCCAATTCATGCCCGGCCAACAACAGCCCGGCCCATGTGAAGATGAGGGAGTACACCAGGTCGCGGCTGTCGCTGACGCCGCGCGAAAGGCTGCGGAAACGGGCATCGGAAT
>JBIQMI010000003.1:0-28446 GCA_044463585.1 Cryomorphaceae bacterium
TTCCACCCTGCTCCAGCCCGAAAAGGTGGTGCTTGCCGCGCACCGAGCGCAGGTAGCGCCAATCCAGCCAGGCCTTGTCGCGCACCAGCCGGTTCCGGAACTGCTCGCCGAACGCACCGAACACGGCCTCCACTTCATCGCTGATCCGCGTGATGCGCACCACGCTGCCCCGTTGCCCGCGGAAACGGCGGGAGAAGAGGCCCACCGCAGCATCCACGGCCAGCCCGGCCAATTTCTCCAGTCCGGCCAACTTGATCCGCTTGGCCAGGATGCGGCCCGTGTTCACCGGACGTATGTAGGCCGGAACCGCCGTAACGAGTTGGTAGCCGGTGTACTTCAAAAAGGTGCGGATGCTCTTCTGGTTCGGGAACGTGTACACCAGGTCCGCACCGGACGTATCAAGTTCGGCGTTGGCATATTCCGCCAATTGGCGGAACAAGCCTTGGCCGCGGTAGGCGGGGTCCACGGCCACATCCTGCACGTTGGCGATCAGCTTCTCCTCCGCGCCGATCCGGCAGCGGTACATGGGCACATGGTAATAGCCCACCAGTTCCCCCGCCCCGTTCCATGCGCCGTACACCAGGGCCTTGCCGCCGGGCAGTTGCCGGTACTGCCAGTCCCAATAGGCGGCATCGTAAATGCCGGCGTTGTGCGCCCCTACCTCGGTAAGGATCTTGTGCACCGCCTGCAGCAGTTGCGCCTGCTGGCCGTCCTCAATCCTTGAGAACCTCAATGCTGTGCTCATGCACCTTGTTTTGTGCGCGGAACCGGGCCACCACGTTGCTCACCGTATCGAACTCGAATTGCGTGAGGAGCTTCCGGGTGTGCGGCACGGTTTTATGCAACCGGGTATAATGGGTGATCTTCGCCTTGCGCTCCATGGGCACCACGGGGTGGCCGGGATCGTACTCCCACGGGTGTATGTAGAACATGCTGGCGCGCTGCTGGCGTTGGCGTTTTTCCATGCCGCTGCGCGTAAGCGAGTAGGGGAACAGCCGGAAATAGGCGCCGCCGATGCCCATTTTCCGGTTGAGCAGGTTGATGGTGGAAACAGGGAACTCGGTGAGCCCGTTCTCCTTGATCACAAAGATCTCGTCCGGGGCCGTGCTGATGCCGTACCGCCAAGTTTTAACGGGCGAGATGGAGCAGTCGATGGTGTAGCCTTCCTCGCGCAGGATGTCCAAGGCCCACAAGCAGCGCGCGGTAACGGAGAAGAAGGGTGCCCTGTAGGCGATCACGGGCGTTCCGGAAATGTCCTCGAGGTGCTTCCGTGTCCTGCCCACCTCCTGCCGGAAAAGCTGGGGCGAGAGGTCGTACACCTTTTCGTGGGAATAGCCATGCGAGGCCATTTCGTGCCCGGCGTCCGCTATTTCGCGGACCAGCCCAGGGTAACGCTCGCCAATCCAGCCCAAGGTGAAAAATGTGGCCCGGGTACCGTGCTCCTCCAGCAATTCCAGCAAGGTGTCCAAGCCTTTCCTCAGGCGGCATTCATGGTTGGCCCAAGTGCCAAAGGGCAGCTCAAGCCCTTGGTACCAGTCCTCCAGGTCAACGGTGAATGCGTTCATCGGCCACAAAATATGCTGCCGTGGCATAGATAACGAAAAGCCGATGCGACGGGCCGGGGTGAATGATTTGTAGAGGACCGAAGTTCAGGAGGAGATATTCATCCGAACAGGCCCCAATTGAAGTGGGGTGGGAATGGACCCGCGTGAGGGGGCGCAGCGGCAGCCCGGCGCAGGAAGGGCCATGCAGCCACGAGCAGCGAGGAGGCGACCGGAGGAAGCCACCGCAGCGCCGTGGATGCCGGCCCTTACAAGAGCGGCTAAAGCGAAGCACCCGGCCCCGTGCGTTGGCCCGGGCGCGGGGAAGGGGCACGCCCTGAAACCACTTCTCCCAACAACCCGGTGCTATGCCATATCGCAATGGTACACCGCCCGATCTAGTTGCTTTTCCCGCAAGCGGGAGGAGCATTTCAGCATGTCTTCCCCGCAGTGATGGTCTGGGCATCGCCGCATTTCGCTTTCGGGGCAAGGAGCGAATTTCGTGCTGGGCCTGCGCGAATACCGCACACGGTAGGTGTTGCTCCCATCTCACTTGTCCTTTTTGTACCCAATGGACGGGCGTTTCTTGGGGACCTGCGCCAACAAGGTGCGGTTGCGTTCTTCCTCCTGCATCCGTTTCAGGATGTTGAAGATCGCCTTGATGTCGCGACTGTGATGGCTCACCGTGCCGCTCAGTTTTTCCAGCTGCAGCAGGAGCTCCTTATGGGTGGAGAGTATTTCGCGCATCCGCGTGAACACCCGGATGATCTGGATGTTGACAGCGATCGCCGAAGGGCTGTTCAGCACACTGGACAGCATGGCCACACCCTGCTCGGTGAAGGCCAATGGCAACTTTCTTCGACCGCCCCAACTTGATGTCGCATTTTGCGACTTCAAGATCTTCCACTCCTCTTGGTCCAGCTCGAACATGAAGTCATCGGGGAACCGGTCGATATTCCGTTTCACTTGTTCGTTCTGTCTCCTTGTCTCCACACCGTAGAGCTCGGCCAAATCACTGTCAAGCATCACCTTCACACCTCTGAACTCGTGGATCTTGCTCAACACCACCTCTTGGGTTATCGCTATTTCCGTACTCTTCTTTGCCATGTCCGGGGGGTATCAAGTGTGCAGGAGCGACTGTACCAGGCAACCACCTCCACTGGGCGAAGCTATCCGTTCAGGTGGAACACTACGCAGTTTCTCCAGCTCCAGCGGAAGCTTCTTGTGCGTGGTGAGCATCTCGCGCATGCGGTTAAAGGGGCGGCTGACCAAGATGTTCCCCGCGATGGCGCGCCCGCTGGAGAGCTGCGCCACCCCCTGCTCTGTGAACGCCATGGGGGCATCATGGCACCCTGCCCGATCCTGATCTACTAGAATAAGCATATCGTCTTCCCCTTAATCTATAACTGGCTCACAACAAGCAGATGTTCAGGGGTATAAAATCCTATTTTACTGGGGGCCTGGTCTGGAAAGAAGGCTTTCCCTGCTAAAAGTGGCCATTTGTGGCACTGGGGTACCCACCTTCCGGAAGGCGATTAGCAGCTGACCATCCTTTGCATTATTTCATTTTAGAATGATTCAAATATGCTTAAATGCAATGTTGTATGTACATTTGATTGATGGCAACCATTAAAAGCCCTTCCGAAGAGCAGGTCCAAGCCCGCATCCGGGTGGAGAACCCTTGGTGGGGAACCGGTGCGGTAGACCCCTTCTTCGATGAAATGACCCATCGGGCCTATTTCCGCTCATTCCATGGGCTTGTTACCGCCAAGGTGCGCAGGGCGGTCGTGTTGATGGGGCCAAGACGGGTTGGCAAGACCGTGATGCTCCAGCAAAGCATCAAGGCCTTGATGGCAGCGGGTGTGCCCCCCAAGAAGATCTGCCTGATGTCGGTGGACCAACCGGTGTACAGTGGAACACGGCTGGATGAATTGTTCCGCCTTTGCCGTGAAGTGCTCAAGGACGATGAAGCGGATGGCTACCATGTTTTCTTCGATGAGATTCAATACCTTACTGATTGGGAGCGCGACCTGAAGGTGTTGGTGGACATGTACCCGCGTACCCGTTTTGTGGCCAGTGGCAGCGCTGCGGCGGCGCTGAAGACCAAGAGCCGGGAAAGCGGGGCGGGGAGATTCACCGAATTCATGCTTCCGCCGCTTTCCTTCCATGAATATCTCCGGCTGTCCCGAATGCATGGGCTTATCCTGCCTTCCCAGGGGCCGGACGGCGAAGGGCAGCTGGCCTTCCCGCATACCGTTGACATCGATGCGTTGAATGCCCTATTCATCCAATACATCCACTATGGGGGCTATCCCGAAGCGGTGTTCGACGAGTTGATCAAGCGGGACCCGGGCCGGTTCATCCGTACGGACATCATCGACAAGGTCCTGCTGCGCGACCTGCCGAGCCTGTACGGGATCGGGGACGTGCAGGAGCTGAACCGCTTTTTCAGCGTGATGGCCTTCAACACGGGCCAGGAATTCGGGTATCGAGCGCTGTCCCGCACCAGCGGCGTGGACGGTGCCACCATCCGCAAGTTCCTCACCTACTTGGAAGCCGGGTTCCTGATCAGGCGTGTGCGGCGCGTGGACATGAAGGCGAAACACTACCAGCGCGAACACGGCTTCAAGGCCTACCTCACCAACCCGAGCTTGCGTACCGCCATGTTCGGCACCTTGGCGGACAGCGACCCGGAGTTCGGTGCCCTGGTGGAAACAGCCATTTTCGCCCAGGACCCGGCCCGCCAACAAGAGGTGTACTATGCCAATTGGAAGGTGGGTGGCGCACAAGGTGAAGTGGATATGGTGGCCCTTGACGGGAAGTTGAGGCCCGTACAGCTATGTGAGATCAAATGGAGTGACCGCATCGTGGCCCACCCGAAGGAGCTGAAGAGCCTGCTGGCCTTTGCCAAGCATAACAACGTGCAACATGCCGTGGTTACCACCCGCAGCTTGGCAGCCACCAAGGCGGTGGGTCCGGTCAACTTGCAGTTCGTACCCGCTGCGATCTACAGCTACCACCGGGGCCTTCAGGCCGTTAAGGTCGTGGATGAACGCTATGGAATCACTGATCCACTAGAATAAGCGTATCGCCTTCCGCTTAATCTATAAACCGTTCGCAACAAGCTGATGTCCAATGATATAGAGTCCTATTTTAGTGGGAGTTTGGCCTTTTCTAAGGAGCTTTTCCTGCTAAAAGTGGAGTGCCAGGTGCCCTCCAACCCTCCAACTCTTCATCGCTTGAACCCTTCACGCGCTAAACGCATGGCTTCCTCCTGTGTGTAGGACTTGCTTTCCCCGCTCAAGTGGCGGGCCCGGCGCCGATCGAGCTCGGCGATCTCCTCATCGGAAAAGTCGTCTTCGCCGGCCGCTTCCAGGATCTCCGTTTCGATGGCGTTGCCGATGCGCTTCAAGGAAGCTTCGTCCCACACCAACATGAGGCGTTCCACAAGAGTGAGCTTGATGTTTGCGATGTCCATGGCTTCTTGATCGGTCCGGTAAAGTTAACCCTTTGACGAAGCTCGTGGTAAACAAGCTACCCCCGCTCCCGCATGCGTTCACGCCCGAGCCAACCGTGCTTTGCGCCACAACGTAAATAGCCGGGGCCGCATGCGGCAGTTTGTTGGTAGCAGTAAGGCCTGGAACGAAGATAGTAGAAGAGAAGGGTGATTGCTGAGGGTATACCTATGGGGGTTTAGCGCAAGGGTATGCCCAAACGGAGAATTTGCGATCACGTTGGCCATCACATTGCTCCTTCGACAAGCTCAGGACAACGCTTGGGCATCGCCGCATTTCTCTTTCGTGCTACGGACCGAACTTCTTGCTGGGCCTGCGGCTGGTGTGGCGCACTTGGTAAATGAACACTGTGCTGCCTTCCACCTCGTAAACCACGCGGTACTTCAACCTGTGCAGCATCGCATGACGGTACGGAGCTTTGCGGACCTGGTAGCCATGAGGGTTGGAGAGGATGTCCTTGTAGCAGTCCTGCAAGGCTTTCAGGAAGTGGTCCCTGGTGCCCTTGCCTTGGTTCTTCTCCCGGTACAGGTAGATCCGCGCCACTTTCAAATGGACCTTCGGGGAGACCGCCAAGCGGTACTTCATCGGCGCTCCGAAGCGATCATGCGGCGGATTTCCGCCATGGACTCCTTCTCCGTGAGGAACTTCACCTCACCGCTCAACCGCTTGGCCCGCATCTCCTCGAACGCTGCGTACTCCTCATCCGTGATCTCGTTGTCCTCATCGATCACGACCTCCTTCTTGAAGAAGTTGGCCACCTTCCGCAAGGTCTTATCGTCCACGATGGACATGAGTTGCTGCATCAGTTCCAGTTTGGTCGCTGCGCTATCCATGGTCTTGAAGTTGGTCCGGTAAAGATAGAACACCGGCTACCCGCCGGGTGGAACCGGTCGATGTCGCTTTGCAGGTCCGCGATCCGGCCCACGTGGTAGCGCTCCGTGCTGCTGATGGACCGCTGTCCGAGCATGTGCTGCACGTGCCGCAAGTTCTGTTGGCCCGCCCAAGCGCCCAATGTCATTAAGTGAAGGGAGGAAGAGGACTTTCGTCACACAGGCATCCAGCCTGTGGAACGACAACACCGCAGGCTGGAAGCCTGCGGGCCATGATCCATGGGCCAAGGCTCCCTTAAGGGTACCTCGAAGTACCTCATTCCGGAGTCATCAATTCGCCATTCGGCAAATTGCCCCTGCGGGCAAGTGCATCCCGATCGCCCATCCGGCGTTGCTCCTCAGTCAGTCACTTACGGGTAACTTCCTCTCGTCGCGCCTTGGCTGAACGAACGATCTGCGCTTGTGCCATCCGTTCATAGTACTTCGAGGCACCCATAACTTAATGACATTGCCCGAGCGCCGGGATGGAAATCCTTTCTTCGCACGCTTCAATGCCCATGGAAACCCTCCGCTACAACCGCTACCATCCTTCGCTCATCTGCTGCTATGCATTGGGAAAGGAACACCTGGTGCCCGGCCATGTACGCCAACTCGTTCCGCACTCTACCGCATCCGGCTGGAGGAGGATCGATACTTCCTCCTTGATCGGCCACGAGGTGTGGCAAACGCAGAAGGATGCGATGGACATCCATGAGCTTTTGTTGCGTTTTCGGCGGTTGCGCGCCACGGTCATCACCTTGGTGAAAGTGTGGGACCTGGTGGCGGACATCTTGCTTCCGGTACTGAAGCAGAAGGAACACCGTGAACGCCTCGTCGATGCAACGCAACTGCTTTTCACCATACTGCCGCGCCGCAGGGCTTTGAAACTGGTTGACCTGTCCTGTTCGGCCTTCCACGACCGCATCTCCGTGCTCAAGGCCCAATGCGCGCTGTCTCCCGCCGACCGCTGCCTTCAGCGCCATCCATTGCAACTGGCCCTTCGCGAGGTAGAGGTCATCAAAAGGCTTTTTGCGGATCCCGGCAAGGCGTGTTGGCCTGCCGCCTCGCTCTACTATGCGGGCCTTCGCTTCCATGGCCTTCATATCGCCCTCAGCACGTTCTACAAATACACCCGGCTCTTGGGCCTCAAACGCAAACCGCACAAACGCAAAGCCAAGACCATTGGCCTGCGGGCCTCACTGCCCAACCAATACCTGCATGTGGATACCACCCATTGGGAACTGGACCTCGGGGTAAAGGCGGCGATCGTTTTTGTAAGCGACAACTTTTCCAAGGCCATCCTCGGGTGGCGCGTGGCCTTGAGCAAGCATGCCTCGCACGTGGTGGAGGCCTTGCGCGATGCCATGACCACCATTCACCAGCATCATCCCTCCCAAATTTGCTCCATCCTTGTAGCCGATGGCGGCGGGGAGAATCATGCGGTATGCGTGGATGAACTGCTCCAAAGCAGCGCGCCGCCGGACATCCGGAAGGTCATCGCCTTGAAGGATATCCAATTCTCCAACTCGCCCATTGAGGCGATAAACAAGATCTACAAACAGTATTTGCGGCACTACCAACCCCGCACTCCTACGGCGTTGCAGGAGGTCACGGACCTGTTCGTGCACGACTATGGATCGATGCGTCCCCATGGATCCCTCAAAGGGCTCATTCCCATGGAAGCCTATACCAGACCGGATCAAGGTCTTGATCTCCGCCATGCCGTACAGGAAGCACGCACGCAACGGATCGCCGAGAATAGGGCCGTGACCTGCGGGCTTTGCACAAGCGAGCCGAGGTGATCCCGGCCAGGTACTGACCGGTCCCTTTCCTGAAGGGTTCTTCAACCGCAAGGAAGATCTGTCGCTTTCTTGGTGGACTTCAGACCCCACTTGATCCCTCAAGTGACAACAAGTTGCGAGTCAAAAACGACTCCAAGCTTCCTGTGGCCAATAGGTGGCTCAAAACCAGCCACTTCGAAATTTCGAAGAGGACATTCCGGGTTTCTCGTGGAAGTAGCGGTGCGGAATCAAACGTCTTCATCCCACTATATTGAGACATCCCAATATTTGAATTACAATAAATCATTAAACCAAAAATTAGTTTAGTCAACATGAATTATTTTATCATTTTATTAATATTGATATCGTTTTCAATAATCATTCTTGTCCGGGAATCATAAATTTCAGGAATTATCACTCTTTGTGGATTTTCAAACCAATAGACTACATCAACAGAGTCTCCTTCCACTAACTCACTCTTAGTACTGGTTGATTGCCAGCGCTTATACTCAATCTCTCTAACAATGTGAATAAAGAAAACCGCAGATACGCTAACCTCCGTTATTAAGGCCTTGCCCCAACGAATTCTCTCCTCTCGTAAAAATATGGGTGATGTCTGGTCCACGCGAGCATGATTAGGCCAATTTTTATTATATTTACAAATGAATTTTTCTCCTATTGGGTAATTGTTATAAAAGCCAATATACGCTTCATAATCCTTACCGTCAATATTATAAACGACTGTGGATGCTGCTCCCCGTGCAATGAGATGCTTTTCAGTAAGCACCCCAAATGTATAGCTATTCGGCAGAGGATTAAATATACTATATAAGAACATAATAGATATTATAATTGCGCCAATAATCGCCAAATAAACCCTCCATCTATTCTCATCCATCTCTACATCAAAATTCAGCAGCAGGAGCAACGCGCCTTTCTCGATTTAGATTGACACCATCTGATTCAAAGGCATTGTGAGCAGGGTTCCCTCCACTATCAGGCATTGGTCGAGTTGGGGTCGTATCGGAATTTGGCATGAGTGGTGCCACATACCTGTCCAGCTCAGCCTTTAAGGCGCCTTGAGTGATTCCATTATATGCACTACCCATAATACCTTCGGACATGTCGCCAACTATTTGCGATCCATTTGTAATTCCATATTGACCAACTGATCTTCCCAATTCAGGGATAGGCACCTTGTTGACAAAAGCGCCCGCTGTGATGCCATTAAAGCCGCTGCCGTAGCCAAGCCCATGGAAGAAGCCTGCCTCGTCCTCCGGGCAATCCGGGCAGCGTACCTGGATCGCATCGGCCGTGTTGCCCATGGCCACCGTGTTCCACGGGCTGCTGCCGGGCGCGGCATACGCGGCATCGCAATAGTCGCAATCGGTGGGGGTGGGCCGCGTGGTGGTCCGCTCGATCATCGCGCTGCTGCCCACCTCGATGAAGTACGGGCCCGTGCCGCTCTCGTCCACCGTGAAGCCGTAGCAGTTGTCGTTGCTATTGTACAGCACGATCACGCTGCCCACGGGCACACTGGCCCACGTGGCCACAGCGGCTATTTCCCTCGCATCTGGCATGCGCCGTGAAGGTAGCATCCCATGGGGTTCCGAACCATCACTTCCAAATTTCGAAGGGGCCATTCCGGGTTTATCGTGGGAGTAGCCGTCCTATGTCCTCGACATCCGGCATCCGTGGTGAAGATAGCTGTTCTCCTGATTCATCCTTCAGTTCAGCCGGTTCGGAATTTCGAAGCACTCATTCCGGAGTTTTCGTGGAAGTTGCCGGAAGATCTGTCGCTTTCTTACTGGCCTTCAGGCCCCACTTGATCCCTCAAGCGACAACAGGTTGCGAATCACTGGCTCAAACCCAGCCCCCTTCGAAATTTCGAAGAAGACATTCCGGGGTTATCGTGGGAGTAGCCCTGGAAGTTGCCATCCGCGCTAGCGGGGAGGATTCGACACCTTGAACCATAGTACCAAGAATAAAAGCATTACAGATGTTATCGCAACATACTTGCATACAGTAGCTATCATCTCATACTTTCGTTGTTCCTCTTTAAGGTCAAGAATGGCCCATTCTTCATACTTGATGCTTATTCCGGTATTAAATGCAGCAAATTTGAATATTCCAGATCCTATTACTCCAGTAATAGATAAAATAATTAATATATATACCAAGTATATAATTCTGATTTTCATTTTCATATGTTATCTGGGAGCAATCCCATAATCATTCTTCTGCTGATCGGTTACATCAATTACATTCCTATTATTAGGATTATCTGCCGCATCCTGTCGCCCCATCATCCACAAAAGCCCTCCCATCACCTTGGGGTCAATCTGATTCCTCAAATCAATATAGGCACCACCATCTCCAACGGGAGTAAATTCATCTAAACTTCCACCTCTCTCGATTCCAGCACATGTTTTTGTCACACAATTACTAGCTTTTTGACCAAACATTGGTGCTATGATGTATTGATCAACTACTTTAGCCTCATCTCCATATTTCTGTTCAGCCTTTGAACCTGTAGGCAATGGGGTTCCATTATTAAACTGAGCGTCATAATAATTTCTTATTTTCTCCGCATCAGCTTTGGGAAACTCAAATACGAATGTTGATTTACCGTTATCCAAGGACAGGCGCTCTCTAATGTATTCCTTAGCAGACTGTCCTTCCTTTTTAATCAAAACACCATCTCCTACAGGCCCTAATCCACCAAGGCTCGGTGTACTTGAGCCATTGTACCTTCCATATGAATAAACTACTAACTCCTTCACATCATCTGAGGAAGGAACAACAATAAAAGCGTGACCAACCCCATCTGTCTCCGTATATACCCATGCCTCTGCGCCATCCAAGTCAACAGCCCAAATAGGCATATTGCTGGCAAATTGATACGGTGTAAGCATCGGGTATTGAGGAGCAAGCGGATCCACTGCGAAGAACCTTGCCACGCGAGTATCATAAGCCCGCATCCCATAATCCTGCATGGTCCCGATCGCTCCATGCCATTCATTAGCGTTCTCCTTACCGTTGAACCCATACCTATACCCCTGCTTCTGCGCCACCACGGGCTCTTCAAAGCTCCCACAACACGCCAAGGAAGCACCTTCTATCCATGCCACCACGCTGGCATCCACCACCCCGGCGGTGGGGGGTGGCGTGCCTGCGGGTTCAGCGGTGGTGCGCGTCCAGTTCGCCCCATCGCCCGGAGCGCCCGTGCCGGTGAGCTCGTAGCTGCGGCCACCACCGGGGCCGCTCACGTAGGCACCGCCCAGGTCGTGGGTCCCTGCCGTAAGCCCGCCAAAATCACTGCCGTAGGCCATTCCGTGGAAGAACCCGGCCTCGCTCTCCGGGCAGTCCGGGCAGCGCACCTGGATCGCGTCGGCCGTGTTGCCCAAGGCAATGGGGTCCCAAGTGGCGGTGGTGTAGCTGTTTTCGCAGTAATCGCAATCGCTGCTGCTGGGCGTGCCGCCCGTGCCCGTGCGCTCGATCAGCGCGCTGCTGCCCACATCAATAAAGTAAGGTCCCGTACCGCTCTCGTCCACCGTGAAGCCGTAGCAGTTGTCATCGCCATTGTACAGCACGATCACCGTGCCCACCGGCACACTGGCCCATGCAGGCACGTCGGCGAACCGCAGGTGCCCGCTGCTGATCCCTACCCCCGTGGTGCAGCCGCCTTCGGTGTTGAAGTTCCCCGCGTTGTCGTCCACGATCCAACCCCGGATGTCCACGGCTGTGGCGTCCGGGTACAGGGCGCATTTCGTGACGTACAGCTCCACGTATTCGCAGCTGCCGCTGGGCCCGTTGCTGAGCTCGGTGATGATGAGCGTGCCCTGCGGCGTCACCGGCGGCGGGGGCGGGCCCAGCGGTTGCCGCCAGTTCCTGCCCGGCAGCAGCGCCCCGAAGGGCTCGTACCCGCTGGCCGTGATCACCTCCGCCTGGAACTGGGTGACCGGCAGCGGCATGGGTATTGGCATGGGCAGCAGCCGCCCGCTCACCACGGTGTTCACGTTGCCCAAGTGGTCGTTCAGCTCGTACCGCTTGTCCGGGTTGGAGAGCAGTTGCGTGAACGGATAGGTCACCAGCGAACTTACCATTACCTCCTGGGCCAGCGCATAGCTGCCCACACGGCTGCTGCCGTAGATGGGCCGCTCCACCACCTTGGTGCTCGCCGTGCCGCTGTTCGTGTACTTGTAGACCGCCATGATGTTCCCTTGCGCGTCACGAATGTAATGCTCCCGGTAGCCCCCGTTGTCCGGGTCGCCCACCTGCTTCATGATCCGTTGCCCGCCGGCCCCGTAGCCGAAGAGCAGCGAGGGCCCGGTGGCCTTGGCCACGCTGCGCACCTTGCCGGCCACCGTCCAATCGATGGCCGTGATGCCTTCCCGCGTGTCACGCACCAAGTTGCCCAAGGCATCGTATTCGTAGTTGTAGGCCGTGTTGATGTGGTCATCATCCGGTTCGAAATCACCCGTATGGTGCTTGATGTCCTCCGCGTCCTCGTCCGGCCCGGCGTTCACCAGCAGGTTGTCCGGGTCGGCGCCGTCGTGCAGTTCGTACAGCCGGTTCTGCCGCAACCGGCCGTCGCTCGTGCGGCGGTACCGGTAGTTGAAACCGTCGTACTGCGCCCCGTCCTGGTCGTAGCGCGCCAGGGTGTCGATGTTGCCGTTGGCATCGTACCAGTACTCGCTCTTGTACCGGTCGGGCACGGCATCATCGTCCACGTCCTTCCACGTGTTGTCACTCGTCAGCCCCACGATGCCGCGCGCCTGTTTCAGGCGGTTCAGCTGGTCGTAGCGGTACACCTGCGCCAGCACCTGCGCGGGCTGGCTGGGGGCCGTCCACCCGCCCCAGGGCTGCAGGGAGTTCACAGTGTGCGCGATGTTGCCGTTGTAGAGCGGGTTGTGGTTGGCCGGCAGGGTGCCGGTATCGGTGTCCGGGTCGCCCACCGGCGCGAAGGGCCGTAGCCCCTGGCTGTTGTCCCAGCGCGAGGTGCTGATGGCGCTGTAGTCCCCGTCCCCGTAATAGCCCAGGCTCATCCCGAAGGCGTCGCGCCCCACGAGCTCGTTGGCCGTGCCCGCCACCCCGTCCTGCCCCATGTCGGTTTCAGGGGTGAGGCGGTCGGAGTTGATCCCCTTCAGCCAGCCCTGCAGCGTGTACGCATAGTCCATCCCCTGCACTTTGTATTCACCCAGCTCCACCCGTTGCAAAGGCCCGTGCGGGTAGTAGAAGTACTCCGCGTCCTGGTGCCACACCAGCCCGTCCGCGCTGGTCTCCACGGCCGTGATCCGGTTGTCCGCATCATACGTGTAGCGGTGCCGCATCTGGTCGTCGCGGCCCGCCTGGTAGGCCACCTCCTTCACGTTTCCGCTGATCAGGTCGTAATTGTAGCGCAGTTTCTTGTAGCGGTGATCCACGTAGGTCGGGTCGCCGCCGCTGCCGCCGTCGCTGCCTAATTGCGGGATGTCCTGCACCAGTTCCTTCATCCCGCGTCAGCGCGCGGGACAGGCTCTGCCGTGGATGTGCCCGGGTCCATGCCCGGGCCAGGCTCCACTGTAGTGCGTGGCGTGGTCTTCATTTGGCCGCCTTAACGGGCTGTCCGCTGTGGTGTCCTTGTCCCGGCCTGCGGGTGCGGGGCTCCGGGGTCCTCCTCCGTCGGCCTCCTCGCATTGCACGCCGTAGCCTTCGGCATAGGCGATGCTCCTCGCGCCCGCTGGGCCGTGCCTTCGGCCAGCCGCCACTACCATCCCGGGCGGAACCTCCGGCACTTCAATCGGCTTTATCGTCCCGGCCCTTGGCATACGCCGTGAAGATAGCTTCCCATCGGGTTCCAAATAGCCCTTTCGGAATTACGAAGCATTCATTCCGGAGTTCTCGAGGAAGTTGCCCTGCCCCATGTCCGTCTTCGGGATTATGAATCTGCCACCGGAACAATCGAAAAATCCGGATCTTTTGTGACCATTCTTGGCGGCTTACCTTCCTCCACAACGCGTAATTCATATAAACGCACGACAGAATCCGCAACAGCAAGGATGCGCTGACTGAATGTTGTTGGGCCATAATGGACGGGATAGCGACTGCGTGGGTATACTTGGAACCAACACTCACCGGATTCAGTACAATATGGTTCGTTGGAAGTTGGTATCACTAATGCATCGACCATTACACCGGCGATGAAAAGGGATAAATTAGCCTGTTTAGGGAAATGCCCTTGAACACTGACGTTGAGACAAAGGTGGATTGATGTTGAATCATGCGCATTCAGAGGCTCCTCAATTAACAATGGATAAGCCACTATAGTGTTCTCCCATGCCAAATTGAAGCTAGATTGAGAACCAGAACATCCTGGAATAATACATCCGATGATAATGGAACGAAAAAGGGTGCTGCGTTGAATCATTACTCCCCTTCCTTCTGTTCAAATGAAATTCCCGCTTTCTCGAATTCCTTTTGCCAATTTCGTCCTTTCGAGTTCACCCTATCATTGTCCTTCTGCGTTTCTCCCCCCGTGTAATGAGTCATACGATTAATCTTTGACTTGATCATATCGATGGTGCCCGCCTTGTAATCCTCGGTTGTGCTCTTCCAGGATTCAGAAGAAACTTCATCAAGGTATACCTTCAAATGATTATCTACGCTGTGTCCTGGATTCCGTTTGTGAGAGCCCTCGTGTTCAATGGCTGAAATCATGTTGTTGCCGTCGTTGAGCAATTCAGGAACGAACCCGTCATTGAGAACGAAGGATATTCGATCCTTCTTAGGCGAGTAATTCATTATATCCTGCATCTCTGCCACGGTGTCGTCATTATACAAGGATTTCCACGCTGGGAGATTCGCACCAACGTCATATCGAGTAGCAACCGAGAACATACCTCCACCCAATGAAGTGGGGTCAGTGGATGAATACTGAGCGTAATAGCACCCTATTTCGGCCAGAACATGCGCGTTATCCTTGTTGAAGGCGTAATTCTTCAGTTCGGTATAAATCCCCTTAGCATTCGCCACCATAATGGTTCTTGTTTTTCGATTATCTGAACCAATATACTGCCCCTGTGCATTGAAGTAATCATCATCTCCATTTGGGTCAATTCGTGCTATTGGATTATTACTAAATGCGGAGTAGCCACTCTGCCAAGGCTTGAATACCGGATCCAAGTTCCAGCGATGTACTGCCCTCGCATCATATTGCCAAAATTTTGCAGTATAACTCGTTCCCGTAACTCCATACACTTCGTCATTCTTCAACTGTGAGTTATATCCCCAAGCATATTTATCACTATCCCAATTTCTATTCGGTAACAGACTTCCATACGCCTCGTGTGTTTGTGCACTCACCACCTCCGCCTGCTTGGGAGAACCCGCCCCATTCCCCGGCAGCAACCTGCCCGTTACCACCATGTTCACGTTGCCCAAGTGGTCCGTAAGTTCATACCGTTTCAAGGGTGCCTGCATGGGCTGAATGTACGGGTAGTACTGCGGCGGCGTGCTGCCCACCATCTCCATCTGCCGCGTGTAGCTGCCTATGCGGCTGCTGCCGTAAATCGGGCGGTCGGTCACCTTCAGGCTCGCCGAACCATTGTTCGTGTAGCGGTATGTAGCCATGATGTTGCCGCTCGCATCACGAAGGTAGTATTCCTTGTAGCCGCCGTTCAGCGGGTCGCCCACCGTTTTGCTGGTCCGTTGGCCATCGGGCCCGTAGGTGAACCAAAGTTCCGGCTTGCTGCTTCCTGTTGTGCGCGTGATGTGCTTCACCTTCCCGCTCACCGTCCATTCGATATTGGCGATCTCCTCCCGCTTGTCCGCGATCAAATTCCCCAGTGCGTCGTACTGGTAATTGTTCAGGAGATTCACGTCGGCATGGGCCCCATGGAATGGGCTGGCGTCAATGCCTATATCGCCGTAGCCGCCGTTGATGCTTTCGTTGAGGTGGTAGAGGCGGTTGCGCAACAGGTCCGTTCCAGTCTTCTCGTAGTGGTATTCCAAATTGTCGTACTGTGTGCCGGCGTCATCAAACCGTTTCACGGTTTCGATGTTGCCGTTGGCATCATACGTGTACTTGCTCTTGTAGCGGTCCGCCACCGGATCGGTGATGCCGTCCCACGTATTCGCCGCCGTCAGGCCGGTCACGCCTTGCGCCTGCTTCAGGCGGTTCAGCTGGTCGTACTTGTACACTTGGGCCAGCACCTGCGCGGGCTGCACGGGCGTTACCCACCCGCCGAAGGGCTGCAGGCTGTTCACCGTGTGGGCGATGTTGCCGTTGTAGAGCGGGTTGTACGCGGCGTGCATGGTGCCGGTGGTGCCAACAGGCGCGAACGGGCGCTCCGGGGAGCCGACCCAGCGCGTGGCATCGATCGCCGAGTAGTCGTTGTCTCCGTAGTAGCCGATGCGTCCATCCGCTGCTACCTCCCGATGTATACTGGGACCGGACGGAAACCCCTGCATTTCAATCGCTATTGTGTCCTCGATCACGGCATTCGATGTGAAAGTAGCTGTTCCCTTGATACATCCCGCAGCTCCTATCGCAAAACATCGCCCGAGCTACTTGGCATGTCTTCCCCGTGGCGATGGTCCCGTAGGCACCACTACGCAACCATCCCCTCGGATTGTCCTGCGAAAAAATAGCGGCGCACCTTTGGACGACCTTCTGTTGCGAGATGGTATTACAGCGCCATCGCTAAGCCTGCGCCCGCATATCCCGCTTCCACTGCCTGCGGTGCTTCACCTTCATTACGATCAGCAGCATTACGGGCACCATGATCAGGGTAAGGAAGGTGGCGAACACCAATCCGTAGATCACGGCCCAGCTCAACGGCCCCCAGAAGATCACGTTGTCGCCGCCGAAATGGATGTGCGGGTTGAGCTCGGTGAACAGGGAGAGGAAGTTGAAGTTGAGGCCGACGGCCAATGGCAATAGCCCGAGGATGGCGGTAACGGCGGTGAGCAGCACGGGCCGCAGGCGGGTCTTGCCGGCGATCACCAGGGCTTCGCGGCTTTCGTCATTGGGAATGATGCGGTCCTCCGGCAGGCCCAGCTTGCGCGAGCTGCGCAGGAAGAGCAGCCGGGCGAAGTCCATGAGCACGATGGCGTTGTTCACCACCACGCCGATCAGCGAAATGATGCCCAGCATGGTCATCAGCACCACGAACTCCATGCGGAACACCACCAGCCCCAGGAACACCCCGATGGTGCTGAACACCACGGTGCTCATTACGATGAAGGGGTAGCTTACGCTGTTGAACTGGGCCACGATGATGAGGAACACCACGAAAATGGCGATCAGGAAGGCGCGCATCAAAAAGCCCATGTCCTTGGCCTGGTCGGCCTGCTCGCCGGTGAAGGCCAGGGTGTAGCCCTTGTTGATGGTGAAGCCGCTGGAGAGCTGGTCCTTGATCTGCTGCACCACTTCGTTCGCGTTGTAGCCGGCGATCACGTTGGAGCTGATGGTGACCACGCGGTCCATGTCCTTGCGGTTGATGGCGCTGAAGGTGCTGCTGCGCTCGGCGGTGGCCACGGCGCTGATGGGCACTTGGCGGATCTGGCCGGTGAGCATGTCGCGGAAGGTGACGCGCATGTTCATCAGGGCCTCGGGGTCATACCGGTACTTGTCGTCCAGGCGGATGTTGATCTCGTGGTCATCGTCATCCCCATCGATGCGGTAGTTGCCCACTTCCTTGCCGAAGAGCGCCGTGCGCATGGCATCGGCTATGGCATAGGTGCTTACGTTGAGCCTGCGGGCCTTGCCCCGGTCGATGATCACGGGCATCTCGGGCTTGGCGCGGTCGATGTCGAGCTGCAGCGACTCCACCCCGGGCACGTTGCGGTCCTCGATGTATTTCTTCACCCGTTCGGCCTCGGCCAACAGGCCTTCGATCTCCTTGCCCTTCACCTCGATGTTGATCGGCTTGCCCACGGGCGGGCCGGCCTGGTTCTTGGCCACGCTTACCACCACGCCGGGCGGGGGCTTGATGTGGTCCTGCAGATCGCGCAGCACATCGCTGGTGAGCACGCCGCGGCGGTCGGCGAACTTTACGAAGCTCACCTGTATGCGGCCCTTGTTGGGCGTGGCGCCCACCTGCAGCTTGTTGGACTGGGCGTCGGCGGCGCCTTCGCCCACCTGGGCGATCACGGAATTCACCAGGTAGTTGGCGCTGTCCCTGGCCACCGTGCCGTCCGGCATCCTGGTGCCCGGCGCCACCTTGTAGCCCGGCACGTCCACCACCTGCATCACCTGCTTTTCAATGATGCGGGTGATGGAATCGGTCTTGAGGATGTCGGTGCCGATGGGCGCTTCGATGAACACGTTCACGAACTCAGGCTCGTTCTCGGGGAAGAAGAGCGTTTTCGGCGGGAACACGCCCAACAGCACGAAGGAGAGCAGGAGCAGCACCACGGTGCCGATCAGGAACGTGCGCGGGTGGTGGCGGTCCAGTGCGTAGCGCAGGAATTTCTCGTAGCGCGCCTCCAGGCGGGGCAGCCAACTGTGCTGGAACCAATTGGCGGCCGGCACGAAGGCCTTGGCGTTGAGCACGCCCATGAGGCCGAGGAAGATGATGAAGATGCCGATGCCGAACACGGTATCGCCGTGCACGGTGGCGCCAAGTGCGGCCACCAGCGTGCCGATCACCGCCAACAGGCCGGCCAGCCGCCACACCTTGCGCATGGGCGGATTGTCCTCGCCCACTTTCATGAATTGCGAGGCCAGCGCGGGGTTCACCACCAAGGCCACGAACAGCGAGGAGCCCAGGGCGATCATGAAGGTGATGGGCAGGAACTTCATGAACGAACCGATGATGCCGGGCCAGAAGAGCAAGGGCACGAAGACCATCACGGTGGCGGTGGTGGCCGTAACGATGGGCATGGTCACCTCGCCCACGGCCAGCCTTGTGGCCTGCATGGGCGGCTCGCCATTGGCCATGTGGCGGTATATGTTCTCCACGATCACGATGCCATCGTCAACCAAGCGGCCCAGGGCCAGGATGAGGGCGAAAAGCACCATCATGTTCAGCGTTACCCCGAAGGCGTGCAGCAGGGTGAAGGAGATGAACATGCTCATGGGAATGGCCAGGCCCACGAAGGCCGCATTGCGCAGGCCGAGGAAGAGCATGAGCACGCCGATCACCAGGATCACGCCCAGGATGATGTGGTTGAGCAATTCCTCCACGCTGGTGCGGGTATGGTCGCTTTGGTCGCCGGTGATGGAGATGCCCAGGCTGCGTGGCAGCACGGTGCCGTGGTCCTCCTTGATGATCTGCTGGATGCCATCGCTGGCGGTGAGCAGGTTCTCGCCGGCCCTTTTCATGATGTCGAGCATCACCACGGGGCGGCCGTATTCGCGGGCGAAGCTTTCGGGCTCCTTGTAGGTGAAGTCCACCGTGGCGATATCGCCGAGGCGCACCTCCTTCTGGTCCTCGTTCTTCACCACGATATCGCGCACCTGCTGCATGTCGGTGAATTCGCCGATCACGCGCACGGCGCGCCGCTGGCCATGGGTAAGCACTTCACCGCCGCTGATGGTGAGGTTCTCGCTGCGCACGGCATTGGCGATGTCGTCGAAGTTCAACTTCAGCGCATCCAGCTGGTACAGGTCGAGGCTGATGCGCACCTCGCGCTCCGGCACGCCGCGGATGTTCACCTTGTTGATCTCGGGCAGGGCCTCGAAGCGGTCCTTCAGGTGCTTGGCGTAGGCATGGAGCTGCTCCATGGGGAAATCGCCGCTGAGGTTGATGTTCATCACCGGCATCAGCTCGCTGATGTTGAGCTCCACCACGTTGGGCTCGGCCGGCAGGTCGGTGGGGAAGTTCTTGTCGCCCCGGGCCTTGTCCACCGCGTCCTTGGTCTTGCGCAAGGCTTCCTCCGGCTTGATGTTGGAACTGAACTTCACGTGGATCGCGCTGAAGTTGGGCACGCTGGTGCTGGTGATCTCCTCAACGCCGCTCACGGTGTTGATCTCCTTTTCCAAGGGCTTGGTGATCAGCTTTTCGATGTCCACCACCGAGCTGCTGTTGTAGGGGGTGGAGATGAAGACTTCCGGCGAGATCACCTCGGGGAAGCTCTCCTTGGGCATGGCGATGTAGGAGTAGATGCCCGTGACGAAAATGAGCAGCGAGAGCACGATCACCGTGGTGCGGTTCCTTACCGCCCAAGTGGTTATGGCGAATTGCCGCTCCGGCCCGTGCAGGTCCTTTTCGATGTCCTGTTCCTGGTTCATGTATGGGTTTCTGTTGCTCCCCGGCACGGCTGGTTGCCTGCGGCCGGGCGTTGCTCCTTTACTGCGCCGCGCCGTTGGTGCCCACGGTCACCGCCTGTCCGTCGCTCACGTTCTTGGCGCCTTCCAGCACCACGCGCATGCCCGGCGCCAATTCGCCATGGGCCACGGGTTCCACATGCACCATGCCCTTGTACTCGCTCACGCGCTTCACGAACACCTTGTGCGCGGTGGCCTCGTTCTCCGTCACGTTGGCACCTTGGGCCGGAGGGCCCAGCACGAATACGTAGCTGTTGCCGGCCACATCGTCCAGCACGGCGGGTGCGGGCAGAACGAGGGCGCTATCGACGTGGGAATCCAGGATCTGCAGGTCGCCCAGCAGGTTGGGGCGCAGGTAATCCTCGCTTTTCGGTGCCCGCACGGCCACTTGGAAGGTGCGGTTGGCGGGATCGATGTACTCGCTGGCGTAGAGCAGGGGCGCGGTGAAGCTTTCGCCGATGCCCGGGAACGTGACCTTCACGGGTATGCCGGCCATCACGCGTGTGAGGTAGGCCTCGCTCACCTCGGCCTGCACCTGCACCCCGCCCGGGTTCACCACGCGGGCCACGGGCATGGTGGGCGCGGTCATGTCGCCCACGCGGGCCATCACTTCATCCACCACGCCATCGAAGGGGGCGGTCACATTGGCCAAGCGCTGCTGCTCCTGCAGGGTGGCCAGGGCGGCCTCGGCCTGTTCCTTTTGGGTCTTGGCCTGGAGCAGTTGCATTTCGCTGCCGATCTGTTGGTTCCAGAGCCTTTGCTGTTTTTCGTAGGTGGTGCGGGCCAGGTCGGAAGCGGCGCGGGCCTGGGCGATCTGCTTTTCCACCACGTCGTTGTCCATGGTCATCAGTACCTGCCCTTTGCGCACGCGGTCGCCGGCCTTCACGCGTATGGAGGCCACCCGGCCGCCGGCCATGGAAAAGAGGGCGGTGCTCTCATCGGCCTTCACCACGCCATGCACGTCGATGTAATGCGTGAAGGGCATGGGCTGCAGGGTTTCGGCCGAAACAAGGGGCAGGTTGCGGCTCGCGGTGCTGTCGTTCAGGGCCAGCCAATCCTCCACGGCCTTCAGCTGTTTGCCAAGCTTCTCGTACTGTGTTTTCAGCGAGTCGCGCTCGGCCCGCTTGCGGGCCACTTCGCCGTTGCCGGGCCGGCCGCAGGAGGCCAGCACCACCAGTGCGGAAATGAGGAGGAGGGTCGTTTTTTTCATGTCGGTTCTTGCCGTTGCAATGGAATGCATGCCGAAGTTTCCGGTGCTTGGTTTCAGTACAGGTCAAGGGCTTTGCGCATTTCGGTGCGGGCCTGCAGCAGGTCCACGGTGCGCTGGATGTAATTCTGTTGGGCGGCCAGGTAGTTGGCGTGCTCCTGGGTAAGCTCGAAGCTGCTGCCCATGCCTACCTCGAACTTGGCGGTGGTGCGCTGGAAGATCCTGCGCGCCAGGTCCATGTTGTCCTTGGCGGTGTTGTAGCTGTCCTCCGCGGCGGCCAGCAGCGCCTGCTGCTGCAGCAGTTCGGTATGCACGCGTTGCTCGGTGGCCAAGCGGTTCACCTCGGCCTGTTTTATGGCCAGTTTCGCCTGTTGCACACGCTGGTGCCGCATGCCGCTGCTGAACAAGGGCACGTTGAGCGAGATGCCCCACAGCGAACTGGGGAACCATGGACCGGCCGAGGGCTTCAGCTCCAGGCCGTTGTATTGCTCCTGGTAGTTGATGAACCCGGCCAGCGTGGGCAGGTAGGCGGCCTTTTGGTGGCGCTCCTCCAGCACGGCCAGCCCCAGGGTGGAGGTGGCGATCTTCTCATCAATGTGCTGGCCGCTGGTGGCCTGTGTTTTGGCCAATGCCTGTTCGGCAGGGTCGTTCATCAACGCGCCCAGCGAATCGGCGAGCTCTACGGGCGTGCCCACGGGCAGGCCCAGCACCAGGGCCAGGTAGGCCCGCGCCACATTGGCCTGCTGCTGCATGTTGCGCTGCTGGTTGCGGGTGTCCGCCAGCTGGATCGTCAAGCGGTCCACGTCGGTGCTTTCCATAAAGCCTTGCTCCACCATGGCGCGCGCATCGCTGGTGCTTTTCTCCAGCAGCGGCAGTCCTTCGCCCAGCAGGCGTACCCCTTGTTCGGCCGCCAGCACGGCGTAATAGGCCTTGGCGGCCTGTGCCCGTGCATCGTGCTCGGCCTTCTGCAGGTCCAGCTGCGATTTGTCGCGTACCGCACGCGCAGCCTTCAGCCCCACGAGGTAACTGCCGTCGAACAGCAACTGGGTCAGTTGCACGGCCCCGGTCAGCGTCCAAGGAATGCCGAATTCGAATTCCAGCAGCTGCGGTTCGTTGCCGAACGGATTGGGGATCAGCTGCGTGGGCACCTTCAGGTAGTTGTTGAGGCCGCCTGTGGCGCTTATTTGCGGCAGCCCTACGCCCAGCACCTCCTTGGTCTTGGCGTCGGCCTTTTCCGCCTCCAGCACGCTGTATTGCACGCTGTAGCTCTGCTTGGCCGCTTGGTCCATGGCCTGTTGCAGGCTGAGCCGTACGGGGCCTTGCGCGTGGGTGCCCAAGGCCATTGCGAATGCGGCTATCGCCGGTATGATCCTCATGAAAGCTGCGTTGTTGTCTCGTTCGTCAGGTCCGTGCCGCATGTTCCCTCCTTGGCCGCTTTGTCACTGTTCCTTCTTCACCTTCTTCACCAAATACTTTACGCCCTTCTCGCTCGCGATCCCGCGCACGTGGTACCGGAACAGTTCCCAGTGCACCGCGTTCATATCGAACTCGCCCGGCGGGAAGAATTGGCCATCGAACACGAGGTCCATGCGGGCGATGTACACCTTGGCGATCACCGCGATGTCCAGGTCGGGCCGGTAAAGCCCCTGCTCGATCCCGCGCTGCATGTTGGCCACCATGATGGCGACCACGCGCTTGCGCCGGCGCTCGAGCATGCTGTGGAACGCCTCCGGATGGTATTTCTCCAGGTCGAAATGGATGGAGGGGTGGATGTCCTTGAGCAATTCCGAAACACGCTCGGTGATGGCGAAGAGTTCATCGATGGCGTTCCGCTCGCTGCCCGCCACCTCTTCGATTCCGCATTTGAATTCCCCTTCCAATTGGCCCAGCACGCGCTCCACCAGCTCGTTCTTGTCCTTCACGTACTGGTACAGGGTTTTCTTGCTGATGCCCAAGCGCGTGGCCAGGTCGTCCATGGTCACGCTCTTGATGCCGAAGGTCCAGAAGATCTTTCCCGCTTCGCTCACAAGCCGCTCGCCGCGCTCGTCCAAGGGAGAATGCTTCAACATGCCCATTTGCGGGTGCAAAGGTAGGGCACGCGGGAACGCTGGAAACAAAAAACACTCAAAATGTTTCCGGTGTATTCCATGAACGGCTGCCTTGCATGACCAGCGGCGCGGCGCGATACCTTAACTTTCGGGCAATTCCGGCGCTGCACGCACGTTCATCCCCCGGCGGCCATGCATTCCAATTACGGGCATCTCATCACCAAGCTGGATGGCTTCATCCGCAAGTACTACAAGGACCGCGCGATCCGCGGCGCCCTGTACACGGTGGGCCTGTTGGTGCTGCTTTTCCTGGCGGCCTCGCTGGGCGAGTACTTCGGCCGTTTCGGCACGGGTGTGCGCACGGCCATTTTCTGGTCGCTCGCATTGGCGGGAATGGTCGTGGTGGTGCGCTTCATCCTCATTCCGCTGCTCAAGCTTTTCCGCTTGGGCGAGGTGATCAGCCACGCCGAGGCGGCACGCATCGTGGGTGCCCATTTCCCCGAGGTGAAGGACAAGCTGTTGAACACCCTTCAGCTGCGCGACCAGGCCGAGGCCGATCCCGCCCGCAGCGCACTGATCGACGCAAGCATCGACCAACGGAGCCGCGAGCTCTCGCCCGTGCCTTTTTCCACCGCCATCAACCTGGCCCACAACCGCAGGTACCTGCGCTATGCCCTACCGCCGGTGGGCGTACTGCTCGTGCTGCTGTTGGCCGCGCCCTCGTTGATCACCGCCCCCACCAAGCGGATCCTGCAGCACGGTACCGAATTCCTGCCCGAGGCGCCGTTCCGTTTCGTGGTGCAGAACAGTGAGCTGCTGGTGCCCGAGAACGAGGATTTCGAGCTGCGCGTGGAAATGCAGGGCGAGGCGCTGCCGCAACAGGTCTTCATCGAGCAGGATGGCCGCCGTATCCCCCTGGTGCGGCAGGATGTGTCCCACTTCGTGCACCGCTTCCGCAACGTGCAGCAGCCGGTGGACTTCCGGCTTGCCGCCGATGGCTTCCACAGCGGCGGCTACAGGCTGGAGACCGAGGCCAACCCGCTGCTGCTGGGCCTTACCGTAGCGCTCGATTACCCGCCCTACCTGGGCATGGCCAGCACGGTGACCAACAACACGGGCGATATAACCGTGCCGGCCGGCACCAAGGTCACCTGGACCGCGGAGACCCGCAGCGCGGACCGGCTCGACATCGCCTTTGAGGATACGGTCTATTCGCTTACACCGGCCCGGCCGGGCCTGCAGCGCTACAGCGCGAGCCGCCGCTTCCTGCGCGGGGCCGCGTACACCGTAAGCCCCGCCAACGGCGACCGCATGGCGCAGGCCCCCGCCCAGTACCGCGTGGACGTGGTGCCCGACCTGTACCCCACCATCGCCGTGGACGAAAAGGCCGATAGCCTTGCGCCGCGCAGGCTTTATTTCATGGGCGAGATCGGCGACGACCACGGGTTCAAGCGGCTGGCCTTCCATTACAAAGTGGTGCAGGGCGGCGACAGCATACCGGCCGAGAAGCGCGAATTGACCAAGGACCTGTCCGTGCAACCCGGCATCGTGCGCCAACGGTTCTTCCATTCCGCCGACATGGGCGAGTTGCGGCTGATGCCGGGCGACAAGGTGGAATACTGGTTCGAGGTATGGGACAACGACGGCGTGAACGGCCCCAAGAGCGCCCGCAGCATGGTGCGCAGCTTTGAAGCGCCCACCTTGAAGGAACTGGCCGAAAAGCAGGACAAGCAAGGCGAGGCGATCAAGGACGAATTGCGCGAGAGCATCAAACAGGCCCAGGAACTGCGCCGCGACCTGGACAAGATGCGCCGCGAAACGCTGGAGAAAAAAGAACTCAACTGGCAGGACCGGCAAAAAATGCAGCAGGTGCTCGACCGCCAGAAGCAATTGGAGCAGCGGATCGAAAAAGCCAGCGAACAACTGCGCCAAAGCCAGCAAGAACAGCAGAACTACAGGGAGATCGACGAGCGCATCCTGCAGAAGCAGCAGCAGGTGCAGGAGCTGTTCCAGAACGTGCTCAGCGAGGAAATGAAGGAACTCTACCGGCAGATCCAAGAGATGCTGGAGAAGATCGACAAGGAGCAACTGCAGGAAAAGATGCAGGACATGAAGCTCAGCCAGGAGGACATGGAAAAAGAGCTGGACCGCGCTTTGGAGCAGTTCAAGCAGATGGAGGTGGAGCAGAAGGCGGAGGACATTGCGGAGCAGTTGGAAAAACTGGCGGAAAAGCAGCAGCAGTTGGCCGATGAGACCAAGGAGGGCAAGACCGGCCAGGATGAATTGCAGCAGAAACAGGAAGAACTGAACCAGGAATTCAAGGACGTGCAAAAGCAATTGGAGGAGCTGGACAAAAAGAACCAGGAACTGGAACGGCCGCTGGAGCTGCCCAAGACCGGCGAGCAGGAAAAGGACATCAGCCAAAAGCAGCAGGACAGCAGCCAGCAACTGCAGAACAAGCAGAACAAGAAGGCCAGCGAAAGCCAGCAGAAGGCCGGTGAGCAGATGGAACAAATGGCCATGGACATGCGCAACGCCATGCAACAAGGCCAGCAGGAACAGGCCGAGGAGGACATGGATGCCCTGCGCCAACTGCTCGAGAACATCCTGCAGCTCAGCTTCGACCAGGAATTGAACATGAACACACTGCAGGCCACCGCCGTGCGCGACCCGCGGCTGGTGGACATCGGTAGGCAGCAGAAGAAGCTCCGCGATGATTCACGCATTGTGGAGGACTCGCTTTTCGCCCTCAGCAAGCGCGTGCCGCAGTTGCAGGCCTTGGTGAACCGCGAGATGAACCTGGTGAACGAGAACATGGACCGCGCCCTGGGCCACCTGGCCGAGGCCCGTGCCAACCCGAGGGAAAGCCCCATGGCCGCCGATCGCCAGCAGCGCGCCATGACCAGCCTGAACAACCTGGCCCTCATGCTGGACGAGGCGCTTCAGCAAATGCAACAGCAGCAGGCCAGCGGCATGCCCGGCAAAGGGAGCTGCAAGAAGCCAGGCGGGGCGGGCAACAGCGGCGACAGCAAGAAGATGCAGAAGATCCGCAGCCAGCAGCAAGCCCTCTCCAAGCAACTGGAGGAAATGCGCAAGGCGTTGGAAAAAGGGCAGAAGCCGGGCGAAAAGCCAGGGGAGAAGAATCCCGGCGGCATGGGGGCGGGCATGAGCCAGCAACTGGCCCAACTGGCGGCGCAGCAGGCGGCACTGCGCCAGGAAATGCAGCGGATAGCCCAGGAACTCAACAAGGATGGCTCAGGCGCGGGCAACGGATTGCAGAAATTGGCCGAGCAGATGGAACAGAATGAGAAGGATATCGTTAACAAGAACATCACGCAGGAATCCATCAAGCGCCAACAGGACATCATGACCAGGCTGCTGGAGGCTGAAAAGGCCGAACGGGAACGGGAACTCGACAACAAGCGCGAGAGCACGCCCGGGCGCGATCGCGACCACCCCGACCCGGCCCGCTACTTCAACTACCAACGCGACCGCATCCGCGAGGCCGAGCTGCTGCGCACGGTTCCCGCCGGACTGAAACCCTACTACAAAGCTCGTGTGGATCAGTATTTCGATACTTTTGACCGACCCTGAACATCAACAATGGCTGCACTTACCGAGGACGTCCATTTTGCGCAACGCATCGAATTTCCGGCCAAGGCCGAGAACATCGCCCTGGCCGAAAAGCTGATCGACGAGGCCTGTGTCAAGTACAACGTGCCCGAATCGCTCTACGGCAACATCCTCATTGCACTTACCGAGGCCGTGAACAACGCCATACACCACGGCAACCAACTGGACCCCGCCAAAAAGGTGCAGCTCGGCTACGGCGTGGAAGGGGAAAGGGTCACATTTGTCGTTAGCGACGAAGGGCCGGGCTTCGACCATGAAAACCTGCCCGACCCCACCGATCCGGAGAACATTGAAAAGCCCCACGGCCGCGGGGTGTTCCTCATGCGGGCCTTGTCCGATGGCGTGGAATTCTCCGACAACGGGGCCACCGTGGCCATCGCCTTCAGCCTGAAACCCGCCACCGAATAGATCGCGGCATGGCCAAGGGCGCTGGTATCATCTCCTTCAAGAGCATCGGCGTACCCGACGCTTTCCGCGATCGCGGAAAACTCCGCAAATGGATCACCGCCGTGGCATCGGACCATGGCCACTCCATTGGCGAGGTCACCTTCGTGCTGATGACCGACAAGGCCCTGCTGCCCTACAACAAGCGCTACCTCGGCCACGACGAATTCACCGACGTCATCACCTTCGACCTGCAGACCGGCACGGGCATCTCCGGCGATATCCTGATGAGCTACGACCGCATCAAGGAAAATGCGGCCACCTACGGCGTTAGCGCACAGAACGAACTGCACCGCGTAATGGTGCACGGCCTGCTGCACCTGCTGGGCCATGGGGACAAGAGCGAGGCTAAGCGAAAGGCCATGCGCGCGGTGGAGGACAAGTACTTGGCGAGGTTGTCTTTTTAGACAGGATTACAGGATTTACAGGATTTACAGGATAGGGCTGAGGGGGCGTGTTCATCCTGTCAAACCCTTGATCGCTTATTTTTTGGACAGGATTACAGGATTTACAGGATAGGGTTAGGGGGGCGTATTCATCCTGTCGATCCTGTTCATCCTGTCAAACACTTGACCGCTTATTTGGACAGGATTGCAGGATTTACAGGATAGTGGGCATGCCCGTCTTATCGATTTTCTTCATCATGTTAGATTGCCATTGGTTTATCATTCTCTAAAAGGCCACATCTGACGGGTGAAAAGATGGAACATGCGGACCTGACTGAGGAGATCATTGGTTGTGCGATGACCGTGCATAGTACGTTGGGTCCCGGCTTCTTGGAACCGGTGTACCAACGTGCGCTTGAACATGAGTTGCGAAAACAGGGTTTGCATGTGGAATGTGAAGTGCCCATACAAGTAGTTTATGACGGGGTTGTTGTGGGTGATTACAGGGCGGATATGCTTGTGGAAGACTTGATCATGATCGAAAACAAGGCGATACAAACGCTTGTTCCGGCACACGAGGCCCAACTGGTGAATTACCTGACGGCGACTGGAAAGGAAATCGGCCTGCTCCTCAACTTCGGCTCGGACAAGCTCCAGTTCAAGCGGAAGCATCGTACGTACCGTCCACCTGGGTCTGGTACTTTTTAGACAGGATTACAGGATAGGGCCAGGGGGCGTATTCATCCTGCCGATCTTGTCATCCTGTCAA
>JBIQMI010000003.1:28546-28686 GCA_044463585.1 Cryomorphaceae bacterium
CAAACCCTTGATCGCTTATTTTTTGGACAGGATTACAGGATTTACAGGATAGGGCTAGGGGGTGTATTCATCCTGTCGATCCTGTTTATCCTGTCAAACCCTTGATCGCTTATTTTTTGGACAGGATTACAGGATCTTCA
>JBIQMI010000003.1:28786-31781 GCA_044463585.1 Cryomorphaceae bacterium
GGATAGGACTAGGGGCGTATTCATCCTGTCAATCCTGTTCATCCTGTCTAAAACCCTTGATCGCTTATTTTTTGGACAGGATTACAGGATCTTCAGGATAGGACTAGGGGCGTATTCATCCTGTCAATCCTGTTCATCCTGTCTAAAACCAACCCCTGCGTTCCAAGCGCCACGCCGTCCATAAATAGCCGAATAGGATCACGGCGCGCAGGGCATATTTCAGCGCGCCCTCCAACGGTAGCTGCTCCGCTGCCCACCACAGCAGTACGCCGGCTGCCATGTAGCCCAGCACGCGCCCTACGTTGTAGGGTATGGGGTAATGCTTCTGGCCCCACACGTAGCTCACAGCGGCCATGGCACCGTAGCAAATGAAGGTGGCCCAGGCCGCGCCGAGGTAGCCGAACAACGGGATCCACCAGAACAAGAGCACCAAGGTGATCACGGCGCCCATGATCGAAAGCAGGCTGCCGGCCTTGGTGCGGTCGCTCAGTTTGTACCACACGCTCTGGTTGTAGTAAATGCCTAAGAACACGTTGGCCAACATCAGGATGGGCACCACCACCAGGCCCGGCCAATAGGCGGGGTTGGGTATGAACCAGCGGAACAGGTCCAGGAAGAGCATGACCAACAGGAAAGCCGACATGCACACCGCAACGAACACGTTCATGATCTGGGCGAAGGTCTTCCCGCTGTTCTTTTCCTTGGCGTGGCTGAAGAAGAACGGTTCGGCCGCGAAGCGGAAGGCCTGTATGAAAAGCGTGATCAGGATGGCCAGCTTGTAGGAGGCACCATAGATCCCGATCTGGGTATCCGCCTCATCGGCCGGCAACAGATGTTTCATCAGCACGCGGTCGGCGGTTTCGTTGGTCATGCCGGCCAACCCGGCCACCAGCAGCGGCAATCCAAAGGCCAGCATGGGGCGCAGCAGCTTGGCATCGAAGCCGGTTTCGCCGCCGAAGCGTGGCGCTGGCCATTCGGGCACCAGCAGCAGGAACTTGAAGCCGGAGCTGATCAAATTGATGAGGAAAACATAGGCCACGCCCAAGGCGGGGTAATACAAGGCATGCACAAGGGCGTTGGCCTGCCCGGCATCGAAGCGCGGCTTGCAGTACATGAAGATGAACAGGTTGAGCACCACGTTCATCACCACGCTCAACACATTGATCATGGCGAATTTCCATGGCTTGTCGCGCAGCCGCAGGCTGGCCATGGGCACGGCGCACATGGCCTCCACGCCTATGATGCCGATGAGCAATTGCACCGATAGCAGGTGCTCCGGGTACCCGATCCACGCGGCGATGGAGGGTGAGAAAAGCAAGGCCACGACAATGAATACTGTGCTGGTGCCCGCCAGCAGCCAAGCGATGGTGGCATAGATCCGTTTGTTGCCGGCGTGCTTGTTGGCGAACCGGAAATAGGTGGTCTCCATGCCGAAGGTGAGGACCACGTTCAGGAAGGCGGTCCAGGCGTAAAGTGCGGTTACCACCCCGAAGGCCGCTGGCGCGAACACCCCGCGGCTGGTGTACAGCGGCGTAAGCAGGTAGTTGAGGAAGCGCGCAACAATGCTGCTCACCCCATATATGGCCGTTTGGCCAGCCAGTTTGCGAAGGACGCCCACGGGCGCAAAGATGGTGCGGCGGTTGGGTGAACCACCGCGGCCCGGAATGAACAGCGAACAAGGGAAGATGGAAACTGAATGATCCAAGCAACCCGCGGATCACAGCGGAATGTCGCCTAATAACCGTTTGACCTCCCGCATGGAAACACGGGCGATATCCGCTTTGTCGTAGATCGTCAATCACCACACGCGGCTATCGGAAACCACAATGTGCAGGATCACGCGTGCACCACCGGATTTGCCCTTCCCTTTGGAGCTAATGGCCATGCGGACCTTGTAACAGGCGTTGCCCAAGGCAGAACCTTTGAAGGGGTCGCGTTCAAGGTCGTCAAGCAGGTCCGCGTAGTCTTCCTTTATGGAGGGGTATTTCTTCGCGAGTGCCTTCAGTTGCCGGTCGAACGTGGCGATGCTTCTGACCTCATAGCTCTTTGAGAACTTCCCTTGCGGGCCTGCCATGCTCTTTGCCAGCTTTGGTCAGTTTCATTTCTTCCACGGCCTCGCGAAGATCCGAAAGCCCCTTGGCCTTGGCATCCGTCAAGGGAGTAGCCTTCACGAAGGGAAGGTTCCGGAGCAATTCCATGACGAACGCAACCTTGTTCTCCTTGATCTCGAGTAGCACCTTCATGATAGTTCAAAGATAAACGCTTGGTTCCATGTACGAGGCCGGACACATGTTGGTCGTTCGTCGGCCTACCCTTCGGGAAACGCGCACCTTGGCTTGGTGCGGTTTCTTCAATCTTGAGGTGAGGAAGATCCGGGGTGGCAAGGAACCGCTGCTGGCCCGCCTGTTCAGGCGGAAGAGGAAGCAGCTGTTTGTTCCAGGCTGGCAGATCAAACGGCTGAAAGAACGATCAGCCGCTATTGCGCTCCGAACACCGCCTTCCGCTTCTCCATGAAAGCGGTCGTCCCCTCCTTGAAATCCGGGGTGCCGAAGCATTTGCCGAACTCCTCGATCTCGCGCTGCATGCCATTGGCACCGGGCTCGTAGCCCGCGTTCACCGCGCGTATGGCGGCGGCAAGTGCAGTGGGCGAGTTCTTGATGATGGCCCCGGCCAATTCGTTGCACTTGGCCAGCAGTTCGGCCTGTGGCACCACGTGGTTCACCAAGCCCCATTGCAGGGCCTCATCCGCCTTGATCATGCCCGCGGTGAAGATCATTTCCATGGCCTTGCCCTTGCCCACCAAGCGGGCCAATCGTTGTGTGCCGCCGTAGCCGGGGATAACGCCAAGGCTCGTTTCCGGCAGGCCCATGCGGGCATTGTCGCTCGCCACGCGAAGGTGGCAGCTCATGGCCAACTCCAATCCACCGCCCAGCGCGAAGCCGTTCACAGCGGCGATCACCGGCTTGTTCAGCCGTTCCACATGGTCAAAAAGCTG
>JBIQMI010000004.1:0-31426 GCA_044463585.1 Cryomorphaceae bacterium
GAGCAAGCTCGGCATCCGGCCGTGGGGGTTTATCGCCCGCTGCGCGGGCGGCGTTGGCGGAGAAGGAGGGATTCGAACCCCCGTTACCCTTTCGGGTAAACACACTTTCCAGGCGTGCGCCTTAAACCACTCGGCCACTTCTCCAATACGGGCCGCGAATGTAACCACAGCGGACCGTCCATGGCCGGTGCTGCTATTCGAACAGGGTGCCGGGTTTGGCCTGCGGTGCTTTGCCCAGGTGCTTGTAGGCCCTTTCCGTGGCCTGCCTGCCGCGCGGGGTGCGCATGATGTAGCCTTCCATGATCAGGAACGGCTCGTACACTTCTTCAATGGTGCCGCTCTCCTCCCCTACTGCCGTGGCCACGGTGTTCAACCCCACGGGCCCGCCGCCGAATTTTTCGATGATGCACAGTAAGATCCGGTTGTCCATCTCATCCAGGCCGTGGGCGTCCACGTTCAAGGCTTTCAGCGCATGCTTGGCTATGGCCATGTCGATGGATCCGTTGCCTTTGATCTGGGCGAAATCGCGCACCCTGCGCAATAGGGCGTTGGCGATGCGCGGCGTGCCCCTGCTGCGCCGGGCGATCTCGTGCGCGGCCTCGCCGTCGATCGGCACGTTCAGCAACCCGGCCGAGCGTTTCAGGATGCCGGTCAAGGTGTCGGCGTCGTAATAATCCAACCGGCTGTTGATGCCGAAACGGGCGCGCAGCGGCGCGGTAAGCAGGCCACTGCGGGTGGTGGCCCCCACCAGGGTGAACGGGTTCAACGGGATCTGCACGGTGCGCGCATTGGGGCCGGCATCGATCACCAGGTCGATCCGGTAATCCTCCATCGCGCTGTACAGGTATTCCTCCACGATCGGGCTCAACCGGTGGATCTCGTCGATGAAGAGCAGGTCGTTCGGCTCCAGGTTGGTGAGCAGGCCGGCCAGGTCGGCGGGCTTGTCCAGCACGGGGCCGCTGGTCACGCGCATGCCTACGCCCATTTCCTGCGCCACAATGCCCGCCAGGGTGGTTTTGCCCAGTCCGGGTGGGCCGTGCAACAACAGGTGGTCCAGGGCCTCCCCGCGCAGCTTGGCGGCCTGCACGAACACCTTCAGGTTATCGGTCACGGCCTTCTGCCCTGCGAATTCCTCAAAGCGGCGCGGCCTCAGCACCTGCTCCATCTCCTTGTCGGAGGCGGAGCGTTGCTCTTGGCGCAGGTCGAACGGTTCGGGCATGGGGGAGGCCAAAGTTAACCACGCTGCCCGCGCTTGATATCCGCCCAAAGGTCGCCCATGAACACTTTCAACCCGAGCAAATAGACCGGCGCCGTAAGGGTTTCGCCCATCCGCGAGCCGCCCAGTTGCAAGCGGAAACCCCACCCCGCCCCCGCGCCGAACCACCGCAGGAACCTGTACTGCACGGTCATGGCCGGTTCGTAGAACAGCACAAAGCTCCGTTCAACCGTGCGCGCGGCACCGTCCGCGTCCACATGCACCAACCGCGCCCCACCAATGCCGAATTGCACGGGTATGCGTGCCTCCCATGGCCCGCGCAGGTAAAAGGCATACTCCACGTAGGGTGTGGCGTAGGCCAGGCGCAATTCCACGGATTGGCCGGGCACGCCATCAATGGTGCGGTCATGCCCCACATGGCCGGTGAGGAAAGCGTAGCCGGCCCCGTACTGGAACCGGCCCGCATGCTCCACGCCGGCCTTTATGCCGAACAGGCTCACATTGCTGTTGCTGATGAACGAGCCGCGCGAATCGAGCTTGGCCACGAAGCGCGGGCGCTGCCGGGCGAACAGCGCCAAACTGTCCAGCAATTGGGCCTGCGCGCATGTGCCGTGCAGCATGAGCAGCGCGGCGCACAAGCAGGTCCGGAAAGGGAAGATCCGCGCGAATGGCGCGGATCTTCCGTTATGCGGTGCCAAGGCCGGGGCCATTCGGCAAGGTTCAATGCTCTTCCTCGCCTTCCTCCAAGGGAACGGTTTGCGGCACGTAGTCCTCGGCCTTGCCGGGCTTGCTGTAGTCGTAGGGCCAGCGGTGCACCACGGGCAGGGGGCCGGGCCAGTTGCCATGGATGTTCTCCACGGGGGCCGTCCATTCCAGCGTGTTGCTGTGCCACGGGTTCTGGGGTGCCTTCTGGCCCCACCAGATACTGCGGAAGAAGTTGTAGAGGAACACCACCTGCACGGCGCCTCCAATGGCCGCGAACACGGTGATGATGATGTTCAGGTCCATGAAGTGGCCCTGGAACATGGGGAATTCGGTGTACTCATAGTAGCGGCGGGGACCCGAGAGGCCCACATAGTGCATGGGAATGAACACGCCGTAGGCACAGATCAAGGTGATCCAGAAGTGCACATAGCCGAGCCTGTTGTTCATCATGCGGCCGTACATGCGCGGGAACCAATGGTACACGCCGGCCATCATGGCAAAGATCGCGCTCACGCCCATCACCATGTGGAAGTGCGCCACCACGAAGTAGGTATCGTGCACGTGGATGTCCAGCGCCGCGTTGGCCACGATGATGCCCGTGAGGCCGCCGGCGATGAAGGTGGACACCATGCCGATGCTGAACAGCATGCCGGGGCTGAAGATGATATTGCCGCGCCAGAGCGTGGTGATGTAGTTGAACACCTTGATGGCGCTGGGCACCGCGATCAGCGTGGTGGTAAAGGCGAAGATCGAGCCCAGGAAGGGGTTCATGCCGGTTACGAACATGTGGTGCGCCCACACCAGGAAGCTGAGGAACGAGATCGCCATCAGCGAACCGATCATCGCGCGGTAGCCGAAGATCGGCTTGCGGCTCATGGTGGAGATCACCTCGGAGCTGATGCCGAAGGCGGGCAGGATCACGATGTACACCTCGGGGTGCCCCAGGAACCAGAAGAGGTGCTCGTACAGGATCGGGCTGCCACCGAGGTTGTCCAAGGCCTCACCGGCGATGTAGATCTCGCTCAGGTAGAAGCTGGTGCCCATCAGGCGGTCCATGATCAACAGTACCACCGCGCTCACCAGCACGGGGAAGGCCAGCACACCCACAATGGCGGTGAGCAGCAGCGCCCACACCGTAAGGGGCAGGCGGGTCATTTTCATGCCCTTGGTGCGCAGGTTGAGCACGGTAACGATGTAGTTGAGGCTGCCCATGAGCGAGCCCGCGATGAACAGGACCATGCTGAACAGCCAGAGGGTCATGCCCGTGCCTGAGCCGGGAATGGCCTCGGGCAGCACGCTCAGCGGCGGGTATACCGTCCACCCACCTGCTGCGGGGCCGCTTTCCACGAACAGGGAGGAAAGCATCATGATGGAGGCGGCCAGGAAGAACCAGTAGGACAACATGTTGATGAAGCCACTGGCCATGTCCCTCGCGCCGATCTGGAACGGGATCAACAGGTTGCTGAACGTGCCTGAAAGGCCACCGGTGAGCACGAAGAAGAGCATGATCGTGCCGTGTATGGTGACCAGCCCCAGGAACATCGAGGGACTGAGCACGCCGTTCGGCGCCCATTTATCGCCCAGGAAGAAGTGGGTGAAAGCGAAGCTTTCGCCGGGGAAGGCGATCTGCAGGCGGAAAATGATCGACATGATCATGGCCACCACGGCCATGATGATCGCAGTGATCAAGAACTGCTTGCTGATCATCTTGTGATCATGCGAGAACACATACTTGGAGATGAAGCTCTCCTTGTGCTGGTGAAGATCCGCGTGCGCGTGGCCTTGGTTCTGGTCCACCGGCGGGTTGATTGCGGCGCTCATGGTCTCAGTTCAATTATTGATTCGTTCCGGTGCCGGCCTGTGCGGTGGCCTGGGCTTCCGGTGTTGCGGCGGTATCGGCCGGGGCGGGTGTTCCTTCCTGTTCAGTGGCTGCGGCCCCGGCCGTTCCGCCTTTCTCGAACGGGGGCAGCATGATCCTCCATACCTTGAACGCTCCGGGCGTTACCACGGTGAGCGGCGACTGCATGTTGTAATGCGAGATGCCGCAGACCTTGTTGCACATGAGGATGTAATCAAAGTCCGGGTTGTTGGTGATCACGCGCATGCTGTCCGTGGTGATGGTGGGCACCAGGTGCATGCGGGTGGTCATGCCGGGCACGGTGTTCATCTGTGCCCGCATGTGCGGCAGGTAGGCACTGTGGATCACGTCCTGGCTGCGGAAAAGCAACTCCACGTCCTGGCCCACCGGCAGGTGGAATTCCTTGGTCACTTGGTCGTCGGCGCCGTGCAGGTACTTGCTGTTGTCGCCGTTCACCTTGATGTCCTCCTCCATCAACTGTTGCAGGTTGAGCAGGCGCTCCAGGGTGCGGTTGATGTGGGCGATCTCCTTCTCCTTCTCCTCCAGCTTGCTCTTGGGCAGAATGGCGATCTGTGCGTCGCGGTCGGCTATGGCCTCCGCTGCTTCGTTCCGCAGTTCGCCAATGCGTTTCGAGATCGTATTGCGCGTGAGGATGCCCAGTGGGTTATCGGCCCCGATCAGGCGGTAATCTGTGGCGCCCAGTTTGCCGTCCTTGCCCGGGTAGCGGAAGGTCCAGTCGAACTGCTTGGAGTACACCTCCACTTCCATGGTGCCGGGCGCAGGTGGTGCCGTGATCCTGTTCCAGATAATGATACCGTAGATGATGGCCGCGATCAGGGTAACCGCCGGAATGATGGTCCATACCATTTCCAGCTTGTTGTTGTGCGGGTACCAGAAGGCCCGCTTCCCGTCGCGGTGGTAGTACTTGCCGGCGAAATAGAACAGGGCGATGTTGGTGCCGAAGAACACGATCCCCAGCATCCACCAGTTGACGGTGAACATCTGGTCGATCCAAACCCCTTGGGTGCTGGCCGCAACGGGCAGGAACACATCGTGGTAATGGATGGGCAGCCAGATGAAGAGGATCAGGTAAATGGCCCCGAAGGCCCACATCAGCCTGCCCGACATGCGGTTCTCGCTTTCGGGGATGACCTCTTCGCGCAGCCCGCGCAATTCGCGGGTAAGCTCGGCCACCCGGCTCAGGCGCAGCACCACCATGAAGCCAAGGACCAGCACCGCAAGTATCAGCAACGTCGTCATTATCCGGTTCGGTTATGCTCTTATGTATTCCAAGTTCAAATGTGGTGATGGACGCTCTCCTCCAGGAAAGGATGTGCCACCACCGTAAGGGGTGCCTTGGCAAAGGCGGAAAGCACGGTGCGCACGAACAGCCCGAGGAAGGCAGCGAAGAAGCCGATCTCCACGATGCCGATCCGCTCGAAGTGCAGCCCCACCGAACCCGGCATGATCATTTGCACGGTGTCCAACCAATGACCCACGAAGATAATCACGGCCACACCGATCAGGTATTTGGGCGAGCGCTTCGTGTCGCGGCTCATCAGCAGCACCATGGGCAGCGCAAAGTTGATGAAGAACATCACCCAGGTGAGCCACGGATGGTTGTTGATCCGCACGAAGTAGTAGGAGCTCTCCTCCGGAATGTTCGAGTACCATATCAGCAGGTATTGCTCGAAGTAAAGGTAGCTCCACAGGAAACTGACCGCGAACATCCATTTGCCCATGTCCTGCAAATGGCTCGCGTTCACCTGCGGCAAGTAGCCCTTGCCCTTCAGGTACAGCACGAACACCACGGCCGTGATCATGCCCGAGGCCCACATGCCCCCGAACACGTACCAGCCGAACAGGGCGCTCTTCCAATGCACGTCGATGCTCATGATCCAGTCCCAGGCCAGCACGGTGCTGAAGAATGCGAAGAACACGATGAACAGCACGCTGCGGTTGTAGGTCTTCCAATGGCTGGCCAGCAGGGCCTCGCCCGTTTCGCTGTCCATTTTCAGGCTTTGCTTGCGGAACCAGCGCGCATAGAACACGAACACGGCCATGATCAGCAGGGCCCGCACCCAGAAGAAGGGCTTGTTCAAATACGGCGACAGCCAAGCGATGTGGGAGTCGTAATGCTCCACGTTGCCGGCATCGAGCACGCGTGGATCCATCCATGGCCAAATGTGGTGCAACCCGATGGAACCGGCCACCAGCACGAGCAGTACCGCGAGCGCCCCCCAGGGCAAATAGGTGGTAATGGCCTCATACACGCGCTTCACCAACACGGTCCAAGCGGTCTCGGTCACATGGTTCAGCGTATAGAAGAACAACGTGCCCAAGGCGATGAAGAAGAAGAACAGGGCATTGGCATAGAATGCCGCCCATGAGTATTGCTTATTGTCGGTATGGTCGCCCACCACGCCGATGATGGCCATCACCACGCCGATAAGGATCAGCGCCAAGGTGATGGTGTTCGCCCGTTTTGAAATGGTGAAATTCATCGCTGCTTGGTTATTCACTTGGCGTTGGCCGTGGTTGTCGTGTCCTGGCTTGCATCGCCGGGCATCTTGCCGCCGTGCTGCAGGTACTTCACGTACTGCACCACAAGCCAGCGCTCCTTCTTGTTCAGTTGGCTGGCATGGCTGCCCATGGCAATGTTGCGCCCCCAGGTAATGGCATGGTACACCTTGCCCTCGGGCAGGTCCTTCAGTTGCGCGCCGTCATAGGCGGGCGGCGGCGGGTATCCGCCCTTGCTCACCACGGTGCCATCACCTTGGCCCGTGGCCCCGTGGCATTGTATGCAGAACACGTCGTACAGCTTCCGCCCTTGGTCCACCGTGGCGGTGGTCATGGGGATGGGGCTGTGCAGCTCGCGGCCTGCGGCTTCGTATCCCTCCTGTGTATTGGGGTAAGGGAAGGGGAAGTTGTACGCGGCATCCGCGGGGTCCTCGGCAAAGGGGATGGTCCCCGTTACGGGCAGCCTTGCGCTTTGGGTGGCGCGCTGGGCCTCGGCCAGGCTATCGCCGAAGTAGTACGGATCCTGCCCATAGTCCACATAGGCTTCAATGGCCGGGCCGCGGTACATGTCCGGCATGTACTCCAGGCCGGGACTGTCCGCGTCGCGGGTGCAGCCCAGCAGCAGTGCGGTGCCGCAAAGTGCCAAGGCCACGCCGGCCGGGTTTGTCATCAGGCTTTTCATGCTCAATATTGGCGCTCGTTGATCTCGAACACGGTTGTTTCGCGCAGCAGGCCGGTGATGGCCTCGGGTGAATGCGCGCTGTTCTCCTCCGTGCGCAACTCAATGATGAACTTATCGTCGGTGCTGCGGGGGTCCGGGTTGCGTGCAGGCATGCCCGGCAGGGTCTTGTTGCGGATCAGGTAGGTAATGGCCATGCCGTGGGCGGCGCACAGCACGGTGAACTCGAACAGCACCGGCACAAAGCTGGTCACGTTCTGGTAGTAGAACCGGTTCGGCTTGCCGCCGATGTTCATCGGCCAATCGTAGATCATCATGTAGTAGGTGCCCAGCACGGCCAATGACAGGCCCATGACACCGAACATGAAGGAGACGATGCCCAAGCGCGTGCGCTTGAGGCCGATGATGGGGTCGATCCCGTGAACGGGGAAGGGGCTGAAGACGTCGCGAACCCGGATCCCGGCCGTGACGAGCTTGCGGGCTGCGTCCTTGAGCTGTTCAGGGTCCTCGTAAACGGCGTAGATCACTTTGTTGGCCATTGGATCAATGCTGTGATTTGGGTAACACCTCGCCTTTGTAGCTCTCTCCGCTGCTCTTCAGTATGCTCTTCAGCTCGTTGAGCGCCAATACCGGGAAGTAGCGTGCGAACAGCAGGTAGAGGGTGAAGAAAATGCCGATGGTGCCCAGGAAGGTGCCCACGTCCACCCAGGAGGGGTAGAACATGGTCCAGCCGGAGGGCATATAGTCGCGGTGCAGGCAGAGCACGATGATGTCGAAGCGCTCGAACCACATGCCCACGTTGATGACAATGGAAATGATCCACGACCAGAAGAAGCTGGTGCGCACCCGCTTGAACCACAGCGTGGCCGGGATGAGGATGTTGCACAGCATCAACGCCCAGAAGGCCCACCAGTATTGGCCCGTTGCCGCGCCTACCGACATGTAGGTGTAGTATTCGTACTCCACGCCGCTGTACCAGCCGATGAAGAACTCGGTGGCGTAGGCCACGGCCACGATGCCACCGGTAACAATGATCACGATGTTCATGTACTCCACGTGCTTGCGCGTCACGTAGGCCTCCAGCTTCAGCGTCTTGCGCATGATCCCCAGCAGGGTCTGCACCATGGCGAAACCGGAGAAGATGGCGCCGGCCACGAAATAGGGCGGGTAAATGGTGCTATGCCAGCCCGGCACCAGCGAAGTGGCGAAGTCCATGGACACCACCGAGTGCACCGAGAACACCAGCGGGGTGGCCAGGCCCGCGAGCACCAAGCTCACTTCCTCGAAACGCTGCCATGCCTTCGCGTTGCCCGACCAGCCGAAGGAGAGGACCGAATAGAAGCTCTTCTGCCAACGCTTGGTCACGTGGTCGCGCAGGGTGGCGAAGTCGGGGATCAGGCCGATGTACCAGTACACCACGGACACCGAGAAATAGGTGGAGATGGCGAACACGTCCCAAAGCAGTGCCGAGTTGAAGTTCACCCAAAGCGAACCGAACTGGTTGGGCAGGGGGAACACGAAATAGGCCAGCCAGATGCGGCCCATGTGGATCATGGGGAACAAGGCGGCCATCATCACGGCGAAAATGGTCATGGCCTCCGCCGAGCGGTTCACGGCCATGCGCCACTTCTGGCGGAACAGCAACAACACTGCGCTGATGAGGGTGCCGGCGTGGCCGATGCCCACCCACCACACGAAGTTGGTGATGTCCCATGCCCAGTTGATGGTCTTGTTGAGGCCCCAGGCCCCAATGCCCTTGCTTACCAGGTAAAGGATGCACCCGATGCCGTACAGTGCGATGATGGACGCTATGGTCATCAGCACGTACCACATGCGCGGCGCCTTGTTCTCGATGGGCGCCACCACGTCCGCGGTGATGTCTGCGTAGGTGCGGTGCCCCAGAATAAGCGGGGGCCTTATCGCTGCTTCTTGATGCATTGCCGTTCTCTCTTAGGCTTTTCCGTTTTCTTCCCCTGAATTATTGCGCACCTTCACCAAGTAGTTCACGTTGGGGTGGGTGCCTACCTCCTCAAGCATTTGGTACCCGCGCGGGTTGTCGCGCCCGGCGCGCACTTTGCTGCCGGCGTCGTTCAGGTCGCCGAAGGTGATGGCGCCGTAGCCGCAGGCCGCCGAGCAAGCGGTCTGGATGTCGCCATCGCGTACCGGGTGGCCGGCCTTCTTCGCTTCGAGTTTGCCCGCTTGTATGCGCTGCACGCACAGCGAGCACTTCTCCATCACACCGCGGCTGCGCACGGTCACGTCCGGGTTCAGCACCATGCGGCCCAGCTCGTCCCATGCGGGGTTCACCTGGCTGAAGTCCTCAGTAACGTAGTTGAACCAGTTGAAGCGCCGCACCTTGTAGGGGCAGTTGTTCGCGCAGTAGCGCGTGCCGATGCAGCGGTTGTAGGTCATCATGTTCAGCCCTTCCTCGCTGTGCGTGGTGGCGGCCACGGGGCACACCGTTTCGCACGGAGCGTGGTTGCAGTGCTGGCACATCATGGGGATGAAAATGACCGTGGGGTCGGCGGCGGGCCGCTCCATGGCGGCCAATTTGCCGGCCCAGCTCAGTCCTTCGGTGTCCTCATGGGTGTCGCTGGTGTAGTAGCGGTCGATGCGCAGCCAGTGCATCTCACGGCTGCGGCGCACCTCGTCCTTGCCCACCACGGAAATGTTGTTCTCGCTGTTGCACGCCGTTATGCAGGCACCGCAACCGATGCAGGCATTCAGGTCGATGCTCATGCCCCAGCGGTGGCCCACTTCCTCGATCGGGTGGTCGGCCCACAGGTCGAGCGAGGTGGCGGGTACGCGGTCCAGCGCGTTGATCTTGCCATCGCCGTTCACGTCCTCGTGCACGGGCATGGTGTGCGGCGGGTTGTACAGCTCGGGCTTTTCCATCGCCCATACCGTGAAGGTGGTCTCCTTCACGATGCTGCCCCGGTCCATGCCCGTCATTTGGGTCTGCGTAAGCGCCAGGGCGTAGGTGCGGCCGGTGGCTTGCACCGCTGCATCGTAGGCCATGTAGCGCACCGTGTTGTTGCGGAGGGCGGTCCAGGGGTAGGCGCTCTGGCCCACGGGCGCCGGGCTGCCATCCGGATTGCGCATGCAGGCGGCACGTCCCACGCGCTCGCCGTTGGCGCCGCGGCCGTAGCCAAGCGCCACGGCAATGGTGCGGCGGGCCTGGCCGGGGCTCATTACCGCGGGCAGTTCCATTTCCACGCCGTTCACCGTTACCTTCAGCAATTGTGCCGGGCTCTCCTGCCCGATGTACAGTTGCTTGAAGCTTTTACCGGTGAGCTCGCTCAGGTCCTCCGGCGAAATGCAGATGTAGTTGTCCCAGGTGACCTTGGTGATCGGGTCGGGGAGTTCCTGCAGCCACGGGTTGTTGGCGTGCAGGCCGCTGGCGAGGGCCTCGGACGTGTAGAGCTCCAATTCCCATTCACCGGCCTTTACGCCCTCGCCGGCACGGCGTGCCGCATCGGCAAGGTCGGCCGTAAAGGCGGAAGGTTCGGCAACGGTGGCGTTGCCTTGGAAGGCGCCATCGTGCAGGCTTTGGTTCCAGCTGGCACCCGTGGTATTGGCGAACACGGACTGTACCTGCCCGAGCCAATTCAGTTGCGACCCGCTCCAGGCCAGCAGGCTTTCGCCCCATGCGCGTGTATCGAACAGGGGCCGGATGGTGGGCTGCGACAGGGCGAAGTTCCCACGGCCGGCATCGTGCATGCCCCAGCTCTCGAGCCAGTGGTGATCGGGCGCGATCCATTGGCACAGCGATGCGGTTTCATCGGCCCAGCCGCTGAAGCTTACGCTCAGCGCGGCCTTCTTCAGGCCCTCCTTGAATTCGGCGGCATTGGGCAGCGTGTAGGCCGGGTTGACACCGTGGACCAGAATGGCACCCACCGCTCCGGCGTTGAGGTCCTTCACCACTTGGGCCACGGCGGCATCGTTGCCTTGGAAGAACGGCGAGG
Source organism: Cryomorphaceae bacterium (assembly GCA_044463585.1). GTDB lineage: Bacteria > Bacteroidota > Bacteroidia > Flavobacteriales_F > PHOS-HE28 > PHOS-HE28. Next base: position 10,944 of record JBIQMI010000004.1, read on the forward strand.
CATTGCGGATGTCCACCGTGTTGCCGTAGTTGCCCAGCATTTGGTTGATGCTGTTCACCAGCACCTGGATGCCTTCCTCGTTCACCCCGCACATCACCACGCTCTTGCCGCGGGCGGCCAGCAGTTCCTTGGCACATTGTGCCGCGGCCGCGGCGGCAGCCTCTGGCAATTGGCCCTTGCCGGCCGGGGCATTGCCGGTGGCCCCTGCAATGGCGTCATGCAACGCCAGCACCACCTGCACCATTTCACTGGGCTTGATGGCCACACGGCGGTCGGCATTGGCGCCGGTCATGCTCATGCGCGCCTCAAAGTGCCAGTGGCGGCTCATGGGCCGTGCATCCGTGGCATCCTCGGGCCTTCTGCGGCTGGTGTACTGCCAGGTGTTCTCGGTGGTGCTTCCCCAATTGCTGAGGAAATCGGCTCCGATGCCCACCACTACATCGGCCTTGGTAAGGTCGTAGCTGGGGAAGGCCCATTTGCCGAAGGTCTTCAGGTTGGCACTGGCCACGCCCGAATAGCTGATGGGGTCGTACTGCACATGCTCCACCAGTCCGCCCACATTGGCGCTCACGGCGGTATCGCCGGTGCGCAGGGCCATGCCGTACTTGGCCTTGAATTGGTTGATGGCGTCCTTCACGGCAGGGCTGATCACCGTGCCGGTAAGGATCACGATCCGCTTGCCGGCCGCCCCGGCCTGGGCCAGCCCGGCGGTAATGGCCTTGTCGGCCTCGGCCCACGTGCGCTTGGCGAATTCGCCGTTGCCCACCTGCACGGGTCCGGCAAGACGCTCGCTGTCGTACAGGCCCAGCACACTGCTGTTGATGCGGGCGTTGATGGCAGACAGGCCGGTTTGCGGGTTGCGGTTTACACCGAAGCGGGTGTTGCCGGTAACGTGGATGGGGCGTCCTTCGCGGGTCTTCACCAGCACGCTTGCGAAGTCCTCGCCATCGTAGTAGGTGGAGGCGTACCAATTGGCCACGCCCGGGGTGATCTCCTCCGGTTTGTTCACGTAGGGAATGCTCTTCACAACGGGCGCTTCGCACGCTGCCAGCGTGGCGGCGCCAACGGAGAAGCCGAGGAACTTCAGGAAGTCGCGGCGGCTGGTGGTGGAGCCTGCGATGCCGCCATCGGCCAGGACTTGGTCCAGCGGCATGGGTTCATTGAACTCGGCCGTGCTGGCCTTGGCGGGTGAACCTGCAGGGTCCAGTTCGGAAAGGTCCTGCCAATAATGCTTGGTGCTCGACATCTGTCTGTAAAGCTGATGGATCTTAATAATGGCACTTGGCGCATTCGAAGCCGCCAAGTTCTCGAACGGTGATCTTCTCGTCCTCCAGGTATTTGCGCAATTCCTGCTGGCCCATGGGTGTTTGGGCCAAACGGCGGTGGATCTCCTTGTAGTAGCCGTTATCGGTGTTGGTAACGGCCACTTCGGTGTTGTTGTGGCAATCCAGGCACCAGGCCATGGTCAGCGGGCTCCACTGCTGCACCTGGTCCATTTCGGTGTCCACCGGCCCGTGGCACTTCTGGCATTCGATCTTGCCCACGGCCACGTGCTGTTCGTGGCTGAAGTAGGCGAGGTCGGGCAGGTTGTGCACCTTGTTCCATACGATGGGCTTTTGCTCGCCGGTGTATTTCATCGCGGTGGGGTCCCAGCCGGTGGCGGCATAGATCTTGGCGATCTCGGCGGTGCCGGTATTGGGGCCTTCGCTAACGGCCTGGTGGCAGTTCATGCACACGTTGGCGCTGGGTATGCCGGCATGGCGGCTCTTTTCGGCACCGCTGTGGCAGTATTGGCAATTGATGGCCAGGTTGTCCTTGCCGGCGTGCAGGGTATGGTCGAAGTTGATGGGCTGCGAAGGCTTGTAGTGCTCCACTTTGTCGCCCCCGTACACGCCGATGCGGAACATCCAGTTCCAGAGCAGCACGGAGAGCCATACCACGATCAGCAGCACGAACACGCTGGCCCAGCCCTTGTGGCGGTTGGCCCAGCGGCGGATGCGGCCCCAGGTGCTTAGCGCCGGCTCGGGGGGCAGCCCCTGCTTCTCGCGCACGGCGTTGGTGAGCTGGTTGCGCACCCCGCCCAGTGAGAGCAGCACCACCAGGAACAACAGGCCGGTGATCACCCACCACTCCCAATTGCTGGAGGATTTCACCTCGGCCTGCGGCTCGGCGGGGCCTGCGGCCTGCTTGGCGCCGGCGGGCGCATAGTTGTCGCTGAAGTACAGGATCGCATCGATCTCCTCGTTGCTGAGGGCCTGCGGCGGCATGACGATGCGGTTGTGGTCCTCGAACAACTGCTTGGCGTAGGCGTTGCCGGTCTTGATATACGCTTGGCTGTTCTTGATCCACTCGTGGATATCGCCCTTCCCTTCCCAAAGCTCCTTAGAGCCCTGGAGCTTGGGCCCGGTCATGTCCTTATCAGGCTTGTGGCAGCTGGCGCAATTGGCCTTGAAAAGCTTTTCACCGCTGTCGTACGTGGCCTGATCAACCTGGGCCGAGGCAGGGTGGCCGAGTGCTATGAGAACAAAGAGGGCGGCAGGGCCCAATACCCTGGATGACCGCTTAAAAAGCCTGTAAACAAGGGACATTCCAAACGATTTAGTGGGCGGAGACCACCGGTTCCGCGCCGCGCAAAAGTAGCCGCCAAGCGATATGGCTGTAACCATACAGCCAACGGGTAAGGCCCGGAAGGCCTATTTAGAACCGTTCTAAGAATGCAGCAACGCCGCTTAACCTGCACCAGCATTGGTCAAATGGCTGTCATGGCCCTGTCATTCTTTGGCCCGCCGATCGGCCCCGACGAGCATGCCCAACATGGCCCGATGCTTGCAACTTGTGGCCCACCGGTACATTTGGCCCCATGCGTTTCGTTCCATTCTGCCTTCTGTTGAGCAGCTTTTCGCCGGCCTTGGCCCAGCACGACAGCCTATCGATCTTCAGGCCGCAAGGCGACCGCCATTTGCCGGTGATCGGCACGGTGGACAGTGTGCGCGAAGGCGATGTGCGCGTGCTGGAGAGCGAACGGATCAAGGCGATGATGGCCGATTATGCGGCACGCAAGCAAACCATCCGCGGTTACCGGGTACAGATCTTCCTGGGCGACCGTGGTACGGCGGAAGCCACACGCCGCGCTTTCCTGGTGCAGCACCCCGATGTGCCCGCCTACCTCAGTTACCTGGCGCCCAACTTCCGGGTGCGCGTGGGCGACCTGCGCGACCGCGTATCCGCGGAGGCGCTGCGCGAAATGCTGAAGAGCGGGTTCCCGGGCCTGTACATTGTGCCGGACGACATTGAGCCGCCGGCCTTGATCGGGCAGAACAGGGGCCAATAAAAAAACCGATCGTACCGTGCCGGATGTGGCATGAATGCAGAACGCCGCGACCGGCGCGGCGTTCTCATGTCCGGCGTACCGGTGATCAATCCTCCAAGGTGCGCTTCACCTCCACCATTTCAAAGGCTTCGATGTGGTCGCCCACCTTGATGTCGTTGAAGTTCTTGATGCTGAGGCCGCATTCGTAGCCGTGGGTCACCTCGCGCACATCGTCCTTGAAGCGCTTCAGGTCGGACAATTCGCCGGTGTACACCACGATGCTTTCGCGGATCACGCGAACACGGCTGTTGCGCGTGATCTTGCCATCGAGCACATAGCAGCCCGCCACCGTGCCCACCTTGCTGATGCGGAAGGTTTCGCGCACTTCGGCCGTGCCGATCACCTTCTCCTCCTCCTTCGGTGCCAGCATGCCCTCCATGGCCTGCTTCAGCTCTTCGATGGCATCGTAGATGATGGAATAGAGGCGGATCTCGATCTCCTCATGCTCGGCAAGCTTGCGCGCGCCAATGGTGGGCCGCACCTGGAAGCCGATGATGATGGCGTTTGAGGCCGAGGCCAGCAGCACGTCGCTCTCCGCGATCGGGCCCACGGCCTTGTGGATCACGTCCACCTTGATGTTCTCGGTGCTGAGCTTGAGCAGCGAATCGGTCAGGGCCTCCACGGAGCCGTCCACGTCGCCCTTGACGATGATGTTGAGCTCCTTGAAATCGCCGATCGCCAAGCGCCGCCCGATCTCGTCGAGCGTGATGTGCTTGCGGGTGCGGATGCCCTGTTCGCGCTGCAGTTGCTGCCTGCGCGTGGCGATCTGCCTGGCCTCGCGCTCGTCGTCCATCACATGGAAGTGGTCGCCTGCATTGGGCGCGCCGTCCAGGCCGAGTATGGAGACCGGTACCGAAGGACCTGCCTCCGCCACCTGTTGGCCACGTTCGTTGAACATGTTGCGCACCCGGCCGCTGTGCTGCCCCACCAGGATCATATCGCCCTTGTGCAGGGTCCCGCCCTCCACCAGCAGGGTGGTCACATAGCCACGGCCCATTTCCAGCGTGCTTTCGATCACCACGCCTGTGCCGCGCTTGCCGGGGTCGGCCTTCAATTCGAGCAATTCGGCCTCCAGCAGCACTTTCTCGAGCAATTGCTCAATGCCCATGCCCTTCTTGGCACTGATCTCCTGCGTTTGGAACTTGCCGCCCCATTCCTCCACCAGGATGTTCATCTGGGAGAGCTGCTCGCGGATCTTGTCCGCGTTGGCCTGGGGTTTATCGATCTTGTTGAACGCGAACACCATGGGCACATTGGCGGCCTGTGCGTGATTGATGGCTTCGCGTGTCTGCGGCATCACGCTGTCGTCGGCGGCGATCACAATGATGGCAATGTCGGTGACCTGTGCACCCCGTGCGCGCATGGCGGTAAAGGCCTCGTGGCCGGGGGTATCGAGGAAGGTGATGCGCTTGCCGTTGTCCAGCGTAACGCGGTATGCGCCGATGTGCTGGGTGATCCCCCCGGCCTCGCCAGCGATCACATTGGCCTTGCGGATCTGGTCGAGCAGCGAGGTTTTCCCGTGGTCCACGTGGCCCATTACGGTAACGATGGGGGCGCGTGGCGCCAGGCGATCGGGATCATCGGCCTCGATCAGGCCTTCATCCTGCACGTCGGTGCCCACGAACTCCACGGTGAAGCCGTATTCCTCGGCGATCACCGCCAGGGTCTCGGCGTCCAGGCGCTGGTTGATGCTCACCATCATGCCCAGCGAGAAGCAGGCCTTGATGATGTCGGTCACGGGCACGTCCATCATGGAGGCCAGCTCGCTTGCGGTAACGAATTCGGTCACCTTCAGCGTGCGGCCTGCCAATTGGCGGGCCTCGGCTTCCTCCTCGCGGCGCTGGAAGCGCTCCATGCGTTTGTCGCCGCGGCGTTTGGCGGCCCTGCTCTTTCCTCCGCCGCCGGTGAGCCGCGCCAGTGTTTCGCTCACTTTGCGCTTCACGGCATTTTCATCGAGCTCGCCGGGCTTGCCACTGGCCGCCTTGCGCTGTTCCTGCTGCACCACGCGGCCCACGTTCACCGGGCCGGGTTTCACGATGCGCTTCCTGCGCCCACGTTCACGGTCGCGGTCGGCGGGCTTTCGTTCGCGTTCCTTGGGCAGTTCGATGCGGCCCACGGTCTTGGGGCCGGCCAAGCGCTCCACGTTCACACGGATGGTCTCGGGCTCGGGTGCCTTTTCCGGCGCTGGCGGCGCGGCGGGTGGCGCTGCCGGCGGCGGCGCGGCCGCTGCTGGCTTTTCCGCTGGCGGGAGCGTTGGTGCCGCGGCAGGTTTCTTGCGTGCCTCAAGGTCGATCTTGCCCACGGTCTTGGGGCCGGCCATGCGTTGCGGGGTGGCCTTGATCACCTCCGGCCCTTCCTTGGCCGGCTTTTCCTCCTTGGCCGCCGCTGCGCGCTTGGGCTTGGCCGGCTCCTTGGCCGCAGGGGGCTCGAGTGCCGCGGCAGCCGGTGCCGGCGCAGGGGGCTCTTCTGCGGCCGGGGCAGGTGTAGGTGCAGGGGCGGGCGCGGGGGCCGGCGCGGGCGGCTCAACCGCCTCGGGTGCGCTGGCCAAGGCCACAACCTCGCGCTCTTGGCGCTCTTGTATCACTTGCTTGCTCGCTTCCTTCTCGGCCTTGTCCTGGCCGAATTCCTTCTCCAGCAAGGCGTAAAGCTCGCCGGGTATCTTGGCGTTGGGGGTTGCCTCCACGGCGTGGCCCTTGGCGGCCAGGAACTCCACCACGGTGTGCACGCCCAGGTTGAAGTCCCGCGTGACCTTGCTCAATCGTACCGCCTTTCCTGCCGTTTCACTCATTCAACTGTTCTTCGTTTGCCTATGCGGGGTCCACCGCTTATTTGGAAAGTTCAAGCTTCAAGATGCGAAGCACTTCCAGTACCGTCTCGTCCTCCAGGTCGGTGCGCTTGGCCAATTCGTCCGGTGCGATCTCCAATACTGCCCGGGCGGTATCGCAGCCGATGTTCTTCAGCGATTCGATGATCCAGGGCTCGATCTCGTCGCGGAACTCGTCCAGGTCCACGTCATCGGTCACCTCGTCGCTGTCGCGGTACACATCGATGTCGTAGCCGGAGAGCCTGCCCGCCAGCTTGATGTTGTGCCCGCCCTTGCCGATGGCCAGGGCCACCTGGTCGGGCTTCATGTACACCTCGGCGCGCTTGTTGGCCTCGTCCAGCTTGATCTCGCCCACCTTGGCGGGGCTTAGTGCACGCTGGATCAGCAGCTGGTCGTTGGTGGTCCAGTTGATCACGTCGATGTTCTCGTTGCGCAGCTCGCGCACGATGCCGTGGATCCGGCTGCCCTTCATGCCCACGCAGGCGCCCACCGGGTCTATGCGGTCATCGTAGCTTTCCACCGCCACCTTGGCGCGCTCGCCGGGTTCGCGCACAATGCGCTTGATCGTGATCAGCCCGTCGGCCACTTCAGGCACTTCCTGCTCGAACAGCTTCTCCAAAAACTCCGGGGCCGCGCGCGAGAGCAGCACCACCGGGCTGTTGTTGCGCATTTCCACCTTCCACACCACCGCGCGCACGGTGTCGCCCTTCTTGAAAAAGTCGGTTTTGATCTGCTGGTCCTTGGGCATGATCAGCTCGTTGCCCTCGTCGTCCAGCACCAAGGTCTCGCGTTTCCACACCTGGTACACTTCACCGGTGATGATCTCGCCCACCCGTTCCTTGTACTTGGTGTAGATGTGGTCCTTCTCCAGCTCCATGATCCGCCCCTGCAGGTTCTGCTTCAGGGAAAGGATGTTGCGGCGGCCGAAGTCGGCGATCTTCACCTCTTGGCTCACCTCCTCGCCCACTTCGAAGTCGGGCTCGATCTTCAGGGCCTCTGAAAGGGCGATCTGCGTGCCCTCGTCCTCCACTTCGCCATCGGGCACGATCTCGCGGTTCAGCCAGATCTCCAAGTCGCCTTTATCGGGGTTGATGATGATGTCGAAGTTGGCCTCCTCGCCATACTTGCGTTTCACCACACCGCGGAACACATCCTCGAGGATGCCCATCATGGTCACCCGGTCGATGTTCTTTACGTCCTTGAATTCCCCGAAGGATTCGATAAGGTTCACTGTGCTCATTTGCACTGGTTCAGTTGATGTTGATGGTGGCCTGCACGGCCTTTATTTCGGCGATCGGGATCACCGTGGTTTCGGATGAAAGTTTCGGTTTGCGCCCTTTCACCTTCGAGGGTTGCAGCACGCGCAGGCTAAGGGCCTGCCCGTCGTAGGCCTCCAGTTGGCCCTGCAGTTGCCGGCCGTCGGCCAGCACCGCTTCCACCGTGCGGCCGATGGATTTAAGGTATTGGCGCTCCACCTTGAAGGGTTTGCCGAGGCCGGGGCTGCCCACTTGCAGTTCCACGTCGTCCAGTGCCTCGCCGAATGCATCGCGCAGGGCGCGGTTTATGGCGGTAAGCTCGCCCAGGGTGATCGGGGCCTCGTCGTTGTCCACCTCCACAACGGCCTTGCCGCCAGGGCGCACCTCGGCGCCCACCAGGAAGCAGGAAGTGCCCTCCAAGTGCCGCTGCAGTGCCGTTACCAGTTGTTCGGTGGTGATCATTGCGTACTCCGCCGGTGGGGAACAAAAAAGAGGGGCGGTCCCCTCTTCCACATCTTCGCCGCACCGAAACGGGTGCAAATATAGTGGTTTTATGCGTTCATGATCGCTGTTCAATAGGGCTGCCGTCTCCTAATTTCTGAAAACATCGGCCACGCGCTTACGGGCCGTCCGCTCCCGTCCATGGGCCAATGCCCACGGGCGCCGTAAGGGCGCGCCTTGTCCGTTCCTACCTTCACGCCCCGCAATGAGCACCCCCTTGTCCAATGGCGATAAGCGCCTTTTCCTGCTGGATGCCTATGCCCTGATCTACCGGGCCTACTTCAGTTTCATCCGCAACCCGCGCATCAACAGCAAGCGGTTCAACACCAGCGCCGCATTCGGCTTCACCCTTACCCTGCTCGACCTGCTGAAGCGCGAAAAGCCCACGCACATCGCCGTTGTCTTCGATTCCGGGGCACCCGCCGAGCGCATGGAACTGCACCCCGAATACAAGGCCAACCGCCAGGAAACACCGGACGACATCCGCAGCAATGAGCCGTACATCCGGCGCATCATCGAGGCCTTCCGCATACCGGTGATCGAAAGCGAGGGCTACGAGGCCGATGATGTGATCGGCACGTTGGCGCGCAAGGCGGAAGCCGAGGGCTACGTGACCTACATGGTAACCCCGGACAAGGATTTCGGGCAGTTGGTCACCCCGAACGCACTGATCTACAAACCGGGCCGCAGCGGTGCCCCGCCCGAGATCCTTGGGCCCAAGGAGATCTGCGAGCGCTGGGGGCTTGAGGATACCGACCAGGTGCGCGACATTCTTGGGCTGATGGGCGATGCGGTGGACAACATACCCGGCATACCCGGGATCGGCGAAAAGACCGCGATCAAGCTGGTGCAGCAATTCGGCAGCCTGGAGGCCGTGCTGGAAAATGCCGACCAACTAAAGGGCAAACAGAAGGAAAACGTGGTGAACCATGCCGACCAGGCGCGCATGAGCAAACAACTGGCCACCATATTCACCACCGTGCCGGTGGAATTGGACCACGAGGCGTTGCATTTGGACGAGCCCGATCCCGAAAAGATCCACGAGGTGTTCAGCGAACTGGAGTTCCGCAGCCTGCTGAAGACGGTGCTGGGCGAGGAGGCCGCGTTGGCCGCTGTGCCGGTAGCGGCCCCTGCCGGCAAGCAGCCCACAACTGCCGCCCAAATGAGCATGTTCGGGCAAGAAGGGGGCGATGCCTTTGCCGGGAGCCCCCCGCAATTGGCCGACCTGGCCAGTACGCCGCACCATTACCAGATCGCCCGGACACCGGCCGAGATCGCGGCGTTGGCCGCCCAGTTGGCCACCTTGGACGCCTTTTGTTTCGATACCGAGACCGAGGGCTTCGGGCCGCTTACCGCCAGCCTCGTGGGCATGTCATTCAGTTGGAACGCGCACGAGGGCTGGTACGTGCCCGTTCCGGTCGACCCGGCCGAAGCGCGTGCGGTGGTGATGGCCTTCGGCCCGGTAATGGCGGACCCGCGCATATTGAAGGTGGCCCAGAACCTGAAGTACGACATGCTGGCCGTGGAGAACCATGGCGTGCGCATCGAAGGCCCGCAGTTCGACACCATGCTGGCCCATTTCCTGCTGGAATCGGACCTGCGGCACAGCATGGACTACATGGCGGAAACGTTGCTGCGCTACCGGCCCCAGCCCATTACCGAGCTGATCGGGCCGCGCGGGCGGGGCCAGCGCTCCATGCGCGACGTGCCCTTGGAGCGCATAGCCGAATATGCCGCGGAGGACGCCGACATCACGTGGCAGTTGTACCAAGTGCTGGCCGTGAAGCTGCGCGAACGCGGCCAGGAAAAACTCTTCAACGAAGTGGAAATGCCCTTGGTGCGCGTACTGGCCGACATGGAGCGCGAGGGGATCCGGCTGGACACCGCGGCGTTGGAGGCCTTTGGCCGCGAGCTGGGCCAGGAACTGCTCGCCCTGCAGGAAAAGATCATCGAATGCTGCGGGGTGCAATTCAATATCGATTCGCCCAAGCAGCTGGGCGATGTGCTGTTCGAAACATTGAAGCTGGGCGGCGAAAAGCCCAAGAGAACGCGCACCGGGCAATACCAGACCAGCGAGGATGTGCTGAGCGCCATGGTGCATGAGCACGCATCGATCCAATTGATCCTGGACTACCGCAGCCTGCGCAAGCTGAAGGGCACGTACGTGGACACGCTTCCGCAGGCCGTTGACCCGCGCGATGGGCGCGTGCACACCAACTACCGGCAGGCCGTGGCCTCCACCGGCCGGCTCAGCAGCGACGAGCCCAACCTGCAGAACATCCCGATCCGCACCGCCAAGGGGCGCGAGATCCGCAAGGCCTTCGTGCCGCGCGACGGGGAGCACGGCCTGCTCAGCGCCGACTACTCGCAGATCGAACTGCGCATCATCGCGCACATGAGCGGCGACATCAACATGCAAGAGGCCTTCCGGCAGGGGCTGGACATCCACGCGGCCACCGCGGCGCGGGTGTTCAACACCCCCATTGGCCAAGTGGACCGCGAGCAGCGCAACCGCGCCAAAGCAGTGAATTTCGGCATTGCCTATGGGCAGGGTGCCTTTGGGCTATCGCAGGTGCTGGGCATATCGCGTGGCGAGGCACAGGAGATCATCACCGGGTATTTCGCCCAATTCCCCGGCGTAAAGCGCTACATGGACCAAACCATCGCCTTTTGCCGCGAACACGGCTACGTGGAAACATTGATGGGGCGCCGGCGCTACCTGCCCGATGTGCGCAGCGCCAACAACACCGTGCGGGCCACGGCCGAGCGCGTGGCCATCAACGCACCCATGCAGGGCACCGCGGCCGACATCATCAAGGTGGCCATGATCCGCATACATGCCTGGCTGCGCGACAACAACATGCGCAGCAAGCTTTTGCTGCAAGTGCACGACGAATTGGTTTTTGATTGCCATCTTGCCGAAGAAGAAATCATGCGCCACCAAGTGAAAACGATCATGGAATCGGCCATGGAATTGGCCGTGCCCTTGGTTGTTGACATGAACGTGGGGAAAAACTGGTTGGAGGCCCATTGATCCCTCCAGCATGAAAAGGCACCTTTACCCCGACCACGCGAAAAACATAGCGCACCCACAATGCGACCGAACTTGACCATTCCCGCCCTTGCAACCGCCCTGGCCTTGGCCGCATGCGGTGGGCCCCAGGCGCCTGCCGACCAGCTTACCACCGATACCACCGATTCCACCGCGGCGGTGCGTTCACAGCGCACGCGCAGCATCTTCCACAGCATTCCTTCGCCCATGGAAACCGCCGGGCTGCTGAAAAAGGCGGGCGCCGAGTACGACAAGAACATCCTGAACGACGTGAAGAACGTGGACAACTACACCTCGGCCAGCAAACAGGCGCTGAACCTCGGCGTGTACGGGGCCGACCTCAGCTACGCCAGCGTGTACAACAACACGCAGGAAAGCATGCTGTACACCAGCTGCGCGCAGAAACTGGCCAAGAAGCTCGACGTCAACAATGCTTTCAACCAAGAGGTGGTGGACCGCTTGGAGAAGAACCGCAACAACCGCGATTCGCTTTTGGGCATCATCAGCGAAACGTACCTGGAGGTGGATGCCTACCTGAAGGAGAACCAGCGCGACAACATCAGCGCACTGATGGTGGCCGGCGGCTGGATCGAGGGGCTGTACATCGCCACGCAGATCGCACGCCAGCACGACACGCCCGAACTGCGCCAGCGCGTGGCCGAACAGCGCCTGCCCTTGGCCGACCTGCTCGAACTGGTGCGCACCTACAGCCCGGATGACCCATCCATTGCCGCCGTGCTGAAGGACCTTGAGAAACTTGACGAATTGTTCACAGGCGTGGAACTGCCAAAGGGAAATAGCGTAATAAGCCAGGAAAACGGCATGGCGGTCATCGGTGGAACCGGCCCAACGGCCACGCTCAACGACGAACAGCTCAAGAGCATCACCGAAGCTACAGCATCGATCCGTGCCGGCATCATCAACTGACCTCACCCCGACCCATGAAGCACATCCCGATCATTTTGTCCTTGATGCTGGCCTTCGCAACGGCCAACACGGCCCAGGCGCAGTGCCGAAGCTTCGCGAAGAACAAGTGCATGCCGGGCATGGCCCCCTACAAGTTCAACGAAACGTTCAATGCCGCGCAACTCGCCCCCGGTGAGGAAGCGCAGGTGGACCTCACCTTCTACAGCGGGCAGGAATACCGGCTCATGGTATGCTCACACCCCATTCTGGGCACGGTGAATTGGCAGCTCAAGGACGGCAACGGGAACACCATTACCGAAAGCAACGCCGAAACACCGAAAGAGACCTTCGACTTCAAAGTGGCCACCACGCAAAAGCTTACGGTCCACATTGATGTACCGGAAGGCTCCAAAGGCGGGAACAACCTGCTTACCGTGGGCTGCGTGGGCATTTTGGTGGGCTACAAATAAGGCCGTGCCTGGCCGTTGGCGGCCCCTGCCCGAACTGCCCGCAACGCAATATCGGCAATGCAGCCCAGCGCGAAGGGCGCTCGCATTTTATCAGACTGTACTGCCCTGCGATCGGAAATGGCGGGTGGCCGTTCCATGGGGACCGCAACCGATCTTGTGCATTGATCAGGCACGCCAGTGCCGGGCATTCCGGCGGCCATGCCCTGAGCGCAACCGCTGCCTGCGCAGCGGGTGGGGCTTGTGGATCCATGCCGGCCGGCCGGGCGGAGCATCCAAAAACAGCTTCAGTCCTGCATGTCCCTGAGCATCAACGACAAGGGCCGCCACCGTTCCGCGTCGCAGCGGTCCGGTGGCGGCCCTTGTCGTTGACGATCTTACTCCTTGGTGAACTTGGCCACCTGTACGCTTCCACCTTGGTCGATGCGCACGAAGTACATGCCCGAGGGCAGGCCGGCCAGGTCGAGGTCCCATCGGGCGGATCCGGCCGGTTTGTTCCCGGAATCAACCGAGCGCACCGGGCGGCCCAACAAGTCCATCAGGTCCACGCGCACCGGCCCTGCGGTGTTGAGGAAGGCCGTGACCGCAGCGCGGTCCTTGGCCGGGTTGGGCACGATGCTGATGGCGCGCTCACCGGTGCTGCCCACGCTGGCAATGCCGGTGCTGGCACCGTTGATGTTGATGTCGTCCAACCAGAAGTTGTTGCCCCCGCCACTTTCGAAAACGAACTTGAGCCTCAGGTTCGGCACGGCCAGGAGGCTTCCCATCGGTGCCAGTTCCACGTAGTCCCATTGTGCATTGGTGGGCACGAATGAGGCGTTGGTATTGGGCGCGGTGGGCAGGTCGGCCCCGGTAATGGCCTTGCGCATGCTCCATGTTTCGCCGCAATCCCGGCTGGCATATACGCGCAGTGCATCGTTGTTGCTGTTGTTCCGCTTGGCGAAGGCATAACGGAACGACACGCGCAGGGGTGCGTCAACGGTATTGTCGATGGTGGAGCTGATCAGCTCGTACTTGAGCCCGGTGCGCGTGTTGTTATTGGCCAAGCGCAGGCTTTGCGCGCTTTGGAAACCGGTGGCCGTGGAGATCTGGAAACTGCCGTCGTTGCCATCGTTCACGCTCCACAGGGTGTTGGCCAGATCGGTACCGTTCTCGAACCCTTCCACGACGGGCGGCACTGCCCCTGGGCCAGGCAGCACAGTGATGTACTGCTGGTAGGTGGTGTTCATGGTGTTGGTCCCGTTACCCACCGAAAGCGTAACGCTGTATTCCCCTTCTTGGGTATAGGTTACCGTGGGCGAGGCCGTGGAGGCCGTAGCGGGTTCCGCACCCGGGAAGTTCCAGTTCCATTCCGTAACGCCATTGTAGCTCAGATCGGTGAACGTTACCGGTTGACCGGTGCATACCACGCGCAGGTCGCTACGGAACTCCACTTGGCAGAGCTCGGCCGGCAGTGCCACCCCCGTGAGCGCCAGGTTGGCCGGTGTCCACAGGTTGTTGCGCGATGCGGTGCTGCTGTTCAGCGCGGCGTGCACCCGGGCCTTTTGCCCGTTGGTGAACATCTTCTCGCACATGGTGTACTCCATGAAATTCTCCACATTGTCCAGCGGTGACCCGCAGCTTGCGCCACGCACGTTGCAGGTTTGCCACCCCATGGTCAGTGGTGTGTCCGCAACATCGTCATCGATATTGCAGTTGGACGGCAATCCCGGGCTGTTACCATCGCCCCAGCAGTGCTTAAGGTTCAGCCAATGGCCCGCTTCATGCGTAAGCGTATGCTTGAACGACGGGTTGGCCGTGCCGATCGAACCCACAGCGTTGTGCACTACCACAATTCCATCGCCGGCCGCGCCCCACGAGCCGGCTACCGTGGACGGATACATGGAATAACCGAGCGTATTGGGGCCACCTGCACTGGCTGCCACCCAAATGTTCAGGTAGCGGTCGCGGGGCCAGCGGCTCAGGTTCTTCATCTCCTGGTTGCCGGCCGTGGTAAGCGTGCTTTGGGTACGTGTGATCCCGTTGGTGCAGTTGCCGTTCGGGTCCAGCTGGGCCAGTTTGAAGGTAACCTGCATATCCGCCACGCGGCTTAGGAACTCCGGCTGCACTTCCGGCCAAGCGGCGTTCTGCTTGTTCCAGTCCTCGTTCATCACCCGCACGGCATCGTACACCTGCTCGTTGCTGATGTTCTCGGGGCCGTTGTTGTGGATGATGTGGAACACCACCGGGATGATGTACGGGCTGCCGTCCCGCTCCGGGCTTGGCGTCCACGTTCGGGTAAAGTGGTCCAGTTCTGCCTTTGCCTGCTCGATCTCGACCAAACGCTCGGGGTGCCCCAGCACGATATCACCCATCAGGTGAAGCTCGTTGTTCGCGCATTGGAACGACGCCTGCTGGGCGTTGACCAAAAATGGTGCGGTGGACAGCAGGAAAGCTGCCGCCGCAGTTCGGAGAATTCGTGTCATTTCAGGTAGTTGGGTACTGAAGGATACCAAAGTTAAGCAGCCCATGCTTCTGCGCGAAGCGTTTGGCTGCCAAGCGGTGTTAATAGCTTGGGTTTCCACCGGCCGCGATCAACCCAAGGCTTGGGCCAGGTCGGCAAGCAGGTCCTCGGGGTCTTCCACGCCCACACTAAGACGGATCAAGGATTCGGTAACGCCGGTGCGCTCGCGCTCCTCCTTTGGTATGCTGGCGTGCGTCATGCTGGCCGGATGGCCCATGAGCGATTCCACCCCGCCCAGCGATTCCGCCAGGCTGAACACCTTGCACGAACTGAGGAAGCGCATGGCATCCTCGCGCCGGTCGCCCTTGATGGTAAAGCTCATCATGCCCCCGAAATCACGCATTTGGCGACGGGCGACCTCGTGGTTGGGGTGCGTGGCGAAACCGGGCCAATAAACCCGGCCAACCTTGGGATGCTGTGCCAGCCATTCGGCCACGGTGCGGCCGTTTGAACAGTGGCGCTCCATGCGCAAGTGCAGCGTTTTCAGGCCCCTCAGCACCAAAAAGCAATCCTGCGGGCCCGGTGTGGCACCGCAGCTGTTCTGCAAAAAGGCCAACCGCTCGTGCAGTTCATCGTCATTCATCACCAAAGCGCCCATCACCACGTCGCTGTGGCCGCCGAGGAACTTGGTCACCGAGTGCATCACCAGGTCGGCCCCCAGCTCCAGCGGCTGCTGCAGGTAAGGTGAAGCGAAGGTGTTGTCCACCGCCAGCAAAATGCCCTTCGCCTTGGCCAACCTGGCCAGCACCGCGATGTCCACTATGCGCAGCATGGGGTTGGTGGGTGTTTCCGCCCAGATCAGGCGGGTGCGTCCGGTCACGGCCTTTTCCACATTCGCCGGGTCCGACATGTCCACGAACTTGAACTTGATGCCGTAGGGCTCGAAGACCTTTGTGAACAGGCGGTAGGTGCCGCCGTAAAGGTCGTTGGTGCTCACCACCTCATCACCAGGCTTCAGCAATTTCACCACGGCATCTATGCTGGCCATGCCCGTGGCGAAACACAGGCCATGGCGCCCGTTCTCCAATGCGGCCAATGCCTTTTGCAGCGCCGTGCGCGTGGGGTTGTGCGTGCGGCTGTACTCGTAGCCGTGGTGCTCACCGGGCGCCGATTGCACATAGGTGCTGGTCTGGAAAATGGGGGTCATGATGGCCCCGGTGGACGGGTCCGGCTCCACGCCGGCGTGGATGCACTTGGTGGCGAACTTCATGTTTTTCACGCGTGGGCCGCGAAGGTAGCCATACGCCTTTCAGGCTCCGCGCTGCACCGTATGGCTACCTTTAGCCGCGCCGCCGCCCGTGCCTGCGGCACCCACCGCATGAATCCGCGCCAGATCGCCCTTTTGCCGCCGGACACCCACACCGGCCTCACCCTTACCCAACGAAAAGATCGCGCCGCCGGCATACCCGCCGTGATCGAATCGCTTGCGCACATACGCGAGGAAACCGGCGTGATCGATGGTATTGGTATTTTGAACCGCCTGAACCAGAAGGATGGTTTTGACTGCCCGGGTTGTGCATGGCCGGACCCGCACCACCGCAGCCGCTTGGGCGAGTATTGCGAGAACGGGGTGAAGGCCGTTGCCGAGGAGGCCACCACCAAGCGGGTGGACCGCGACTTCTTCGCAAAGCACAGCGTGGAGGAACTGAGCCTTTGGAGCGATTACGACCTGGGGAAGAGCGGCCGCATCACGGAACCGTTCATCCTGCGCAAGGGCAGCAGCCATTACGAACCGTTGTCCTGGGATGAGGCGTACGCACTGGTCGCGCAGCGGCTGAACGCATTGCCCACGCCCGATGATGCCATCTTCTACACCAGCGGCCGTGCCAGCAACGAGGCGGCCTACCTGTACCAGCTCTTCGTGCGCATGTTCGGCACCAACAACCTGCCCGATTGCAGCAACATGTGCCACGAGAGCAGCGGCACGGGCCTTGGCGAGACCATTGGCGTGGGCAAGGGAACGGTAACGCTGGACGACATCCACACGGCCAAGCTCATTATTGTAATGGGCCAAAACCCCGGCACCAACCACCCGCGGATGTTGTCGGCGCTGGAGAAATGCGTGCAGAACGGCGGGCGCATCGTGAGCGTGAATCCCTTGCCCGAGGCCGGCACCCACGGTTTCGTGAACCCGCAAAGCGTGGGCAGCGTGCTGCGCAACGGCACCATGTTCCACACGCTGCACGTAGGCTTGCGCATCAACGGCGACGTGGCCTTCCTGAAAGGCGTGATGCGTCTGCTGCTCACCATGGAGGACGAAGCGCCGGGCACGGTGTTCGACCATGCCTTCATCGATGGGCGCACCAATGGCTTCGAGGAGTTCGTGGCCGACCTGCGCAAGGTGGATCCCGCGGCCATGGCCGCCATGTGCGGTGTACCGTTGGAACAATTGCGGGAAGTGGCCGAATTGGTGGCCGGTACCCACCAGATCATCGTTACCTGGGCCATGGGCCTGACGCAGCACGTGAACGCGGTGGCCAACATCCACCAGATCGTGAACCTGCTGCTGCTGCGCGGGGCCTTCGGCAAGCCGGGCGCAGGGGCCTGTCCGGTGCGTGGCCACAGCAATGTGCAGGGCGACCGCACCATGGGCATTTTCGAGCGGCCCGCCCCTGAGCTGCTGGATGCCCTGGATGCGCGCTACGGGTTCAATGCACCGCGCAAGGATGGCCACGATGTGGTGGCCGCCATCGAGGCCATGCGCGACCGCAAGGGGCTGGTGTTCTTCGCCCTTGGCGGAAATTTCATCAGCGCCACGCCCGACAGCGAGGTAACGGCCCGGGCGATCATGAATTGCAGCCTCACCGTGCAGGTGAGCACCAAGCTGAACCGCAGCCACGTGATCACCGGCGAGGAAGCGATCATACTGCCGTGCCTGGGCCGCACCGAACGCGATGTGCAGCAGGGCAAGCCGCAATTCGTTACCGTGGAGGACAGCATGAGCGTGGTGCACCGCTCGCAGGGGTCGCACGAACCCGCCAGCCCGCACCTGCGCAGCGAACCCACCATTGTGGCCGAACTGGCCGCCGCCACGCTTGGCGACCGCTTCGGCGTTGATTGGAAAAAGCTGGCACATGATTACGATGCCGTGCGCGACGAGATCGAAGCGGTGATCCCCGGCTTCAGCGACTTCAACCGCCGGGGGCGCAAGCCGGACGGTTTCCTGCTTCCCAACGGTGCACGCGAAGGCGCACGCTTCACCACCCCCGACGGCAGGGCGCGCTTCATGGTGGACCAGCCCCCGATCTGGAAACTGGACAAGGGTGAATACCTGATGATGACCATCCGCACCCACGACCAGTTCAACACCACCATCTACGGCCTGCACGACCGCTACCGCGGCATCCATGGGGAGCGCCGCGTGCTGTTGATGCACAAGGACGACATGGAATGGGAAGGATTGGCGGAACGCGACCTGGTGGACCTGGTGGGCGTGCACGGAACCGAACGGGTGGCCACCAACTTCTTCGTGGTGCCGTACGAGATCGCGCGCGGCTGCACGGCCACCTACTTCCCTGAGGCCAACGTGCTGGTGCCCCTCGACCAAAAGGCGGTGGGCAGCGGAACGCCGGCCAGCAAGAGCGTGGTGATCAAGCTGCGCAAGCGCTGAGGCTTCAGTCCTTCTTGTGCTTGTGCTTCACCTTGCGGGTGTAGGTCTTCCTGCTCTTCTCCACCTTTTCGCGGAAACGCCCGTCCAGGGCACCCTGCTCCTTCTGCTCTTCGCGCACGGCCGAGCGCTCGATCTTCATCAGGTCCTTTTTCGTTATGCGCTTTGCGGCCATGGTCGCTGTGCAATGGAAACACAAAATTATTGCGTTCGATCAAGAATAACCGCTTCGGTGCCGTGGTAGTTTTGCCGTCCAACTCCACGAAAAAGCAATGAAAACATTCCTGAAGGTGATCGGCATTGTACTGGCCGTGCTCGTGCTGGTAGCGGTCGGCGGCGTGGTCTACATCACCAAGGCCCTGCCCAACATCGCCGTTCCAGCCGAAATGAAAGTGGAGATGACGCCCCAGCAGATCGAACGGGGCGCGTACCTGGCCAACCATGTTTCGGTTTGCATGGATTGCCACAGCACCCGCGACTGGAGCAAGCTCTCCGGGCCCTTGATGCCGGGCACCTTGGGCAAGGGCGGCGAACACTTCGGGCCGGAAATGGGCTTCCCGGGAGACTTTTATGCAAGGAACCTGACGCCCTACCACCTGAAGGACTGGAGCGACGGCGAGATCTACCGCGCCATTACCAGCGGTGTAAGCAAGGACGGCCACGCCTTTTTCCCTGTAATGCCCTATGCGCACTACGGCAAAATGGCCACGGAGGATGTGAAGGCCATCATCGCTTACCTGCGCACCCTTCCACCGGTTGAAAGCCAACAACCCGCCTCGGAGCCCGCATTCCCCATGAACATCATCCTGCACACCATACCTGCGGAAGCCGTGCCCATGCCCCTGCCCGAACCCAATGATCCGCGCTATGGTGAGTACTTGGCCAATGCGGCGGCCTGCATGGAGTGCCACACCAAGCAGGAAAACGGCAAGGTGACCGGTCAGCCGTTCGCCGGCGGATTCGAGTTCAAGTTCCCCAACGGCGGCATTGTGCGCTCGGCCAACATCACGCCGGATGAAAAGACCGGCATCGGCGCGTGGGACAAGGCCACCTTCATCCGCACATTCAAGCAATTCGCCGACAGCAGCTATGTGCCGCCGCCTGCCGATGCTTCCGGCAAGGAATACCAGACCGTGATGCCCTGGACCATGTACGGCGGCATGAGCGAGCATGACCTCGGTGCCATTTACGATTACTTGCACGCCCAACCGGCCGTGGCCAACGAGGTGGAGTTCTGGACGCCCGCCAAATAGGTCCGCGGCCCTATCAAGGCCCTTGGCGCACCACGCGCAACAACTGCACACCGGCCGCGGTGCGCACCGCAATGTGGTAGAGGCCAGGCTCCTGGGGCAGTATGCATTGCCAACCACGGTCCGTGCGCTCCTTCCGCAACGGCACTTCGCGTCCCGTCGCATCGTAGGCGGTCAGGCCTTGCACGCCGGGCATGTTGACCCACACCCGGCCATCGCGGGTGGGGTTCGGGAACAATGGTGCACTTGCAAGGCCGTTTGCGCGGATCCCCGTGCCCAAGTGCAGCACCGAATCCGCGGCGCACACCTCCGGCGAGTTGTCCGCTGCCGCGAACATGTTGCGGAACGCATCGATGTATGTACCTTGGTGGCTGAACATCTCCTGGTTCCAGCGGGGCGGCACCTGTTGGAAGTACACCTTCGCCTTCACCTCCACCGCGCCGGTGTACCCGTTCAGGCCCAAGCGGTAGTGCACCACATCGCGCCCAGTGCCCTCGGTGCCGCTGGCATCGCGGTTGAAATCAGGGTCGAGCAAGGCCTGGCCGGCCACTTCCACCGTATCGTAACTGGCGTGCGTACTGGTGAACCCGGCCGGCACCAAACGGTTGTCCTTCAGTTTGTGCACGGCGCGCAGCAGCGTGGTGGTCACGTTATGGGCCACGTCGCCCATCACCATTTCGTAGATCTGCACCTGGTCCGGCCGGTTGATGTTTTGGTAATGCCGCTCATAGCTAGGATCATTGCCCA
>JBIQMI010000005.1:0-30217 GCA_044463585.1 Cryomorphaceae bacterium
TGGGCGTCGGCGAAGAGTTCCTTGAAGTGCTCGTCCTTCAGCTCGCGCACGGCTTCTTCGAGGATCTTGTGGTAGGTCTCAAAACCGATGTCGTTCACGAAGCCGCTTTGTTCGGCGCCCAACAGGTCGCCCGCGCCTCGGATGTCCAGGTCCTTCATGGCGATGTGGATGCCGCTGCCGAGGTCGCTGAACTGTTCGATGGCCTGCAGGCGCTTGCGGCTGAGGTCGGGCAGCAGGTGCGGGCTGGGCGCGAGCAGGTAGCAGTAGGCCTTTTTGTTGCTGCGGCCCACGCGGCCGCGCATCTGGTGCAGGTCGCTGAGGCCGAAGTTCTGCGCCTCGTTGATGATGATGGTGTTGGCGTTGGGGATGTCCAGCCCGTTTTCCACGATGGTGGTGCAGACGAGCACATCGGTCTCGCCCTCGATGAAGTCCATCATTACTTGCTCGAGTTTGTGGCCTTCCAATTGGCCGTGGCCCACGCCCACCTTCACGCCGGGCACCAACTTGCGGACCATGTCCGCGATGAATTCGATGTTCTTCACCTTGTCGTGCAGGAAGTACACCTGCCCGCCGCGGCTGAGCTCGTATTCGATGGCGCCGCGGATGGTGACCTCATCGTACGGTTGCAGGATGGTGGTGACCGGGTAGCGGTTGGGCGGCGGGGTGCTGATGATGCTGAGGTCGCGCGCGCCCATGAGGCTGAACTGCAGGGTGCGGGGAATGGGCGTAGCGGTAAGGGTGAGGGTGTCCACGTTGGCGCGCAGGGCCTTCAGCTTGTCCTTCACGTTCACGCCGAATTTCTGCTCTTCGTCGATGATGAGCAGGCCGAGGTCCTTCCACACAACATCCTTTCCCACCAGGCGGTGCGTGCCGATGAGGATGTCGATCTTGCCTTCCTTGAGGTCGTTGAGAATCAGGCGCTGGTCCTTGCTGGTGCGGAAGCGGTTGATGTAATCCACGCGCACGGGCAGGTCCTTCATGCGGTCGCGAAAGGTTTTCCAGTGCTGCAGGGCGAGGATGGTGGTGGGCACCAGCACGGCCACCTGCTTGCCGTCGGTTGCGGCCTTGAACGCTGCGCGGATGGCCACCTCTGTTTTGCCGAAGCCCACATCGCCGCAGATCAGGCGGTCCATGGGCATGGCGGTTTCCATGTCGCGCTTCACATCGGCGGTGGCTTTTTCCTGGTCCGGCGTGTCCTCGTATATGAAACTGGCCTCCAATTCGTGCTGCAGGTAGCTGTCCGGCGCATAGGCGAAGCCGGGCTTGCTTTTGCGCTGTGCGTAGAGCTTGATCAGGTCGAAGGCCAGGGCCTTGATCTTCTTCTTGGTCTTTTCCTTCAGGTTCTTCCACGCGGGGCTGCCCAGTTTGCTTACGGCGGGCGCCGCGCCCCCTTCCTCGCCGCTGAACTTGCTCACACGGTGCAGGCTGTGGATGCCCACGTAGAGGATGTCGCCGTCGCGATATTTCAGGCGGATGGCCTCCTGCTTGCTGCCACCGGCGTCGATGGTCTCCAAACCGCTGAAAACGCCAATGCCGTGATCGATGTGCACCACCAGGTCGCCGGGCTTCAGCTGGGTGAGCTCCTTCAGCGTGAGCGCCTGCGCATTTTTGCGGAATCCTTCCTTGAGGCGGTAGCGGTGGTAGCGCTCGAAGATCTGGTGGTCGGTGTATAGCGCGAGCTTTTGCGCCGGGTCCACAAAGCCTTCGTGCAGGTCGAGCAGCAGCGGGGTGAAGTCGGCGCCGTGCTCCAGGTCGCGGAAGATGGCGTAGAGCCGTTCGATCTGCTTGGCGCTGTTGCACGCGATGATGTTGGTGTAGCCCGCGTTCTGCTTGTTGTGCAGGTCGCCGCTGAGGATCTTGAAATCCTTGGCGAAGGAGGGCTGGGGCTTGAGCTGGAAATCGACGGTGCTGTGTGTTTTGGTGGTAGGTGGTTGGTGATAGGTGGTTGGTGAATGGTGACTGGCGATAGGTGGTTGGTGATCGGTGTTTGAAGTGCCATCCGTATCCCCCCGCACGCCTATCGCATTTTCCGTGTCCTCTGTGCCTCTGTGGGCAGCATTCCCCCAGAACACTTTCCGGAACCCCAGCAAACCCTTGATCAACGCGCTGTCCGTGGCCAAAAGCTGCTCGGGCGGGACTGCGTTTTCCCCCTTCGGCACCAGCGTAAAGGCATTTTGCAGCCGCTTCAGTTCGGCGTTCGCGGCATCGCCAATGGACTGCAATTCGTTCACCCAAACCACGGTACCCTCGGGCAATTGGGCGAAGAAGTGCTGCCCGCTTGTAGCGGCAGGGTCATCCGGGGAAGAGCCTGCCGCATGCAGGTCGGGCACGATCACCGCTTGCGCCAAGCGTTGCACGGTAAGCTGGTCCTGCGGGTCGAAGAAGCGCACGCTTTCCACGCTGTCGCCGTACAGCTCGATGCGGTAAGGCTTGTCGTTGCCATAGCTGAAGATGTCCACAATGCCGCCGCGGATGCTGAACCGCCCCGGTTCATAGACGAACTCGGTGCGTTGGAATCCCATCTCCTGCAGCCAGTCCTCCAGGGTGTCGATCGGCAGTTCCTCGCCGCGCTTGATGGTGAGCGTGTTCTTGCGCATCACTTCCTTGCCTACTACAAGCGGTACCAGGGCTTCGGGATAGGTGACGATGGTCAACGAGTTCGAGGCTGGTGATCGGTGAATGGTTGTTGGTGATTGGTGATTGGTGATCGGTGATCGGTGAATGGTTGTTGGTGATTGGTGATTGGCTGTTGGTGATTGGTGATTGGTTGTTGATTGGTGATTGGCTGTTGGTGATTGGTGATCGGTGATCGGTGGTTGGTGGCTGGGGACTGGGTCGAGGTTCGCCTTTCTCCAATCACTATTTGCCAATGGCCATTCACCGGTGTTCACTTTCATCAGCACTTCCAGTACCTCCGTGCGCGTTACGCGGTCGGGGTCGTGGTGGCCATCGGGGTCGTAGGGGCTGCGCGATGGCGCGGGAAAGAAGAACAGCATATCCTCCCTCACATCCCTTACCCCCTTTACATCCATCCCGTCCTTCCCCCCTTTCCCGTTCAGCGCCTCCAAGTCATTCAAGAAATACGCCGCCTCTTCGCGGTTGTGCAGCACGAACACATGCACGCCGGGGTGCTTCGCGATCACGCTCTGCGCCACCAGTGCCTTGGCGGAACCGACCGCCCCGGTGATCTGCACGCGTGAAGCTGCGGGGGCCAAGGCGGCTGCGGCACTGGCAATGCGTTCGTCGTTCTGGTAAAGGGAAAGAAGGTCGGCCAAACTGCCGACGGCGGTCGTGGTAGCGCTCATGCAATCAACAATGCCCGAAACCCGATTCCAGCAATTCCGGATCGGGTTCGGGGACGGATGCAAAGGTACTTTCTCCTGCCGTCCGTTCATTTCGAGCCTCGCCCAGCCTTGGGTGGCTAACAGGCCAACGCGCGCTACGAGCAGTTGACCGCGCAGCTGTTGAACCGGTTGGAGAAGAAGCTGTGAGGCTATGGTCCGGTCTCTTCTTATGTATTGGACGGTTCTTTTCCGTACTTCTTTCGATCCTAGCAGTCAGCGCGTACCCGATTGGGTATACAATGAAACGTGATTATACCCGATAGGGCTATATCTTCGTTGAGGCGAACCATTTCATACCCCATCGGGTATAATTTGGTCAAATCGAACTATTTTCGCCCCGAAAGGGTACGGAATGGAACACCGGAACTTGCCTGCCTTCGTCGTCCAGCGGCGCAAAGCGCTGAAGCTCACCCAGCAGCGGTTGGCCGATAAGGCTGGCGTGGGGCTGCGTTTCGTACGCGAGTTGGAAGCAGGCAAACCCACCTTGCGCATGGACAAGGTGAACGACGTGCTGCGGCTCTTCGGATGCACGTTGGGGCCGGTACCCATGGATCGAACGGTGGTTAACGATCAGGATTCCGGGACCGATGCGTAGCGCCAAGGTGATGATGCATGATCGGTGGGCGGGCACACTCGCCGAAACCGTGGACGGATTCGAGTTCACCTATCTGCCCGGCTATCGCGAAGCGAAGGATGCCGTGGCGGTGAGCCTGACCTTGCCACTCAACGAACGGCCCTACAAAAGCAAAGTACTTTTCCCGTTCTTCGACGGGTTGATCCCGGAAGGCTGGTTGCTCACCATCGCGGAGAAGAGTTGGAAGCTCGACCCGCGCGACCGCATGGGTTTGCTGCTCGCCTGTTGCAAGGATTGCATCGGTGCAGTGGGCATCGAACCGATCAACATCCCGGACGATGGGCGCTGAACGTTGCCTCGGTTGCTACCGTGAACTGGAGAGTGGACAGCACGACTATCATCCTTTGTGCAGCCGCGAACTGTTCGGCACGCCCGTGCCACCTGAGTTGCCATTCAGGGAACAGGACCTGTTTGAGCTTGCGGAGCGGAGTGTTTTGCGCAGCATCACGGTCACGGGTGCGCAGACCAAGCTATCGATCGGTTTGTTACGCGGCAAGGGATCTTCCACACCTGACCGGATGACCATCTCCGGCGTGTGGGGCAGCCACATCCTGAAGCCGCCGACACCGCACTATCCGCACATGCCGGAACTGGAGGACCTTACCATGCATCTGGCATCCTTGGCGGGCCTTGCGGTGGTGCCGCACGGCTTGGTACGTATGCAGGATGGGGCATTCGCGTACATCACGCGCCGTGTGGATCGCGCAGGAAAGCCGGGGACCGAACCCATGAAGAAATTGCACATGGAGGATATGTGCCAATTGACCGAGCGCCAAACCGAGCACAAGTACAAGGGGTCGCACGAGCAGATCGCGAAAGCCATCGTGCGGTTCTCAAGGAACATCGAATTCGATCTGCTCTTTTTCTACGAGCAGGTCCTCTTCAGCTTCCTCACCGGTAACGCCGATATGCACCTGAAGAACTTCTCGCTGCTGCAGGATGCCGAAGGCCACTACAACATGAGCCCTGCCTACGATATGGTGCCTTCATCACTGCTGATCAATGAGACGGAGGAGCTCGCCCTCACCCTCAACGGGCGCAAAAGCAAGCTTACCCGTGCTGATTTCGAGGCCGCCATGCGCGCCGCCGGCCTGAACGACCGTGCCATCCTCAACCTCTTCAACCGGATGAAGAAGGCGATACCGGAATGGATCGAGTTCATCGGACTCGGCTTCGTAACAGCGGAATTGAAAGGGCGCTATAGGGCGTTGATCATGGAACGGGCAGGACGAATGGACCTGGTGTGAAAGCAGCTATCCGTTTTTCCGTGGAAACAACTGTGCTGCTTTGGATGCGGCCGCATGCGGTGTTGCCATGCCTAATTTTGGCACATGACCACCGAACAAACCTGGATCAATATCTACGCCGACCTTGGGTACCTCTTCTACAGCGTGGCGGCCGGCGACGGCCGTGTGCGCAAGGCCGAACTGGAGCAATTGCTGCGCATTGTGAACAAGCACTGGCTGCCGCTTGAGGACACCGTTGATGCGGCAGGCACCGATGCCGCGCACTACATCGGTATCAGTTTCGACCATGCCGATGCCCAAGACCTGGGCGCGGAAGAGGCATTCAACCGCTTCCGCGACGGCTACCGCGAGCGCAGTTCGCGCTACGATGCCAAAATGAAGGAGCTTGTACTGAAAACCGTGAAGGCCGTTGCCGAGGCTTTCCGCGGGGTGAACAAGGAGGAGGAGGCGATGCTGGACAGGGTGGAGAAATTGCTGGAGGATTGAGGATTGGCGATTTGTAAAGTGCGAAAACCCTCACTCAAAAGAAGATCCGCTCTATGTCGCGTTATCGATAATATACCTTGAACTCACTTCCACTATAAAAGACTCCACACTCCAACAATTGCAAGGATAAGAGTTGCAATTCCACCGATGATCGCAGCAATCATCGCAGCGAGTTTGATGGAACTCATGGTGCGCTGCTTGCTATCGTTTTTTTCTTCGGCCTTATGGTAAGCTGACAAAGCGCCGTACTTTTCGATTACCTCTATTCCATGTTGTGAGATTGCCATGCCGGGGTCGCCAGCGACGAATGAGTCATGCTCAGTGGCCAAGTCCTGATTTAACAATTGCTGTTTGAGAAGCGAATATTGGTCGCTGGAAATGTTAATGCCCATAGGCTTTAGGATAGCTACTTTGATTGCTCTTCCATGAGGATTGGCTCGGTCATTATATAGTGCTTTTAGAACGATTTCGATAAGCTCGCCCTGGCCGGGATTGAGGGGTGTCATTCGCGTGATTTTGGGTTGGCAGCCTATACAACAAATATAAGCCGATCGCCGACGCTTTTCACGGCACGAACAAGGACGAATACGCCGCGATACGGCGCCTGAAAAAGCTGCTGGAGGGTTAAAACCCGCCAGCAAGCTCCTGCAGTTGCACTTCCAGCGCCTGAAGGAGATGCCAGCCTTCTGCCCGGCTTTTGAAGGGCCAAGGTGCATCCGGCTTGAGCGACAGCTTCTTCTCCCAAATGCCGAATAGCAGCAGGGGGCAGTAGCCATCGCAGTGGATTTCATTGTCGCCCACCGCTACTTCCAGTACGATCAGCGCACCGCCATCGATGGCCTTGTGCCATGTCTGGTATGGCGGTTCCTGCCCATTGCCCGGCCGTTCGCGCAGCTTGAAGGTGAAGTATTTGTCGTCGTAGGAAGTGACCGCCCAACAAATGCCGTTCACGAACGCAGCTTGTTCGAAGCCCTGGCCCATGGACCATGCGGCAAGTTCCTTCCGGACGGCTTCCGCTGAAATGCCAGTACGGGCGAAGGGAATGGAAGGCATGGCGATGACGGTCACCAAGGTAATGGCACACGCTTCACTCCTTCACCAACCGCAGCGTTTCCGTGGCTTGCGCTGTTTCGATGCGCACGAAATACAAGCCAGTCCGGAGGTGGGCAACATCCATCAGGCCCCCACCGGTGGGCAGGTGTTGCCGGTGAACGGTGCGCCCTTGGGCATCGAGCAACGTGATCTGTGCCGGTCCGTTTCCCAAAGCTTCGATCCGCACGGTGCCGCTCGACGGATTCGGGACCAATCGTGCTATGGCCACCGCGTTTTCGTCTATGCCCGTATGCACAACCACGTACGGGGCTGAAAGGGCGGATGTACAACCCAGCGGATCGGTAACCGCAACGGTATAGCTGCCCTGCTCCAAGGCCAGCACGCACGGTGTGCCGCCATTGGGCAGCGGGTCGCCGTTGAAGAACCACTGTGTGCCTCCTGCCAGGTCGGTGCAAAGCGAATCACCGTTGGCTGTAATGAGCGGCACTGCGGGGCTGGAAGGGCAGGCCACTTGTCCATGGTAGATGTCGCCGAAGCGGCCTACCGCCACGATGGATCCATCCACGTAGGCCGCATCATTGATCACGGCATTGGTGATGCCGGGCAGTATGTTCTGCCAGGTGGCACCGCCGTCCACGCTCCGCACGGTCTGCCCCGAGTTCCCCACCACATAGCCGGTATCGGGTCCGGTGAAATGCACCATCATGCCATAGCTGGGAATGTCGGGCATGTTGATCCACGTTTGACCGCCGTCCGTGGTGCGCGCCCCGCTATTGGCACCCACGGTCCAGCCGACCTGTTCATTGAGGAAGAACACGGAGAACTGGTCGTTGGCGGTGCTGTGGGGTAGCTGTTGCCAGCTGTGCCCGGCATCGCTGCTCTTCCATATCTGGCCGCCCACGCCCACTCCGAACCCGACCAGGTCGTTGATGAAGTACAGGTCGAATATGCTGGAGGCCCCGTTCGGGGTGTGCTGCCACGTGGCGCCACCGTTGCTGGTGCGGTAGAAACCACTGTTTATATATCCGCCGGCCACCAAGTGGTCGTATTCCCCAAAACACCAGGCTGCCCGGATCGCGACGTTGGGTGCGCCCTGTGTTTGCCGGGTTGCGAAATAGTCGTTGGTGCGGGCGTTGGCGCCCACGCTTCCCCCTTGCAGGCCCAGGCCATCGGGCCGAAGGTGAACACCCAGTCCGCCGAGGCCGTTGGCGTTGAGCCAGGTGCGGCCGCCATCCACCGTGCGCAACAGGCCGTTCTCGATGCCACCACTGGTCTCGTAGCCCACGGCCACCCCGGTGTCGCCATTGGCGAAGCTCACTTTGTTGAGGAAGGTGTGGTAGGTGCCGGGGTTTATCAGTTCCCAGGTGATGCCATGGTCGGTAGTGCCGAAGATGCGCCCGTCGGTACCGATGAACCCGGTGCCGTCGGCGGCGATGGCGATGCTCTGGTGCGTCATCAAATTGGAGCCTACGGTCACTGCGGTCCAGGTGGCACCACCGTCGCTGCTTCGGGTTACCCGCCCACTGCTTCCTGCGGCCAGCACCACATCGCCTCGGCGATCTATGGCCAGCAGGTTCTGTGTCACCCCGGATGCCATCACTTCCCAGGTATTTCCCGCATCGGCCGTACGCAGGATCGCACCGCCATTGCCCACTACAATGCCGTTCAGCCCGTTGCTGAAGTGCAATGCCCGCACGCCGGTGGGGGTAGCGGTGTTGGCCCAGGTAAGGCCGCCATCGGTACTGCGCAGCACGCCCACGCCGTACACAACTGCGAAGGCGGTGTCCACGTTGGGCATGGCGATGTCAGTGATGGTGTAGCTCGTGCCGACCCCACTGGCCATGGTGGTCCAGGTGGCACCGCCATCGGTGGTGCGGCGTATGGCTCCGGCACCGGTGCCACCAGGCCCAGCGTGTCGTTGGCGAAGGCCACGCTGTACAAGGCGCCCAAGGTGCTCGAGTTGGTGGAGATGAAGGTGCTGAAACCATCCTGGGTCACATGCAGGCTGCCACCGCTACCCACCACGATCCCCCGCTGGTCGTCCCACATGTGCAAGGCATTGGGTGTATTGATCGCCAAGGTGGTCATGCGCTCCCAAGTACGTCCGCCATCGTTGGTGCGCAAGATCGCGTTCATCATATTGTCCAATGCGTATCCGCGCTGGGCGCTCACCATGTGCGCCGCCGGGAACTTGCTCCGCGTCTTGATCGGGGTGGTGAGTTCCCACTGCTGGGCGGTGGCGGTGAGGCTCAATGCGGCAAGAAAGAGGGTAGGGTATAGTCTCATGTTCGGTCAAAGATGGCACGGTCTGGCGGTACACGCGGAGATGCGATCGGTTCATCAATAAGCACGGAGCGGAGAACAGGATGGGGGTGATCCCGGCCCGATGCGTGTGCATCCTGCGGGGGGTACGGCTTCACTCCTTCACCAACCGCAGCGTTTCCCCGGCTTGCGCTGTTTCGATGCGCACGAAATACAAGCCAGCCCGAAGATGGGCAACATCCAGCAGGCCCTCGCCGGTGGACAGGTGTTGCCGGTGAACAATGCGCCCTTGGGCATCAAGCAACGTGATCTGTGCGGGTCCTTTTTCCAAACGTTCGATCCGCACTGTGCCGCTCGCTGGGTTGGGGAGCAAACGTGTGGCCCCGCTTTCAATGGACGCTAGGCCGGTGTGGATCACTTGGAAAGGTGCGGAAGTGGCCGAAACACAACCCAGTGCATCGGTCACGATCACGGTGTAGGCCCCTTCCTCCGCGGCTTCGATGCAGGGCGCGTTGCCCTCAGGAAGCAGATCGCCATCGCGGAACCATTGGAACGTGCCGGTGCCACTTGCGCACAGCGTATCGCCCTGCGCAATGATCGCCGGGATATAGGCAGTCAATGGGCAGGCCACCTGTCCACGGTAGATGTCGCCGAAGCGACCTACCGCCACGATGGATCCATCCACGTAGGCCGCATCACCGATCTGTGCATTGGTGATGCCGGGCAGCACCGTGGCCCAGGTGAGGCCGCCATCGGTGGTGCGTGCGGTCTGGCCTCCTCCCGTAACGGCATAGCCGGTATCCACGTCCGTGAAGAACATGCTCATGGTGCCTTGCGGGCTATCGATCGGAACCCATGTTTGGCCTCCGTCCATGGTGCGGAAGTTCCGCATCCAGCCGTGCAGCTCATCCAGGAAGAAGATGGTGTGGCCGCCGGGCGTGCCGGTCATGGGCTGCCAGGTAAGACCCCCGTCGGTGCTGCGGTAATTATCGCCGTATTCGCCCACGGCATAGCCGTTCAGCGCGTTGCTGAACCACAGGTCGCTGATGGTGATGTTGCCCACGTTCAGCACGCGCGTCCATGTAATGCCGCCGTTGGTGGTGCGGTAGATGCCGCCGTTCACCGCCCCGCCCCCCACGAAGTGCGTCAACTCGTCGATGCTCCATGTGCAGCGGATGGCCACATTGGGCCCATTGAACGGCAGGCGCGTGGCGAATCCATTGGTGGTGCGGGCAAAGCTTCCGCTGCCCCCACCGATGCAGCCTGCGCCGCTTGCGGTAAGGTGCGCACCCAAACCACCGCCGCCCGCCTTTGCCCAATGTTTGCCGCCGTCCGTGGTGCGCAGCAGGCCGCCATCGATGCCGCCGTTGGTGGCCCAGCCCACTGCCACGCCGGTATGCGCATCCATGAAGGCCACCTTGTTCAGCACGGTGTGCCACGTGCCTTCATTCGTTACCGCCCAAGTCTGGCCCAGATCGTTGCTGCACTGGATGCGGCCATCGGTGCCCAGGATGGCGCGGCCGCCCGGGGCAAGCGCCACGGACTGGTGGTCGCTGTTGCCCACTTGGGCCACGGTCCACGTTTGGCCGCGGTCCGTGCTGCGCATCACGCGGCCCCAGGTGCCGCAGGCCACCACCACATCGCCCTGTACCGCCAGGTCCAGCATGGAATAGGTGGTGGGCGAGGGGATGGAATCCCAGGTGGTGCCGCCATCGGTGGTGCGGATCACTTCGCCGCCATTGCCCACGGCCACGCCCTCCTGCGTGTTGTAGAAATGGAAGTCCTGCATCAGCACTTGCTGGTCGAAAGGCCCCGCTGGCTGCCACGTGAGGCCGCCGTCCACGCTCTTGAGCATTTCGCCGCCGTAGCAGCTGGCGTAGCCGGTATCGCTGTCCAGGAACTGGATGGCAGTTACGTATTGGTATGAAGTAAGACCCGTGGTGGTGGGCGTCCAGCTCTCGCCGCCATTGGTGGTGCGCAGGATCTTCCCGCTATCGGAACCCACCCAGCCCAGGGTATCGTTCAGGAAGAAGACGCATTTGAAATTGCCGTACCCCAAATGGCTGGTGGTGGTGGCGGTGGCAAAGCCGTCGGTGCTGCGCATGAAACGGCTGACCTCGCAAACCGCGATACCGCGATCGGCATCCCACATCCACAGGGCCACCGGCTTGTTGAGGGTGTTCACGGTGCGGCGCTCCCAGGTTACCCCGCCATCGGTGGTGCGCAGGATGGCGCCCATGGGCTTGTCCACGGCGTAGGCCAGTTGGTCGTCCAGCATCTGCATGGCGGTGAACTCGCTGCGCGTTTTGATGGGTGTGGTGAGCACCCATTGCTGGGCGGAGGCGGAAAGGACGAGGGCGGAAAGGAGCAGGGTATGGAGTGTTCTCATGGCTTGGCCAAAGATGGTGCGGTCTGGCGGTACACGCGGGGATGCGATCGGTTCACGACGAAGGAATATGAACAAGATGGATCGCCCCACGCACTGACCCTATCGTCCACCGGCCCGGTGCTTCTTGTGCAGCCCCTCCATAAAGCTGTCCGGGCCGAAGGCCTCCAGGAAGCCGGACCGTTCACCCTTGCGGAGTTCACCGATCAGCGCCGCCCCACGCCTGCATCAGCTGTTCTTGAACCTGAACACTCCCGTACCGTTCGTGATCTGTTTGAACTGGCCGCTTCCGTCATCCAGGTACAGTTTGCAGCTGAAGGTGGCGCGCACCAGGATGCTGGTGGTCCCGGAACCTGTGATCGGGAGGGTCTCGGTGATGTTGAACGAGGAGCCGGATTGGTCGGTGCCCCAATAGGTGGCCCATTCATCACCCGAGGTATCCCACCACGTAATGGCGACCCGGTCATTGGTCTCTTCCACGTCGCCGTACGCCACCGCTCCAGTGGGGAAGAAGCCGAGGAACTGATCATCGGAAGGCAGGCTTCCCGTGAAATTGAAAGCGCCCAGGTCCACGGCGAACACCAGATCATCCGTATCCGGTTGCTCGTGCAGGACAGATCCGTACATCTTCCGCGTAGGTGGCGCTGTAACGCCATTGCTCGCGAACCATCCGTATGAACTCCCCACCGTGTAGGAAGTCACGGTGCCGTCGATGGTCATCTGTGTCGTTGGCGAAGTCGTCTCCGTGAGGGTGCCCGTACCGCCACCACCACCGCCGCTGGCCGGGGGAGCAGGGTCGTCGTCCTTCTTGCAACCTGTCAACACAACGATCGCTGAAAGGAGGATGGTGGTACAAAGTGATGTGCGCATGGGTGGGCGGTTGTGGGTGAATGTATGGGCTATTCCTTCGCGAACCGGGCGCTGCCGCCAGCTTCCAGCCGTAGCAGGTAGAGGCCGCTTGGCAGCTGGGAAGTATCAATGGAAGTACGGTCCGTGCGGGCCGTTCCGACGAGCAGGGCCCGGCCGCGTGCGTCAAACACAGTGAAGGGCGCGGGTGCAGTACTGTTGCGTTCAAGGATCAGCCGGTCCGTGG
Source organism: Cryomorphaceae bacterium (assembly GCA_044463585.1). Taxonomy (GTDB): domain Bacteria; phylum Bacteroidota; class Bacteroidia; order Flavobacteriales_F; family PHOS-HE28; genus PHOS-HE28. Next base: position 12,506 of record JBIQMI010000005.1, read on the forward strand.
CCGGATTGGGGAACAAGCGCGGGCCGCCCACGCCGTTGAGCGCGTCCACATGCGTATGGATCACCTCCACCGCCTCCGAGGGGGCCGAAGCACAGCCCTGTTCGTTCACGACCACCACATGGTACACGCCACTTGCATCCGGCACGATGCAGGGCATGCCGTTGCCATCGACGATCGGCTCGCCGTTGAAGTACCATTCGATCTGCCATTCCTCCGTTGTGCACAGCTGGCCATCATCCTCCACGATCACCACCGGTGCGGGGATCGGTGGGCAGCCCATCTCGATCGCGTCCGAAGGTGCCGATGCGCATCCATTCTCGTCGGTGGCCACCACGTGGTACAGCCCCGGGATCTCCGCGGTCACACACGGTGTATCACCCTCGATCAACGGCTCGCCATCCACGTACCATTGCAGGCTCCCTTCCGCTGCGGTGCATAGTTGTTGGCCTTCCACAGTGACCACGGGGGCCTCACTGGTCGGGCACTGCACCGTCACCACCAGCGATGGCGCCGAAGCGCACCCCAGCGGGTCCACCACCTCCACATGGTAATCTCCTGGGGTCGTGGCATCGATGCAGCTCTCCGTTGCGCCCGTGATGGGCAAGCCGTTGAGGTACCATTGGGTGCTGGCCGCGCCCGGCGTGCAGAGCGTGCTGCCGCTCACGGATACGGCAGGCACCCAGGGCGTGATGCTGCAGCTTATGCGCGGGCTGCGGAAGATGTCGCCAAGGCCACCCGCCATGATGATGTAGCCGTCCACGAAAGCGGCATCGTGTATGCTCGCATTGGGGATAGCGGGCAGGAAATTCGCCCAGGTCACCCCGCCATCCAACGAGCGCACCACTTGCCCGCTGGTGGCCACCGCATAGCCGGTATCGCGCCCGGTGAAGAAGATGCTGGTGGTGGTCTGCGGTGTGCCGCCCATCAGCTCCCAGGTGTCGCCGCCATCGGTGGTGCGGCCGATGCGTGTCCAGCCGTACTCCTCATCGGTGAAGAAGATGGTGTGCCCACCGCTGCCGCCCATGGCGCTCCAGGTGAGGCCGCCATCGGTGGTGCGGTGGCTGTTGCCGTCCTCGCCCACGGCGAAGCCGATCAGGTCGTTCACGAACCACAGGTCGTTGATGATGATGTTGCCCTGGTCCAGCACCTGCGTCCACGTTTGGCCGTTGTTGGTGGTGCGGTAGATGCCGCCGTTCACGTGGCCGCCACCCACCAAGTGCGTACCGCCGCCGAAGCTCCAGGTGCATCGGATCGCCACGCTGGGGCCGGTGTAAACCGGCGTGTAGGTGGCGAAGTGATCGGTGGTGTAGGCGAAGGTGCCACTGCCGCCGCCGCGGCTTCCGCTGCCATTGGCGTTCAGGTGAACGCCCAGGCCACCGCCGGCACCGGAGTTCGCCCAGGTGTCGCCGGCATTGGTGGTGAGCAGCGCGTTGGAGGTGAAGGCCGTGGCACCCACGGCGGCGATCTTGTTGATGCTGGCCGACGAGGTGCCGTCCTTGAACAGGCTCCAGGTGGCGCCGAAGTCGGTGGTGCGATAGATCTTGCCGAGGCTGCCCATCAACCCGAAACCGCTCGGGGTCAGTGTCACGGTCGTATGATCAGGTCCGAAGTGCTGCTCGGTCCAAGTAAGGCCGCCATCGCTGCTGTGTACCACGCGGCCCCACCAGCCGCAAGCCACCATGTGGTTCCCTTGCACGGCCAGCGAAGTGAGGTTGTAGGTGGTGTTGCTGGGCATGAAGGTCCAGGTATCTCCACCATCGCTGGTGCGAATGATGTGCCCCGCGTGGCCCACGGCCACGCCGGTGAGCGCATCGCTGAAATACAGGTCGCGGATGAAGACCAAGGGATCCGGGGCGATGCTCACCCACGTGAGACCACCGTCGATGCTCTTCAGCACCTTGCCGCCGCCGTATGCGCTGGCGTATCCGATCTGCGTGTCCACGAACTGGATCGCGGTGATGTAGTTGCTGGTGCCCTGGCCGCTCTGCATCAAGCTCCAGGTGGCGGCGCCATCCGTGGTGCGGTAGATGCGCCCGCTCTGGGTGCCGATCCAACCCAGCGTATCGTTGATGAAGAAGACGCAGTTGAGGTGTCCGTAGCCAGCGTTCCAGGAGGATTGCACCGTGCGGAATCCGTCCGTGGTGCGTAGCACGCTGCCTGTTTGGCCCACCGCCACGCCGCGCTGCTCGTCCATCATGTGTATCGCCAGCGGATTGTTGCTAAGCAGGTGCTGGCGGCGTACCCACGTGTTGCCGCCGTCCTCGGTGGCGAGGATGGTGCCCGTGGGGCGGTCGGCGGCATAGCCCACCTGCGCGTTCACCATCACGATCGCTTCGTACTCGCTGGTGTTCTTGATCGGGGTGAGCAGCTCCCATTGGGCCTGCGTGGCGATGGTGCACGCCAAGGCAAGCAGGGTGGACAGGTTTCTCATGGAAGGCAAATATGGTTCACCCTGGTGCACGGCGAGGCAGCTCCTGGTTGCGCGCTCCGCGAACCTGGCCCCGATGATCCCGGCCAGTACGGCCCCGAGTGCGCCGGAGCCATTGTGCCCACCCGAAGCCCGGCGGATACGGGCAACCGGTGGTCGGGGCGAGGGAAGAATGGGAATGAGCGGGAGGGGGAAAGCCAATGCGGCCCATAGCCCGCGGGCGGAGTTGCGGTAGCCCCGAAGTAGCTTCGCACCTTCATGTTGCGCCTGCTGCTCTTGCCCTGCCTGGTGTTCAGCCTTTGCGCGCGTGCACAGCGCATAGACAGCCTGCATGTGTTCAAGCAGCTGCCGCCAGGCGCCTACACCTCGGCATCGGCCAATGCCATGGCGTGGCAGCTCCACCGCAACCGTGCCCCCTACACCGCGGTGAAAGGGGATCGCATGGCCACTGCACGGGATGCCATGGCGAGCTACGTGCCGCAGCGGCATATTTTCCGCGCATTGCCCGGGCTCTACAAACTTGCCATGGCGTGGAGCGGTGGCAGGCCCTCCACAATCGGCATAACGGACGACCTGGACCTGGTCATCAACTTCACGGCACGCACCGAATACCGTGTTGCCGGCACCGTGGACAAGATCCGGGTGCGGGCGCTGTTGGCGCGGATGGTGGTGGAGTAGCCCGCCTTATCTTCGGTACATGGCGAATGGAACCACCAGGCCGAGGACAACAAAGCGGAAAAACCCGTGCGCAGGGAAAAGGCAGTCCCGTACGTGAAGCCGTACGATGCCAAGAAATATGCGGGAACGGTTCCTGCATTCGCGAACGTGACCTTGGAAGAAATGAGGACTTGGCGCGATGACCACTAAATGAATCCTGTTGGACCCGACCGTTCCAGTGCACGATCAAGCGTGAGAATGGAGGCAGGGGGCCGATGTTCACATTGGCTGGGCTACACCCGAAAAAGCGCGATTTCTTTATCTGATCGAGCGAATTGGTGATCGCCAGTGATAAGCGGCATGTTCGGATACGCTGCGGTGGCAGCAATGATGCAATCGGGCAGCTTTAGTCCCGAGCTCTTACGGAAATCGATGGCATACCTGCGTATCTCGACTTCGGCCCCAATGATCCGGCACTGGTCAAGAAAAGCACGGATGCTTTTTGATTGTGAGGGCGTGATGCGGGTTGTGGCCAGTAGTTCGATCTCGGTGATGAAGGAAAGATGGATATCCGATCCTTCAAGAAGATCTACGATCCCTTGTGGCTTGCGAACATGCGGATGAGCACGTTTGTGTCCACAAGTAAGCGCTCACCACTCATCGCGCATTTTTCGAACCTCTTCCAAGGCCCATTCATCCATACCCGGAACGGTACCGGCGAATCGCCTTACATCCGGGAGCTTCCGCTTAGGCACCTTGGGCGTGCTCTTGCGCACGACCAGTTTCTGCTTCGTCTTCCTTTTAGCCTGCTTCTCCATGAGGATGCCTTTCCCACAAAGTTAAGCCACGGAAAGATCGGCTTTTCTGGGCCGCATTGCTGCCTTTAGGCGTTGGCTGTGGAGGGACGACGCTACAACGCTACGCCTTCATCACCTCCTCCACCATGGCCGGGCTGCCGATGAACAGCGGGGTGCGCTGGTGCAGCTTTTCCGGTTGGATGTCGAGGATGCGCTGGTTGCCATCGGTGGCGGTGCCGCCGGCCTGTTCGATGATCATGGCCAAAGGGTTTCCCTCGTACACCAAACGCAGTTTGCCGCTCGGCTTTTCCGTGGTGCCGGGGTACATGTAGATACCGCCCTTCAGCAAGTTGCGGTGGAAGTCCGCAACCAGGCTGCCGATGTAGCGGGCACTGTATTTTTTCCGCTTGCACCCGTCGATGTACTGGCGCACGTTTTCCGGAAAATCGAAATAGTTGCCCTCGTTCACCGAGTAGATGCTGCCGTCGGCGGGCACCTGCATGTTGGGGTGGCTCAGGCAGAACACGCCAATGCTGGGGTCCAGCGTGAATCCGTTCACCCCGTTGCCCGTGGTGTACACCAGCATGGTGCTGCTGCCGTACACCACATAGCCCGCCGCCACTTGCTGGTTGCCGGGCTGGAGGAAATCGGCCACCGTTACCTGATCGGGATCAAGTCGGCGGTAAATGCTGAAGATGGTGCCGATGCTCACGTTCACATCGATGTTGCTGGAACCGTCCAGCGGGTCGATGGCCACCACGTACTTGCCACTGGCCGAAATGGGGTTGTTGAACACGATGTGCTCGTCCTCCTCCTCGCTGGCCACGGCGCATACCGCGCCCTGGTTGCGCATGGCGTTTATGAAGCGCTCGTTGGCGTATACGTCCAGCTTCTGCTGGCGCTCGCCCTGCACGTTCACGCTGTGCTGGTCGGTCTCGCCGAGGATCTCATTCACCAAACCCGCCTTGTTCACTTCGCGGTTCACCAGTTTGGCCGCAAGGCGAATGGAGGTGAGCAGTTGCGAAAGGTCGCCGGTGGCGTAGGGGAAATCCTTTTCGCGCTCAATGATGAATTCCGAAAGGGTGGTGATGTTGGCCATGGTACAGGAAAGGCTTGTTTGGCGGTTCCAGCTGCAAATATCGGCCCCGCCGCATCTTTGGGCCATGGAGGTGATCATCCGCGAAGCGTTGCCGCACGATGTGCCCCGGATGCTGGACCTGGTGAAGGAGCTGGCCACTTTTGAGCGCGAGCCTGAAGCGGTGACCGAAACCATTGAGGGCATGCTGGATGCGGGGTTCGGGCCCAATCCTGTTTGGTTCGGGTGGGTGGCTGAGTGGGATGCCTCCCTTTCCTCCCTTCCCTCTCCTACATCACACTCATCTCCTTCCCGTCCCCTTCTCGGCATGGCCATTTGCTTCGAGCGCTATTCCACATGGAAGGGGCGAAGCCTTTACCTGGAGGACATTGTGGTGACCGCGGAAGCGCGAGGGCAGGGGATCGGCGAGAAGCTGTTCCGGCGGTGCGTGGAGCACGGTGTGCAGAAGGGCTACGGCTGGATGCGCTGGCAGGTGCTCGACTGGAACCGGGATGCGATCCGCTTTTATGAGAAGCTGGGCGCGGAGGTAACCGCTGGTTGGCTCAACGGCGACCTTTCGCCCCGGCAAATGCGCGACTTGGTGGGCCGGTGAGGGCCGGATGGGAAATCGGAACTGTCCGCGAATGGCCTGCGCTTCGGTAGTTTAGCGCGCTTTCAAAAAAGCCGGGGGGATAGATGAAGATCTTCAAATTCGGGGGGGCGAGCGTGAAGGACGCGCAGGGAGTGCGCAATGTGGCCGCCGTGCTGGGCCGGTACAGGAGCGACGAGGTGGTGGTGGTGGTGAGCGCCATGGGCAAGACCACCAACGCGCTGGAAGAGGTGGTGCGCACCTACCGCGAAGGCGGAAACCCGCAAGCGGTGATCATCGCCTTGCAGGACATGCATTTTCTGGCGCTCAACGAAACGGCGCCCGCTGATGACGACGCCGCACGTGCCTTGCAGGCATCATTCGCGGAGCTGCGCGCCTATGTGGCCAAACCCGTGGAAGCGCCAGCTGACCAGGATTACGACCACATCGTTTCGTTCGGCGAGATCTGGAGCACGTTGATCGTGGCCGCCCACCTGAATGCGGCCGGGCTGCCCGCCCAATGGGCCGATGCGCGCCAAGTGATCACCACCGATTCGCTGTTCCGCGCGGCGCGGGTGGACTGGGAGCGCAGCAAGCAGGCCTGTGCGACGTACCTGGCACCGATGCTGGCCGAAGGGCCGGCGCGCGTGGTCACACAGGGCTTCATCGGCCGCAGCGCCGATGGCCGCAACACCACCTTGGGCCGGGAAGGATCCGATTTCTCCGCCGCTATTTTTGCCTACCTGCTCGATGCCGCGGGCGTAACGATCTGGAAGGATGTGCGCGGCATGTTCAATGCCGATCCCAACCGCTTCCCCGACACGCGCCTGTTGGAGCACATCAGCTACCGCGAGGCCATTGAGCTCAGCTACTTCGGCGCCAGCGTGATCCACCCGCGCACGCTGCAGCCCTTGCAGCAGAAAAGCATTCCGCTCTACGTGCGCTCATTCCAGGAGCCCGACCTGCCCGGCACCACCATTGATGGCCGCGAGGCCGCCACGGCGGTGCCCTCCTTCATCGTGAAGCCCGGGCAACTGCTCATCAGCATTACGCCGCGCGACCTCAGTTTCGTGGTGGAGGGCAACCTGCACCACATCTTCGGGCTGTTCGCAGGGGCCGGCGTGCGCATCGACCTGATGCAGAACAGCGCCCTGGCCTTCAGCGTGGTGGTGGATGACACGCCGCGCAGCCGGACGTTGATCACGGAACTGCAGCGCTTTTATGAAGTGCGTTACAACGAAGGCTGCGAACTGGTGACCGTGCGCCATTATGACGAACCTTTGCTGGAGGCGCTGTTGAAAGGAAGGGAGCCGCTGGTGGAGCAACGCTCGCGCAATACGGCCAGATTTGTGGTGAAATAGATCCCGAGATGAAGCCATTCCCCACCAAGCGTTCACCCTGGGCAAGGCCGATGGCCGCGCTGGTGGCCGGTTTGCTGATAGCAGCGGTCACGCAGGCGCAAGTGCCGGCCAACGCCAAGGACAGCCTGCGCTTGGCGTTGCAACATGCGCGACAGCGTTTATCGGTGGCAGATTCCGGGGGGACTTTGGCGGACCGTTTCGATGCCCGAGTGGAATTGGGGCAATTGGCACCGGGGCGCGAGAGCGTGCTGCTGCTGCAGCAGGCGGCCCTGTTCGCGGACAGCCTGAAGCGCCCGGACCTTGGCGCCATGGCCCACCGGTTGTTGGCGGCGCGATCCGCTGCATTGGGCCAATATGCCGCGGCCTACACCGCGCAGCTCAAAAGCGATTCCTTGGACCGCCAGCGTGAATGGGATGAATTGGAGGCGCAGGATGCCTTGGTGCAGGCGCAATTGGCCGAGCGCGATAGCCTGCTGGCACAAGGGCACGCGCGTGAATTGGGCATGGCGCGGGCGATCGCCGAACTGCAGGAAAAGGTGCACACTTGGGCGTACATCTCCGGCGCATTGCTCTTGCTGGGCCTTGCCTTGGTGCTGGGCCTGTTTTACCGGGCCGGGCGCGCCACAACGCGCATGCAGGCCACCATCGATTCGCTCCGCACCGAATTGCTCGCCCTGAAAAAGCGCCCGCCGGCAGAGGCCAAACCACCCGTGAAGGCCACACAAGCCACGGCCGCGCACGCGGTGGATGAAGCGATGAAACCGGTGGTGGCCGGAATGTTCGGCAAGGGTGCGCCGGAGCGGCTGGCCACCTTGCGCGAGGCGCGGCAACGCGGCGACACCGCGAAGATCGTGCGCGTGGTAGCCTCGCTCAAGCCGCAGCTCCTCAGCTTCAACGCAGAGCGGTTCGCGCCGTTGATCGCCCGGTTGAAGGCGCCGAACGCAGCCGACGACCAAGTGCAATGGAACAAGGACCTGGATGAACTTGATGCAGGCGTGGTGGACCTGTTGGAAGGAGGGCGCCTTCACTGAAGCTGTGCCAGCAAAGCCATGGCCTCCGCGGGGCGGTCGGTGATCAGCCCGTCCACGCCCAGCCGGATCATCCGCTCCATGTCCTGCCCGGCGTTCACTGTCCATGTCAGCAGACCGATGCCGTTTTCGCGCAGCTCATCCACCAGCTTTTGGTCCACAAGGTGGAAGGCCGGGCTGCAGTAGGCCGGCTTGAAACCGAGGACCTGCAGGCCATCCTCCACATTGAACGGTTGCTCCACCAGCATGGCCGATGGAATTGCCGGTGCTAGGCCGTGCATGGCTTGCAATACCGCCGGGTCGAAGCATTGGACCAAGCATCGGTGGTCGATGGACAGCGCCCGGATCTCCTGAAGCACACGCCGGGCCAGTGCCCCAGGCAAAGGCTGGAAACTGCCGTACAAGGCGGGGTCGCTCTTGATCTCAATGTTGAACCGTACCGGCGGAATGCCTTCCGCGCGAGCGAGCTGGTCCACCGCGGCCACCACCTCGGCGAGCAGGGGCTTGGGTGCCGTGGGCGCGTGCGGGCCGTTGGGGGGCAGGGTGTGGTAGCGTTGTATTTCCTGCAACGGCATGCGGTACAGGTTCAGCGAGCGTCCTTCCTGCGCGGTCAATGGCCGCCCTTCGGGGCCAACGCAGGTGGCGTGGTCGATCCAAGGTTCATGGCTCACCAGCACGTGGCCATCGCCCGTTACCACAACATCCATCTCCAGCCAATGGCAGCCCATGCCGGCCGCCTTCAAAAAAGCAGGGACGGTATTCGGCGGTACGCCGGTATCGCAGCCGCGGTGGCCGTGTATTTGGGTGGAAGGGCGGTGGTGCATTGTAGGAACCGCTGACCGGGGAAAGCAGCTGGCGACGTGCTTGTGGCCCAGCCCAAAAATGCGGCTCACGCGAATTTTCCGGCTGCAATGTCGCGCAGGATCTTGTCCGCAAGTACGTTGGCGAGCTTGAAATAGCTTTCAGCGGTGATGCCGGCCACGTGCGGGCTGAGCAGCACTTTGTCATTCGCATAGAGGCGTTGCAAGGTGGCGTTGTCCTCCACGGTGCGCAACCCGGCCAGCGAGCGCTCCTCGAATTCGAGCACATCGAGGCATGCGCCGCGCACCTTGCCCGCGTCGATGGCGTCCAGCAACGCGGCGGTGTCCACGATGGGCCCGCGGGCGGTGTTGATGAACCAGCAGGGCTTTCCGCAACGGTCGAAGAAGCGGCGGTCGGCATAGTGGGCCGTTTCCGCGGTGAGGGGCAGGTGCAGACTGATCACATCGCTGCGCTCCTGCAATTCCTCCTGCGCCACTTCCTCCACCGTGCTGTTCGCGAAGCCCGTGCGGTACTTGTCGTGGGCCACCACCTTCACGCCGAAGCCGTTGAGCCGCTGCGCGAATGCGGCGCCCATGTGGCCAAAGCCAATGATGCCCACCGTGCTGCCCTGCAGCTCGTTGCCCGAATTGGACACGCGGTCCCAAATGCCGTGGCGCACCTCATGATCGGCCTTGGGCAGCTTGTTCATCAGCGCCAACAGCATGCCCACGGCGTGCTCGGCCACGGAATCGCGGTTGCCTTCGGGCGAATTGTACAGCGCAATGCCCTTTTCGGCGCACGCGGCCTGGTCGATGTTCTCCATGCCTGCCCCGCAGCGCGCGATGAAGCGCAGCTTGGGCATGTGCGCCAACAGGGCGGCGTCGATCATCAGGCGGCTGCGCACCACCAGTCCCTCGGAGTCCTTGAGCTGGGACAGCAGTTCGCTGCCGCTGTATTCGTCCAGCTCCTCGCAGGTATGGCCCGCCACCGTGAGCCGCGTGCTGAGCACGGGGTGCACGGTATCGATGAAGTTGATCTTCATGCTATGATCTGGCGCAGGAACATGGAGGCGATGGAGAAGTAGATCACCAGGCCGGTCACGTCCACCAGCGTGGCCACGAACGGCGCGGAGGCCGAGGCGGGGTCCATGCCGAGCCGCTTCAGCAGCAGCGGGAACAGCGAGCCCACCAGGTTGCCCCATACCACCACGCCCACCAGGGCAAGGGCCACCACGGTGCCCACCAGCAGCCAATGCGGCCCGTAAAGGGTAACGAACTGGCTCCAGATGGCCACGCGCGTGAAACCCACAATGGCAAGAATGAGGCCCAGGATGATGCCCACGCTAAGCTCGCGCTTGAAGATGCGCCACCATTCGCGCACGGTGATATCGCCCAAGGCCAAGGCGCGGATGATCAGCGTGCTGGCCTGCGACCCGGTGTTGCCGCCGCTGGAGATGATCAGTGGAACGAAGAGCGCCAGCACCACGGCTTTTTCGATCTCACCCATGTAGAAGCCCATGGCCGTGGCGGTGAAACTTTCGCCGATGAACAGGATCACCAGCCAGCCGATCCGCTTCTTCACCATGTCCCACAGCTTGCTGCTGCTGTAGGAGTATTCCAGCGCCTCCATACCGCCCATGCGGTGGGTGTCCTCGGTCTCCTCTTCGCGGATCGCGTCCACCACGTCGTCGATGGTGATGCGGCCCAGCAAGCGACCGCGATCGTCCACCACGGGCAGGATCACCAGGTCATATTTCTCCATGATCCGGCTGGCCTCCTCCACGTCCTCGTGGGCGCGGATGCTGATCACGTCGGGGTCGTACACATCGCGCACCGGTGTGCGCAGCGAGGTGGTGAGCAGGGCCTTGATGGGGATGGAACCCACCAGGCGATCATGGTCGTCCACCACCAGGATCACGTACACGTCATCCACATGGTCGGCATGTGTGCGCAATTGCCGAACGCACTCCAGCATGCTGCTGTCCTGGTGCACCTTCACCAGCTCCTTGGCCATCAAGCTGCCGGCGGTGTGCTCGTCGTAGGTGAGCAGCTCGCTGATCTCCCTTCTGTGCTCCTCGTCCTCGATGTTGTCGAGCACTTCCTGGCGCCTTTCCTCGGGCAGCTCCGCGATCACGTCGGCGGCATCGTCGGAGTCGATGTGCTCGATCAGCTCCTCGGCGATCTCCTTGCCGGTGTAGTTGCCCAGCAGCTTGTCGCGCCGGTCCTCGGGCACTTCCAGCACCACCTCGGCGGCCAAGGATGGCTCCAGGCGCTCGAAGAGGTATTGCGATTCCTTGAGGTTGAGTTCCTCCAGTATTTCCGCGATGTCGGCCGGGTGCAGGTCGTTCACGGCCTCTAACAGCTCGGTATCGCGCTGCTGCGCGATGTGCTCCTGGATCCGCTCCAGGTTGGCTCGGCTGAGGGTGAAGGTCATGGCTGCGGCTTGTGCGGGAAAGGCCCAAGGGGAATAACGGCCCGCGAAGCTAAGGCCACTGTGGAAAAGGTTGAGCCGATCGCCGGTGGGGCAGGGGTTCGGTGGTGCAGGGTTCCTTTCAGGTGACCCTGTACGGACGACGAAATTGTGTGGCCAATCTTTGGGTGACCCTGTACGGAAGGACGCGACCCTTCCCGGACCGGAGAGCGTGGCCCTGCGTCGGATGACCCAGTGCGGGCGAAGCAGACCCCGGCCCCCGGGCTACAGCGCTTTGCAGGCCTGGGCGAGCCGGATGAAATCCTCCACGGAAAGCTGCTCGGCGCGTTTACGGGCGAACTCCTCCGGCACCTGGCCGCCCATGGGGGCGAAGCCCTTCAGTGCGTTGTGCAGTGTTTTGCGCCGCTGGCCGAAAGCGTTTTTCACCAAGGCGGTCAGCAGTTTCTCTTCCACTGGCAGCGAGCTCCGCCCGTTGCGCTGCATGCGGATCACGGCGCTGCGCACCTTGGGCGGGGGATGGAAGGCCTCCGGTTCCACATTGAAAAGCGTTTCGATGTTGTACCAAAGCTGCGCCAGCACGCTGGTGATGCCGTACGTGCGGCTGCCGGGCCCCGCGGCAAAGCGGTCGGCCACTTCCTTCTGGAACATGCCCACCACTTCCGGCACCTGGTCGCGGTTCTCCAACACCTTGAAGATGATCTGCGTGCTGATGTTGTAGGGGAAGTTGCCGATGAAGGCCAATGGGCCCGTGGTGATGGCGGACAGCGGCATGTGGAGCAGGTCGCCGTGCACCACGCGCAGATCAGGGTATGCCTGGGCCAGGTAGGCCACCGATTCATCGTCGAGCTCGATGCAGGTCAGTTCGAACCCCTGTTGGTGCACCAAGTGCTTGGTGAGGGCTCCCGAGCCGGGGCCCACTTCCAGCACGTGGCCGTACCCGCCGAAGCCGGTGAGGCTTTCCGCGATCCGTTGGGCTATATCGTCCTCCTTCAGGAAATGCTGGCCCAGGTGCTTCTTCGCCCTTACCGGGTTCATGCGGTATGGATCACCTCCAGCAGGGTGCGGAAGGCCACGGCCTTCACACCGTAGTATTTCTCGGATTCGGCCTGCAGGCGGGCGGCGTGGCGCGCCAGGTACTGCTCGTACTCCTGCATGTTCTCCAGCGTGTACTGCACGGCGTAGGTCACCCCGGAATCGCCTTCGCTGAGCACCCGGCAGATGCGCGCATCGGTGAAGTGGCCGGTGGCCATCACTTCCGGCAGGTGGGTGTTGCGCATCCAGGCGAGCCACATCTCGTGCACTTCGCTGTCCACGTTCACGGTAACGTTGTAAATGATCATGGGGTAGGGCCCAGCAGGAAGCGCTGCTCGGGCGTTTGCAGGTTGTCGTGGTCGCCGCGCAGGCGGCGGTAACGGTCGCGCGCCTCGGCCACATAAATGCTGCCTGGCTGCTCGAAGAGGAGTTTTTCGTACCACTTCATCGCCTGCTCCTTGTTGTTCAGTTGGTTCTCGTAAAGCTTGCCCAGGTCGAACATGGCGTTGTCCACCAGGATCTCGTTCGGGTGCAGTTCCACCACCTTTTCGAGGTAGGTGGCGGCACGCGCATGATCGTGCTGCGCGAAGGCGATGCGGTAGCGCGCGTAGAGCACATCGTCGGCCAGGCCGGAGAGCGGGAAGCGCGCGGTGATGGTGTCCAGCAGGGCCACGGCCTCGGGGTAGCGGTGCTGGGCGGCGAGCAGTTGGCTGTTGGCATACAGGCCCAGGGCCTCGTTCACGGTGTCCATGCCCAGGTTGTCGGTGATCAGCAGCGAAAGTTCCATGGCATCGTTGGCGATCAGCTTGCTGGTGCTGGCCTTCAGCACGTCCAATTGGGCCTTCGCCCACAGGAAATCGCCGGCGTAGAAGCTCACCTGTGCGTTGCGCATGCGGGCCTCATGGCCCAGCACGTCCTGCTTGAAGTCGAGGTCCACCTGCGAATAGAGCAGCGAGGCTTCCCAAATGTCGCCCTGCAGCACGTGTATGTCGCCGAGCTGCAGTTTCAATTGGGCCTGTTCATTGCGGCCCAGGCCCGGCATTTTTATGGCCTCCTGCAGCAAGGCGATGGCCCCTGGTGCATCGTTGAGGTAGTAGGCCCTCAATTCCGCCAGGCCGCTGAGCAACTTTACATGTGCGGGCGAACGGCCCAGTTCCTCCAGGGTGCTCTCGTAGAGCTGGCGCAGGCGGGCCAGTTCTTCGGGCGAGGGGTTCGAGCGGCCTTTCACCTGCGCGTCCATGGCGCGCACCAGGCCCGCCTTCGCCGCGCTGTACCACGGCCGGTCGGCGCCAAGGCCCACCACGTATTCGTAGCTTTTCGCCGCGGCCCCCCAATCCTGGTTGTTCACCGCTATGTCGCCCAGGGCCATCAACCGCTGCCCGCCCTCGTTGAAGCGCTTGTCCATGGCACGGCTTTGCACGAATGCGCTGTTGAGGTCCTTTTGCTGGATGAACAGCCAGATGAGCATTTCCGGGTACAGCGTGTTGTCCGATTGCTTCTGCATGCGCTTCAGCAGCTCGGTGCGCAACAGGTCGCTGCGATCGTCCTTGGCGGTGAAGTCGATGAAACGGCCCAGACCATTCTGCACGGCCTGCAGGTAGCCCGGATTGCCCTGCAGCAGGTCGAGGTAATCGCCCACCATGCCGGGCACATCGCCCTTGGAGGCGCGCAGGTTGGCGGTTTCGTAGAAGAAGTCGGTGCTGCTCTTCAGCAGTTTCCGGCCTTTTTCATAGGTCTGCAGCGCGCGGTCCACCTCGTTGTTGCGGGTGAAAGCGTTGGCCAGGTTGCGTATGGACCCTTGGTCGGCGCGCAGGGCCTTCAGCGCCTTGTCGAATTGCTGCCCGGCCTTGGCCGTATCGCCCTGCGCCTTCAGCACCATGCCCATGTCCACCAAATAGGCGGGGTCGCCGCCTTGGCGCTGCATGCGGTCCTTGGCCAGTTTTTCGGCCCGGCCGTATTCCTTCAGCTCCATGTAGGCCTTCAGCAATTGCTCGTAGTAAAGGTTGTTGGGCTGGCGGCCGTAAAGCTTTTCGTAGTAGAGCACCGCTTTTTCGAAATCGCCCTGCCGCATGTACTCGGCGGCCAACTGCTCGTCGGTGCCGGGCTGGGCGGTGGCCAGCAGCCCCCACAACAGGACGGGCAGCAGTGCCAGTAGGCGGAAGCGGGTGGTGCGGGCCTGGATCATGGGTGAAGGAGTGAATCGATGGCGGCGCGGTAGGTTCTTCGCTCTTCCACCAACGCCTGCGAACGGGCGTTCAGTGTGTCCATGCGTGCGCGGAGGATGTTGCTCCACTGGGTTTCGATGCGCAGGGCCTCCTCGCGGCGGCCCCGTGCCAGCAAACCCTGTTCCATGTCGTGCCGCAGGTTGCGCAGGCGGATGGCGGCACTGTCGAGCTGGGCGCGTTGGAGGGCGCGCTGGGCCAGCAGTTCCGGCAAGCGGCCGGCCATGGCGCGGTGGTAGTTGCCCAGCACTTCGGCCTCGCGCGGCCGCAACGTGTCGCGGAAGCGCAGCTCGATGGCGGGCTGCTCGGTGGCGAACAGCGTGGCCATGTGGCGCAGCGCCGTGGTATCCTGCCCGCGCAGTTCGCTGGCCATGGCCATGTTCTGCTGGATCAATGTTTCCACGGCCTCCATTTCCGGCGCACTGGCCGGACGCGTGCACGAGGCCGCAAGGGTGCAGCCCGCCAAAGCGAACCAGGCAGCTGCGGTCCTGCGCATCATCCCTTGCCGATAAGCCTGAAGCCCGTGTAGGGCTGCAGGGCCGCCGGTATGCGGATGCCCCCGGGCGTTTGGTTGTTCTCCAGCAGCGCCGCCACGATCCGCGCCAAGGCCAGGGCACTGCCGTTGAGCGTGTGGGCCAGGTGCGGCTTCTTGTCCTCACCGCGGTAGCGCAGCTTCAGGCGGTTGCTCTGGTAGGTCTCGAAGTTGCTGATGGAGCTTACTTCCAGCCAGCGCTGCTGGGCGGCCGACCACACTTCCATGTCGTAGGTGATGGCGCTGGTGAAGCCCATATCGCCGCCGCAGAGGAGCAATTGGCGGTACGGTAGTTCCAACGCCTCGAGCAGGCCGCGCACGTGCAGCACCATTTCCTCCAGCGCGGCGTTGCTGTCGGCCGGCCTTTCGATCCGCACGATCTCCACCTTGTCGAACTGGTGCACGCGGTTCAGGCCGCGCACGTCCTTGCCGTAGCTGCCGGCCTCGCGGCGGAAGCAGGGCGTATAGCCCACGCGCTTTACCGGCAGCTGGGCGGCCTCCAGGATCTCGTCGCGGAACAGGTTGGTGATCGGCACTTCGGCCGTGGGGATCAGGTACAGGTCATCGGCCGTGGCGTGGTACATCTGGCCTTCCTTATCGGGCAATTGGCCGGTGGCGTAGGCTGAATCGGCATTCACCAACAGGGGCGGGATCACCTCCGTATAGCCCGCTTCGGTGGCGCGGTCCAGGAAGAAGCTGATGAGCGCGCGCTCCAACTTGGCGCCTTGGCCGGTATACACGGGGAAGCCCGCCCCGGTGAGCTTCACGCCCAGTTCAAGGCTGAACAGGCCGTATTCCGTGGCCAGCTCCCAGTGCGGCTTTGCGCCTTCCGGCAGTTCGGGCTTGGTGCCGTGCTCGTGCACCACCACGTTGTCCTCGGCGCTTTTGCCCGCCGGCACCCGGTCCTGCGGCGTGTTGGGGATGGTCCAAAGGTGCTCGTTCAAGGCGCGCTCCGCGTCCACCAAGGCTTCCTTCAGTTCGGCGATCTCCTGCTTGAGGGCGGTGGTGCGTCCTTTGGCCTCCTCGGCCTCGCTCTTTTTCCCGGCCTTCAGCAATTCGCCGATGGAGCGGGCGAGGTTGTTCATTTCGGCCAACTTGGCATCCAGCGTGTTCTGGTTGCTGCGGCGGTGCTCGTCCAATTCATCGGCCTTGGCCAGCAGGGCGGTGGCGTCCACGTTCCGCTTGCCCAGGCGGGCGCGGGCTTCTTCGGGTTTGCTGCGCAGGTAGGCGGTCTCCAGCATGGGTGCTTATGGTAGGAACGCGCGAAGGTAAGCACCTGCGGCATGGGCTATTGGCGCGCCTGCAGAGCGGGGTTGGAACCACGGATGACAGGGGAAGAGAACCACGGATGGTAGGAGTTGAGAACCACGGAATAACACGGATCCTTTTCGGTAGTGTTTGACCCCGGCGGGGTAACAGCATGGAGAGAAATCGCAACCGGCGACAGTTCGACCCCGGCGGGGTCGCAGCAGGTGGGTGACAGTTGCACACATCGCAATCCGTGTGCATCCGTGCGGATCCGTGGTTATAAAACCAACGGGTAAGCCCGCAGGGCGTCGCATCCCATCGGAGGCTGTTATCCGTATCCGTGGTTCAAAACCAACGAAGCAAGCCCGCAGGGTGCCGCCGCCCACAAAGCCGCCATGTAACCCGGCTTACCTTTGCGCATCACATTAAACGGCATGCCCATTGTACACATCACGCGCCGCGAGCGCTTCAGCGCAGCCCACCGGTTGGGCAGGCCTGAATGGAGCGCCGAGCGCAACCTGGCCACCTTCGGCAAGTGCGCAAACCCCAACTGGCACGGGCACAACTACGAGCTGTGGGTGACGGTGAAGGGCGAAACGGACCGCGAGACCGGCTTCGTGATCAACCTCTCGGACCTGGGCAAGGTGATGCACGAACATGTGATCGACCTGGTGGACCACAAGAACCTCGACCTCGATGTGCCCTTCATGGAAGGGCTGAACAGCACCACCGAAAATTTGGCCGTGGCCATCTGGCGGCAGCTCGAAGCACCCGTGCGCCGCATCGGGGGAACGCTGCACTGCGTGAAGCTGCAGGAAACAGAGAACAACAGCGTTGAATATTACGGGGAATAGCATGAGTGAGAAGACCGAACCGAACCGCACGATCAGGGTGGAGAACAACATGGACATCCAAGCACCCATGGACGGTTACCGCCGGATCGACAAGTTCGACCCCGCCGCCATCGAGCGCATCAGTGGCCATTACTTGGAAGTGCTGAAGGGAATAGGGGAGGACCCCAAGCGCGAAGGGCTGCTGAAAACACCGGAGCGCGTGGCCAAAAGCATCCAGTACCTCACCCATGGCTACGAGGTGGACCCCGCGGCCATCCTGCGCAGCGCGATGTTCCGCGAGGATTACAGCCAAATGGTGCTGGTGAAGGACATTGAGGTGTACAGCCTGTGCGAGCACCACATGCTGCCCTTCTTCGGAAAAGCCCATGTGGCATACATCCCGGACGGACAAATTGTCGGGTTGAGCAAGGTCCCGCGCGTGGTGGATGCCTTTGCACGGCGTTTGCAGGTACAGGAACGGCTGACCAATGAGATCCGCGACTGCATACAGGAAACCTTGAAACCCCTTGGCGTGGCCGTGGTGATCGAAGCCTCCCACCTTTGCATGCAAATGCGCGGCATCCAAAAACAGAACAGCGTCACCACCACCTCCGCGTTCACCGGCATTTTCCTGAGTGACCACCGCACGCGCGAAGGGAATGTTTCGGACGGCGACGTC
>JBIQMI010000006.1:0-30200 GCA_044463585.1 Cryomorphaceae bacterium
ATCGCGTGAGCGCGAAAGGTTACGCCTTGGGCTACATCGGCAGCGTGATCCTGCTGGTGATCAACCTGCTCATGGTGATGCAGCCGCATTGGTTCGGCATACCGGATGAAAAAGGACTGCCGGCGCGTCTCAGTTTCCTGTCGGTTGGCATTTGGTGGGCGGGTTGGGCGCAGGTCACTTTCCGCAGCCTGCCCAACACCAAGGTGCCCAAGGAGGCCAAGGCCGATCCCCTTACCGTGGGCTACCGCGAGTTGCGGCGCGTATGGCGCGAAATGCTGGGCATTGTACGCCTGCGCCGTTTCCTGCCGGCCTTTTTCATGTTCAACATGGGCATACAAACGGTGATGTACCTGGCCGTTACCTATGCCAAGCAGGAGATCAAGCAACCCGGCGGCGCTGCGATCAGTGATGCCGAATTGATCATCAGCATCCTGGTGATCCAATTGGTAGCGGCCGTGGGTGCCATGCTGTTCGTGCGCTTGAGCCGCCGTTTCGGCAACATTGCCGCCATGATCATCGGCTTGGCCGCGTGGAGCAGCATTTGCGTGGCGGCTTGGCAGATCTCATCGGTGAATGCATTCTACCTATTGGCCGCCTGTGTTGGGCTGGTAATGGGGGGTACACAGGCCCTCTCGCGCAGCACCTATGCCAAGTTGTTGCCGGCCACCGCGGACCACGCTTCCTACTTCTCGTTCTACGATGTTTCCTTCTACCTCGCCACGGTGCTGGGCACGCTGGCCTTCGGTGTGGTGAACCAAATGACCGGGGACATCCGCAACACCATCATCGCCATCGGCACCTTCTTCGTGGCCGGGGCGTTGTTGCTGCTCCGGGTGCCGCGGTCGGAGCGCATAGCACCTGCCGTTGCCCACGAGTAATTTCGGCCCGCCAATGGAAACAACAGCCAATACCCGGCCATGGGACGCCGTGATCGTGGGCGGGGGCATAGTGGGCGCCGCAACACTGTACAAGCTTCAGCAGCGCTTCCCCGACAAACGCTTGTTGCTGCTTGAAAAAGAGCCCCTGCTCAGCGATCACCAAACCGGGCACAACAGCGGGGTGATCCACAGCGGCATCTATTACGTGCCCGGCAGCAAGAAGGCGCTGACCTGCGCCCAGGGCCGCCGCGAGCTGGTGGCCTTTGCCCAGGAGCACGGCGTGAAGCACGACGTATGCGGCAAGATCATCGTGGCCACCTCGCCCGAGGAATTGCCGCGGCTGGAAAAAATACACCAGCGCGGGATCGCCAACGGCATCGAGGACCTGCGCCGCATCGATGCGCGCGAGATCCAGGAAATAGAGCCCTTCTGCCGTGGCATCGCCGGGCTTTGGGTGGGTTGCACGGGCATCATCGATTTCAGGGGCGCCACGAACAAAATGGTGCAACTGGCCATGCGCATCAATCCGGCCACCGAGGTGCACACCGGCGAGCGCGTTATTGCCACCGGCCAGGCCGGTGAATTCAGCGAGGTGGAAACGGCCAACGGGCGGTACCAGGCCCGTTGCGTGATCTTTTGCGCAGGCCTGCAAAGCGATCGCATGGCACGCGCCGACGGGGTGGAGGTGAAGGAGCAGGTCGTGGGCTTCCGCGGCGATTATTACGAGCTTACCGAAAAAGGCGCGCACAAAGTGAAAAACCTGATCTACCCCGTGCCCGACCCCCGCTTCCCCTTTCTGGGCGTGCATTTCACGCGCATGACCGATGGCAGCACCGAATGCGGGCCCAATGCCGTGTTCACCTTCAAGCGCGAGGGGTATGGCAAAACCGACTTCAGCGTGCGCGACACATGGGATGCCCTTACCTACGGCGGCACCTGGAAGTTGTTCTTCGCGAACATGGCCTACGGGATCAACGAATACCGCCGGGCCTTCAGCAAAAAGCTTTTCCTGAAAACGCTGCGCCGCTTGGTGCCATCATTGCAAATGGACGATATACGGCCGGGCCGTGCCGGAGTGCGCGCCATGCTGCTGGGCACCGATGGTGAAATGGTGGACGATTTCCGCATCGAGCGCAAGGGCCGGCACATCCATGTGCTGAATGCGCCATCGCCTGCGGCCACGGCCTGCCTGGCCATCGGCGGCCACATTGTGGAGCAGGCCGTGGCAGAGGGCCTGTTGCAATGATCCGATGGGATAGGACTACGCCGTCACCTTCATTTCGTCCAGCAGCTCGGCCCAGTCCCAAAGGCAGTACTGCATCATCTTGTTCACCCGGCCCAACACAATGGGATTGGGTGACCTCAGCTCACGGAAATAGGCATCCTGGAAGCGGAACAGGTCGTATTTGTGGAATACGGCCTTGCTCATGGCGTAAACGGTGTTCTTGCTGGGGTGGTTGATGCGGCCCATAAAGCGCTGCATGGCAATGGTCTCCGTTTCCAATTCCGCCGCGGACATGTCCTGCAAGGGCGCGAATTTGGAGTAGGCATGCTGGGCCAAGCGCTGGTCCTGCCCGGCGGGCAGATGCTTGGGTGCCTCCATCAGGTTGCCCGCGAACAGGATCAAGGCGAAAAGTTCATCGTCGCCGGGGCCGAAAACCGGCCGGGTGACGAATTCGGGGGCCTCCTCCAATTCCGAGACGATGTTGGGGAATCCTTGTTCGGTGAGGGCTACGACGGCGTTCACGAACACGTTCGCGAATTTGTCCTCGCTGATCCGTTTCTTGCCGAAAATGGTTCCGATCATGGCGCTGTTGTTCAACAACCGCGAACGTAACACGCGCGACAGGGGGGCCGGGACCGCGCCTGTGCTTATTTTCAACACCGTTATCCACCTTTGCCTACATGATGAAGAACGCGATCGACCAATATGCCGCCTACGACCTGTGGGCGAACACCCGCATTGTGGAACGCATCCAGCGCGAAAAGGAGAACGTACCGGACATCCACGTGAAGAGCAGCTTCCCCTCGTTGCGCTTGACATTGGACCACATCCGGGACTCCGGGAACATTTGGTACCAACGGATCTTCGGCCTGCCGGCCCTTGAAGTGGGCGACCACATCGACAGCCTGCTGAAAGTGAGCGTTGCCCTGCGCGACCAAGTGCAGGCGATGGATGATGCAGCGTTGCTGGGCCAGGTGACCTATGCCCGTGCCAACGGGCAGCAGCACCACCAGCCGAGGTGGCAGCTGCTGATGCATTGCTACAACCACGCCAGTTACCACCGTGGGCAGGTGATCACCATCATGCGCCAGCTCGACCTGCAAGAAATACCCGGTACCGACCTGGTGGCCTACCAACGCCTGCTGGCCGGCAACAAGTGAATCATTCGGCCCCTTGGCCGAACAGGTCCACGCCCAAGTACGTGGAGGGTGTAAGGGCGCGTAGACGCTCCTTCACCGGATCGCCCACATCCAGTGCATTGATGAAAGCCGCGATGTCGGATTGTTGCACGCGCTCCTTGCCGCGCGTGAGCGACTTCAGCAGTTCGTAGGGGTGCGGGTAGCCTTCACGGCGAAGAATGGTCTGGATACCTTCGGCCACCACGGCCCACTGGCTGTCCAGGTCGCGCGCAATGGCCGCCTCGTTCAGCAGCAGCTTGTCCAGTCCTTGCATCACGGACCCAATGGCTATGGCGGTGTGCGCCATGGGCACCCCGATGTTGCGCGTTACGGTGCTGTCGGTAAGGTCGCGCTGCAGGCGGCTTACGGGCAATTTGTCGCTCAGGTGGTTGAACAGGGCATTGGCGATGCCCAGGTTTCCCTCGGCATTCTCGAAGTCGATGGGGTTCACCTTGTGCGGCATGGCCGAGGAGCCCACCTCGCCCTCCTTCACGCGTTGGCGGAACCAGTCCATGCTGATGTATTGCCAAATGTCGCGGCACAGGTCGATCAGGATCACGTTGATCCGCCGCAGCGCATCGAACAACGCGGCCATGGAATCGTAGTGCTCGATCTGTGTGGTGAAGCGCTGCCGCGCCAGGCCCAGTTTTTCACGCGTGAAGCGGTCGGCCAGCGCGGGCCAGTCCAGCTCGGGGTAGGCGGCCAGGTGCGCGTTGAAATTGCCGGTGGCGCCGCCGAATTTGCAGCTGAAGGGAACGGCGCGCAGCGCGGCCAGTTGCCCGTCCAGCCGCTCGGTGAACACCTCCAGTTCCTTGCCCAACCGCGTGGGTGATGCGGGCTGCCCGTGCGTGCGTGCCAGCATGGGCACGTGCGCCCACTGCCGCGCCATTTGGTGCAGGCGATCGCGCAAACCGGTGATCGCCGGCAGGTAATAGGTGCCGATGAAGTCCTTCAGCAGCAGGGGCAGCGCCGTGTTGTTGATGTCCTGCGAGGTGAGCCCGAAGTGGACGAACTCGCGCGACTCGCCGAAGCCCAAGGCCTCCAACTGGTCCTTCATCCAGTATTCAACGGCCTTCACATCGTGGTTGGTGGTGCGCTCAATGGCCTTCACGGCCTGTGCATCCTCGATCGGCAAAGTGCCGATGCGCTGCTCCAGCGCGGCCAAGCGCGCTGTTTCCTGGCCGGCCAGTTCGGGCAACGGCAATTCGCACAAGAAGCGGAACCAGTGCAACTCCACCAGCAAGCGGTACCTGATCAGGGCCAACTCTGAAAACCAGTGGGCCAAAGGCGCAGTGCGGTGGTGGTACCGCCCGTCGATGGGGGAGATAGCGGTCAGCGGTTCGTTCGGCATGGGCGGCAAAAGTAGCCCAAGGGCTTCCCGCGCGATCGGCATGGAATTGGCCATTGGTTGCGCCTACATTCGCACCATGCAAATGCAAACCCTTCTTTTTGCCGCGGTGTTGCTGGCGGTTGCACCAAGCTGCAAAAGCAAGCAGCGCGCCGCCGAGGCACAAGCCGCCGCGCAGGCGCAACAGGCCACCGTGGACAACGGCCATGCCGCCCAGGCACCGCAGCAGCAACAGGAACAGGCGCAGCCCGCCGTTGGCGACAGCGTGTACTTCATGATCGAACGCACGGCGTGCTATGGCACTTGTCCCGCCTACAAGCTCACCATCTTCCAAAGTGGGGAGGCCTTGTACGAAGGACGCCGGTTCGCGGACCGCGAAGGCCGGTTTACCGGCCGTGTGGATGCCGCGACCATGCAAGCCTTGAAGGATGCCGCGGAGGCCAGCGGATTCTACCGGCTGGAAAAGGAATACGACATGCCCGTGACCGACCTGCCGAGCCTGATCATCAGGTTGAACACCGGTGGCCGCGATAAGAAAGTGGTGGGCCGGGTGGGAACGCCCCAATCCTTCAAGGACCTCGGCCAGCAGGTTGAAAAACTGCTCTCGGGCGTGGAATGGACCAAGGTGGGCGACCTCGATTGACCCCTTCGCGTTCCGTTCATCCCACAATGGAACCGTTGGGTCGGCTACGCGCTGTGTAGTTCTCCCGGCGGGCTAACTTCGCCGCCCCTGTGGCCGCGGCCGCAGTTTCTCTTACCCGAAAACCGAACTGAACATTGATATGAAGAAGATCTTTTCCTTCCTCTTGGCCGCCGTGATCGCCGGGAGCACGGCCTTTGCCGGCGAGGGCATGTGGCTGCTGAACAAACTGAAGCAGGTGAACGAGGCCGAAATGCGCGCGCTGGGCTTCAAGCTTACCGCCGAGGACATCTACAGCCTGAACCAGGCCAGCATGAAGGATGCAGTTGCCCGCCTGGGCGGCGGCTTCTGCAGTGGCGAAGTGGTAAGCGCCGACGGGCTTATGCTCACCAACCACCATTGCGGCTATTCGGCCATCCAGAGCCTGAGCACCGTTGAGGACGACATCCTCACCAACGGTTTCTGGGCCATGCAGCGCAACCAGGAAAAGCCCGCCGGTTTCAGCGTGAGCTTCCTGCAGTACATCACCGACATCACCGATACCGTGCTGTCCGTGGTGAATGACGGCATGAGCGAGGCGGAGCGCGAAGCAGCGATCAACGCCATGGGCGAGGCCATCCGGGCAAAGGCCACGGAAGGCAAGACCCACATCGACGCGAACTTCAAGACCATGTTCGCCGGCAACCAATTCTACCTTTTCGTTTACAAGACCTACCCGGACGTGCGCCTGGTGGGCACCCCGCCCAATGCCATCGGCAAGTTCGGAGGCGACACCGACAACTGGCAGTGGCCGCGCCACACGGGCGATTTCAGCCTGTTCCGCATCTACACCGGCCCCGATGGCGAACCAGCAGCCTATGCCGCGGACAACATCCCGATGAAGCCCCGCTGGCATTTCCCGGTAAGCCTCGATGGGGTGAAGAAAGGTGATTTCGCCATGATCATGGGCTTCCCCGGGTCCACCGACCGCTTTCTGAACAGCGATGGCGTGAAGCTCGCGCTGGACGTGGAACAGCCCAGCCGGGTGAAGATCCGCGGCGAAAAGCTTGCGATCATGAAGAAGCACATGAACGCCGACAACGCCGTGCGCCTGAAATACGCCGCCAAGCACGCCCAAGTGGCCAACTACTGGAAATACTTCATCGGCCAACAGAAGGGGCTGAAAGCGCAGAAGGTATACGAGCGCAAGAAGGCCCAAGAGGAAAAATTGATGGCCTGGGTGAATGCCGACCCCACCCGCCAAAAGAAGTACGGCGAGCTGGAGACCGATCTCACCAAAGGCTACGCCGACCGGGCCAAGTATGAAAAGGCGAACACCTACATGCAAGAGGCGGCGTTCGGCAGTGAAATGGTGATCCTCGGCTTCCGCATGTACGGGCTGATGATGCAGCTGGAGAAGGACCCCAAGGACGCCGGGCGCATTTCCGTGCTGGCCGAGAACGCCCGCAAATCGGCCCGCGATTTCTGGAAGAACTACGATCCGGCCACCGACCAGGAGATCACCGCGGCCATGTTCCGCATGATCCACCAGGATGTGGACCCCTCGCAGCAGCCCGAGGTGATCAACACGGTGATGAAGAAGTACAAGGGCGACTTCGACAAATGGGCAAAAGCAGTGTTCAGCACCAGCATCCTTACCGACAGCACCCGCCTGATGGCCTTCCTGCGTGCGCCCCAGTTGAAGGTGATGGAGAAGGACCTGGGCATACAAACCGTGAAGAGCAGCCTGAACCAGTACCGCAGCGTGCTGGGCCCCGCCATCGGCGATGCACAGGTGCAGATCGACCGTGGCTACCGCTTGCTGCAGGCCGCCATGATGGAAATGGAGCCCGATAAGCAGTGGTACCCCGACGCCAACAGCACGGAGCGGCTCACCTATGGGATCGTGAATGACTACAGCCCCGCCGATGCCGTGCATTACGACCTGTTGACCACCGAGCAGGGCATTTTGCAGAAAGAAGACCCCACGAGCGATGAATTCGCAGTGCCGGCGCGCCAGAAAGAACTGCTGTTGGCCAAGGATTTCGGCCGCTACGCCGATGAGAATGGCCACCTGCCGATCAACTTCATCAGCGAGAACGACATCACCGGCGGGAACAGCGGCAGCCCGGTGATCAATGGCAATGGCGAGCTCATCGGCATTGCGTTCGACGGCAACTGGGAGGCCATGAGCGGCGATATTTCCTATGAGCCCCTGCTGCAGCGCACCATCAGCGTGGACATCCGCTACGTGCTGTGGATCATCGACAAGTTCGCGGGGGCGAAGCACCTCGTGGATGAGATGACCGTGGTGAAGACACCGAAACAAGTGCCCGTTCCGGAAACCACCACGCCGGCTGAACCGGCCGCACCAGCCAAGAAGCCTGCCAAGAAGGGCTGATCACAAAGGCGACCATTTGGGCAGGGCCGCACCGGAAGGTGCGGCCCTGCTGCTTTTTGGCACTATTTGGGGCTGAGCACCAGGTCCACTTGCCAGCTGGCCGCACCCGCGGGCGGTGCTGGCAGCGGCCGGCGCAGGTCGGCATATCCATTCTCCCGCTCCACGCGCAGCTCAAAACGGTCCGCGGCCGGAATGAACAGGCTGTACATGCCTTCGCTGTTCACCGGGGTGATCCAGCGGCGCACTTCAGCGGTGTCGTAATACGCCACCAGGCAGTCATACACGGGCTTGCCGGTTTGTCCATCGGTTACCCTTCCCGTAAGGTGAACGCTTGGTTGGGCGGCGGTGCTTGGCGGTTGTGCCGGCCTTTGCGCGAACAGCGCCGAGCCCAACAGGAGACAGGCCAGTAAGCACCACGTGCGCATGCCCTTTCAACGCGGGCCGTGCCACAGGGGTTCGGGGCTCAACGGCGGCGGCGCTGTTGCTGCTGCTGCTTTTGGATCTCCTCCATCCGCAGTTGCCATTTGCTCTTCTTGCGGGGCTTTTTCATGTTCGCCAGCAGTTGCTCGCGCACTTTGCCCTCGTCGATGATCCACTTCGAGATCACGGTCATCTGCAGGATGCTGATCACGTTGGCCAACAAGTAGTAGTAGCTGAGCCCGGCGGGCAATGAGTTCAT
This sequence comes from Cryomorphaceae bacterium, assembly GCA_044463585.1. Lineage (GTDB taxonomy): Bacteria > Bacteroidota > Bacteroidia > Flavobacteriales_F > PHOS-HE28 > PHOS-HE28. The sequence continues at coordinate 8,329 of JBIQMI010000006.1, forward strand.
GAAGAACAACATCATCACCGGGAACAGGTACATCATCACCTTCATGTTCGGCATGCCCTGCTGCTGGGGCATCTGCTTGCTGTTCACCAAGGTGTAAATGATGGTGCTGGCCGCCATCAGCAAGGTGAACAGGCTTACGTGGCTGCCGTAGGCCGGAATGGTGAACGGCAGGTTCAGTATGCTGTCGTAGCTGCTCAGGTCGTCGGCCCACAGGAAGGGCTGTTGCCGCAGTTCGATGCTGCTGGGGAAGAAGCGGAACATGGCGTAGAGCACGGGCAACTGCAGCAGCATGGGCACGCAACCCGCCACGGGACTAACGCCCGCCTTGCGGTACAGGTCCATGGTGGCCTGTTGCTTCTTCATGGCATCGCTCTTGTCGAACTTCTTGTTGATCGCCTCGATCTCGGGGCGCAGGGCGCGCATGCGCACGCTGCTCTTCTGGTTGCGGAAGGCGATCGGCAGCAACAGAAGCTTGATCACAATGGTGAGCACCAGGATAATGATGCCGTAGCTGAGGTTGAACTGGTCGAGGAAGTTGAAGATGGGGATCACCAGGAAACGGTTCATCCAGCCGAAGATGCCCCAGCCCAGGTCGATGATGCGATGGAACTGGGGGATGCCGGTTTGGCGCAGCGTGTTGTACTGGTTGGGGCCGAGGTACATGCGCATGTCCAGCACCGCATGCTCGCTGGGCTCTTGGCCGAAGAAAAGCCGGGCATCGTACTGCTTGGTGTAGAGCGTGTCGTTGGGCAAGGTGGTTACGCTGGCCTCCGAGCCATTGCTGGTGAAGCCATCATCCTTGATCATGGCCACGGTGAAGAAATCCTGCTTGAACGCGACCCAGTTCGTGCGGGCCTCGAATTTCTTCGCATCGTCCTTGGTCTCGCTCAGGAAGTCGCGGTCGTCGTTGAGGTACTTGTAGTAAACGGTGCAGCTTCTTTCCTCGGTGGGGCGATGCTTTTCGTTGTGGTAGCCGGTGAGGTTCCAGTGGAACATCACGTTGCGCGGATCCACTTCGGGCAGTCCCACCAGTTCCGCCGTTGCACGCATGAACCAGTGGCTGCTGTCGAGCTGGTAGGTGATCTGGATGTACTTGGCCGGATCAGTGGTTGCGGCCTTCAACCGAACGCCTGTGGTGCCCAGCTTTTCGGCGGTGAAATTCATGTCCTTCGTGCTGAGCTTGAGGTTGCCCAGGAAGAAGTTGTATTCGTACACCCCGCTGTCGGGCACTGAAAGCAACAACGGTTTGTGGCCATGGTAGGTGCGGTATTCCTTCAGGCGGACCACATTGGGCCGGGCGCCGAAGGAATTGATCGCCACCTGAAGGTGTTCGTTCTCGATCACCACCACTTCATTGGTGCCCAATGCCGCGGGCGCGAAGATCCCGAGGCGGTCGCGGTGGCGCGCTTGCAGCAGGCTGTCCTGGTCGAGCGTGTCGGCGGCGGTGCTGTCGGTTGTGGCCAAGGCCTGTTCGCCGTGTTGGACAGCGGCCTTTTGTTTTTCGGCCAATGCCGAATCGGCTTGGCGGGCCTGCCTTTGTATGTCGAGCGCGGCCAGGCTGTCCTGTTCCTGCTGCATGCGGGCGCGCTCTTCGGCGCTGGGCATGGTCAAGTACTGGTAGCCCACGAGGATACCGATGATGAGGAAGATGCCGATGACGGAATTACGGTCCATGCTGTTGCGCAATGGCGGTGTGGATTTTGAAGGGCGCGAAGATAGTCTTGCCGTGCGGGGTGCCCGGCAAGCGTCGCTCACGGCAGCCGCGCTTACTCGGCCACGGCCTGGCCTTGGCCGGCCAACTGGTGCTCCAACGCCACTTTCACGAACTGCACGAAAAGCGGGTGTGGCCGCGCCACGGTGCTTTTGTATTCGGGGTGGTACTGCACACCCACGAACCAGGGGTGGTCCTTCAGTTCCACCACTTCCACCAGCTTGGTTTGCGGGTTGGTCCCCGCTGCCACCATGCCGGCCTTGCGGTAGGCGTCCAAGTAGTCGTTGTTGAATTCGTACCGGTGCCTATGACGCTCCTTGATGCTGGTCTTGCCGTAGGCTTTTGCCGTAAGGGTGCCCTCGGAAAGTTTGCAGGGGTAGGAACCCAGGCGCATGGTGCCGCCCATGTCCACCTTGGCCTTTTGTTCCTCCATCATGGAGATCACCGGCCACGGTGTTGCGGGGTCCATTTCGGTGCTGTTCGCAGCGGCATGGCCCAGTACGTTGCGCGCAAATTCGATCACGGCGCACTGCATGCCCAGGCAAATGCCCAGGAAGGGCACTTTTTGCTCCCGAGCGTACCGCACCGCCTCCAGCTTGCCATCGATGCCGCGGCTGCCGAAGCCCGGTGCCACCAAAATGGCATCGAGGCCGCCCAAGTGCTTGGCCACATTCTTGGCGGTCAGCTTTTCGCTGTGCACCCAGCGCAGTTCCACGCGGGTCTCGTTCTCGGCCCCGCCATGGTCCAGCGCCTCCTTGATGCTCTTGTAGGCGTCGTGCAATTCAACATACTTGCCCACCAGGCCGATCTTCACCGTGTGCTTGGGTTCCTTGAAGCGGCGCAGGAAATCGTGCCAACGGGCAAGGTCCGCTTCCGGGTACTTGGTGATGCCCAGTTTCTCCAGCACCACCTTGTCCAGCTCTTCCTGCTGCATCAGCAGGGGCACGTCGTAAATGGTACTCGCGTCGGCGCTTTCGATCACCGCCCGCTGGTCCACGTTGCAGAACAGGGCTATCTTCTCCTTCATGCCCTTCAGCATGGGGTGCTCGGTGCGGCATACCAGTATATCGGGCTGCACGCCCAGGCTCAATAGCTCCTTCACGCTGTGCTGCGTGGGCTTGGTCTTCAATTCGCCGCTGGTGCTCAGGTAGGGCAGCAGGGTAAGGTGGATGGCCAGCGCATCGTGGCCTTTTTCCCATTTCAGTTGCCTGATGGCCTCCACGTAGGGCAGGCTTTCAATATCGCCCACGGTGCCGCCCACCTCGGTGATCACAAAATCGTAGATCCCCTTCCGGCCCAGGGCCTGTATGTGCCGCTTGATCTCGTCGGTGATGTGCGGGATCACCTGCACCGTCTTCCCCAGGTACTCGCCGCGGCGTTCCTTGTTGATCACATTCTGGTAAATGCGGCCGGTGGTAACGTTGTTGGCCTGGGTTGTGGGGGTGTCCAGGAAACGCTCATAGTGGCCCAGGTCGAGGTCGGTCTCGGCGCCGTCCTCGGTTACGTAGCATTCGCCGTGCTCGTACGGGTTCAGCGTGCCTGGGTCGATGTTGATGTATGGGTCGAGCTTTTGTATGGTGACCGTGAAGCCACGCGCCTGCAACAGTTTGGCCAGCGAGGCGCTCACAATGCCCTTGCCCAGGCTGGAGGTAACGCCCCCGGTAACGAAAATGTACTTTGTAGAACCCGTCATCACTGGAGTTATCGGCCCGTTCCGGGCATGGTGATCACGGGGCGTAAAGCTAACCCGGCGATCTTGAATCAGCGGGGCGGTGCATGAAAATTGAAAATTGCCTTGTGGGTCGGGTGCTCCCAATGCATGCCGGCATGGCGGGCCCGATGGGCCGGTCCTTGCATCAGCTGACGGACCGCTTCCGCACGCGGACAGGCCGGTATCAGAAGGCGTAGGTGAATCCCACGCTGGGCAATACGGGCAGTTGGTACACCTCCTTGCCACCCACGCGATCGCGGTAGAAAATGTTCTTGCGGTCGTAAACGTTGGTCAGGCTGAGGTCCAGTTGCATGGACTGGTGTTCGCTAAGCCGCCATGTTTTTGTTATGCCCAGGTCGAGCCGGTGGTAATCGGTAAGGCGGCCACCGTTCAGGGGTCCATAGATCACGGCCATGTCGCCGTTCACGCTGTTGATGTCGGTGTAGATGCCGTTGCTGAACGGGATCCTTTCGTAGAAGCCCTGGTTCTGCGTGAAGGGAAAGCCCGAGCCGTAATTCCATCGTGCGCTGGCCTTCCAGCTATCGAACTTGCCGAATGTGTAGCTGGCCATCAGGTTCACGTTGTGGCGGCGGTCCCAAATGGGGTTGTACGTTTCCTTTCCGTTCCAGCGGTCCACGAAGTTGAGCGAATACACGGCCCATACGTAAAGGCGCTTGCTCTCGTACTTCACCAGCACATCGGCCCCGTAGGCATCGCCGCTTTCCAGGATAAAGTCCTTTTTCAGCTCATCCGGCTTGCCCGCGAACTCGGGCGTGTCGTTATACAGTTTCTCGCGGTTGATGTTGGTCACCTGCCCGAAGTTCTTGTAATAGCCTTCGATGTTGATGTTGGTGCGTGGCGTGAGGTCGTACTCGAAGCCGCCCACCACGTGTGCCGCACGTTGCAGCGGGTCATTCACGTCGTGCACTTCGCCATTGCGGCCGGTCACGGTCTTCGGTATGTCCTGCGGCGCGGTAATGAAGCCGTAGAACAGGTTCACCACATCGCGGTCGTTATTGGTGGCGATCAGGTTCTGGCTGTACAGGCCTGCTGCGCCTTTCACGCGGAACTCGTTGGTCACATTGTACTTGAAGCCGAACCTCGGTTCGGGGCTGAGGATGGCCAATGTGGCGTAGTACTGCAGCCTTACGCCGGGATCGAGCACCCACTTGCCGGCGCGCACCTTGTAGCTCAGGAAGCCGGCCAATTCGGTGCTCACCTTGTCCACGTCCAGCTTGTAGCCAAGGGAGTTGAAGTAGCTGAGGTTGGTGCTGACGCCGGCCACCTCGAAACCATAGTTCACCTCGTTCTTGCCGGTGAAATACTTGAAGTTGAGGCCGCCGTTGAAATTGTTGATGCCGCTGGTGCGGGCCGGCAGGTTGCCCTCCACCATTTCGATCTTGTAATTGCTGAGCGCGAAAATGCCCTCGATGAGCACCGCGCTTCCCGATGGCACCAGCACGAAGTTGGTACCGGCCCCCCAGTTGCGCCAGTCGAGGTCGCTTACACCGCGGAACTTGGCACCATCGGTGAAGTTGAAGCCGAAGAAGTTGACCTTGCTGCCGTTGGCGGCGTTGAGCGAGACCTTGCCGTACAGGTCGGAGAAGTTGAATGGCAGGCCTGCGGAATCGGCGTAGTTGTACAGGCTTTTGCTTGTTTGGTCGAGGTAGCTGTGCTTGAAGTTGAGCAGGAATGAGCTGCTGCCCTCGCCCGGTGCGGATTGCTTCTTCAACGGGCCTTCCAGCAGGGCCTTGGCGGCAAAGGTGCTTGCGCCCACTTTGCCGGCCATGCGCGTTTTGTTGCCATCGCGCGTGGTGATGTCCATCACGCTGCTGATCCGCCCGCCGTATTCCGCGTTGTAGCCCGCGGTGAGGATGTCGGCGTTGCGGATGATGTCGTTGTCGAACACGCTGAACAGGCCAATGCTGTGGAAGGGGTTGTACAGCACCATGCCGTCCATCAGCACCTTGTTCATCACGGGCGAACCGCCGCGTATGTACAATTGGCTGCCTTGGTCGCCGGTGAACACCACGCCGGGCACTACCTGCATGTACTGGGCCAGGTCGGCCTGGCCGCCCACTGCGGGCAGCCGGTCGATCTGCTTGGGTGTAAGCTTGGTGATGCCCACGCGCACGTTCTCCTGTGCCTTCTGTTGTTCGGCGGTCACCACCACGGCCTGCATTTCAATGCTGCTCTTGCGCAGGTAGAGTTGTTCGGTCAGGATCTGGTCGGCCTTCAGGTCCACCACTTTGCTCAACGTATCGAAGCCCAGGTACACCACGCGCAGGGTGTATTGCCCCGGTGGCACCTTGCTGATCGAGAAGTAGCCGTTCACATCGGTTTGCGCACCATGCTGCGCCGCGCCCACCAAGGATACCGGTGTGAAGATGGAGGGTTCGCCGGTGGATTCGTCGTACACGAATCCGCGTACGGTTGCGGTTTGGGCGGCCGCCAGCAACGGCAGCGCCATGGCGCACAAGGCGGCCAGGCGGTAAACATGTCTCATCATCAGCGATCCTTGCAAGGGGGGCAAAAGTAGGGGCCGATGGGGTTCATGCCTTGGCCATACCGGTTTATGGCCGCTTCGGCACAAGCACCGGAGGCCTTCCAGGAATGGGCGAATTGGCGCTTGGCGCATCGGCCGGATGGCGGATTCCTCAGTAAAGCAGTTCGTTGCTGTTGCCGAACGGCTTGCGCATCTCATACTTCAGGTCGTGCAGCACGCTGGCCTTGATGTTGATCCGGAAGGTGAAGCTCTTGCGTATGCCGATAGGGATCACGTTGGCGTTGAACTCCCAGCAATGGAGGTCCCAGTACAAGTTGAGCGAAGTGGGTGTCCATTCCTGCGCCACCAGGTCGTACCCGCTGCTGAAGCCGAGTTTCCAGTATTTGAGGATGTTGAGGTCTCCGTTGAAGAGCACGCTCTGGGTCTGCTGCTCCTGGTATTCCGCGGCCCGGTACATGCGGGCCATGCTCCAGCTGTAGTTCACCCGCAGGTGCCAAGGCACATTGAAGTTGACCCGGGCGCCTTTGCTGGGGTCCACATCTGCCACCACTTGGTCATCTGCTCCTGTGGCCTGGGCGCCATAGCGCCTGCTTTTCAGCTCAAAGCCCAAGGCCGCCGTGGCATTGCGCAAATGGGCCAATTGGCCATCGAGCTTGCGGGTGGGCATTTCGATGGTGCGGCCTAGCGTATCGGTGGCATAGGGATCCCAGATGCTGGCCAGGTTCAGGTCGAGGAAGTTGAGCAGGCGTGTACGGGCGGCCACGTTCAGCGGCGACCAGTTCACCGAGTCCTTCAATAGGTCGTAGTTGGTGTTCACGCCCAGGTAATCGATGAAGGTGATCTTCCTTGTGGCCAATTCCCCCAGCGCATCGGGCTTTCGGCCTTGCATCTTGCCCTCAACGCTTTGTACCAGGCCAAGCGAAACCAGCCCGCTGGCGAAAGGGGAGGGCTGCCCGTAGATGCCGATGTCATAGGGCGAATAGTAGCCCAGTGCGCCACCCGGGCCGAAGGGGCCGCTGATCCGCGTGTCGTTGCCGGGCAGGTAGGTGAGCGAGGCCGAAGGCGTAAGCACATGGCGGATGGCCTTCAACCGCCCGCTATGGAAGGCGTACATGCCGTAGAGCTTGCTGGTTGCCGTAACGCCGATGTTCCAATCGAATACGTTGCTGAGCTTGGGAATGGTATCGGTGACGGTTCCCTCCGGCCCGGTTGTTTTGCGCAGTGCATCGAAATAGTTGCGGTCGGTAATGTTCAGTTGCGGGTTAAGGGTGAACGCCCTGGTTTTTATGGATGTGTTCACCGATGCGGTGTGGCGCACGCCGTTGCGCATGCGCTGCAGCAAGGCGGGCAGGTTGGTGAAGGAGAGCTGGTCCTGCGTGGTGGACAGGCGGTTCTCGAAAACGGTGTTCCAGCTTACCCCTATCCGCTCGTACCACTGCTGCTTGGCAATGGCGGCAGGCTTGAACCAGGTGCCGGGGTAGAACCGCTGCACGATGAAATTGGCCGAGGGAAGGGTGATGTCGAAGGTTTGGTTCAACGTGTTCTGGCTGTGCCGTGCGGCCAAGCTGAGGCTGTAGGGTTTGCCCGGCCACAGGTGGGTCCAATTGATGTTGCTCTGGAAAGTGTTGCTGAGGTAATCGACCGTGCTGCTGTTGAAGTTGTTGGTGAAGTTCTGGCTGCTGCCCAGGTTCACGCTTGCGCTGAAACGATCGGCAAGGCTCGCCCTCGGGTCCACCAAATGGTTCCAGCGGACGAAAAAAGTGCGCTGCTGGCTGAAGTCGGGGTATTCGCGGTTGCTCGAGAGCTTTTCGGTGTACTGCAGGTCCATGTTGCCCGAGTACCGGTAGCGTTCCTTGTACCGGGTGATCGAACGTAGCCCCCAGCTTCCCTTGCTATAGATGTCCGCGGTCAGCTGCTGGTCCAGCTTGTCGCCGATGGGGAAATAATAGCCGCCGTTGAGCAGGTACAAGCCGAATTGGTCGGAAGTGCCCCAGGACGGGACCAGGATGCCAGCGGCGCCCTTGTTCTTGTGGTTGGGGAAAAACCCGAACGGGGCCACCAGCGGTGTGGGCACATTCCCGATCTTCATGATGGCGGGCCCCATCACGATCTTGTCCTCCGGGATCACCATCATTCTGCTCACTTGGAACCGGTAGTGGGGGTGCGGGCGGTCGCAGGTGGTAAGGCTTCCGCCCAAACTGTGGATCTCGCCATTGGCATGCCGCTTGCTCAGCCCGGCCAAGGCATACAGCTGTGCTTCCTGGGTACGCACCTGCTTAATGATGCCCTCCTTCGTTTTGAAATTGTACCGTATGCTATCGGCGCTTACTTCCTGCCCGGCCTGCGTGAACTTCGGCGTGCCCACCGGTTTGCCCGCTGTGTCCAACGCGCCGAATGCCCTTACCTCCTCCGCGCCCAGGTCCAGCGTGATGCGTTCGGCGTTCAGTTCCATGTCCTGGAATTTCACTGAGGCCGCGCCGTACAGCCACACTTTGTTCCGTGCCATATCGTACCGCATGCTGTCGCGGGCGGAATACTTCACCTCATCCTGCAGCGTTTGGCCAAGTGCCATGGAACCGGTTACTGACAACAGCGTGAGGAAAAGCGCTGCACGCGCCCATGCCGCGCCACCTTGCCCGCGGGTATTTTCGCGGCACCGGGCCATAATGCCCGGCCGGGAAGGAATTATGCAAGCTGGATCGGACATGGACAGGCGCCACCTGGCGGCGGGGGCGCCGAAGGTAGCGGGAGGCCATGGCACGGCCGGTGGTGGGTTGCGCAAAGCGGCGTTGGCGTATGGGCTGGCAGCGTGCTGGGCGTGGGTGGCCGCGGTGCCCGCCATGGCGCAAAAATCGGCATCCAACGCCAATCGCATCTCCACCGTGGTGCTCGATGCCGGCCATGGCGGCAAGGACCCCGGCAGCATCGGCACCAAGCGCTATAAGACCACCGAAAAGGACGTGGCCCTCGCCGTTGCGCTGCTGGTGGGCAAATACATCAAGGAGAACATGCCGGGGGTGAAGGTGGTTTATACCCGTGAGGACGACCGCTTCATCGAGCTCATGGAACGCAGCAACATCGCCAACCGCAACAACGCCGACGTGTTCATCAGCATCCATTGCAATTCCAATGCGCGCCCCGAGGCGTTTGGGAGCGAGACATTCGTAATGGGGCTGCACAAGACCGAGGCCAACATGCGCGTGGCCATGAAGGAGAACGAATCCATCCTGTTCGAGGATGACCATGCGTTGCGCTACGATGGCTACGACCCGAAGGACCCCGAGAGCATGATCGCGCTGAGCCTGCGCCAGAACGCCTACATCGACCATAGCCTGTTGCTCAGCTCATTGGTGCAGGACCAGTTCCGCGAGCGCGTAGGGCGGGCGGACCGGGGTGTGAAGCAGGCCGGATTCCTGGTGATCAGCTATACCACCATGCCTGCCATCCTGGTGGAGCTTGGCTTTTTGAGCAACCCTGCCGAGGAGGACTTCCTCCAGAGCAAGCAGGGGCAGGAGTACATGGCCTCCGCCATTTATCGGGCATTCAAGGAATACGCGCACCGGATCGAGAACAAGGACGTGACCTTGGTGCAGGAGGCCAAGCCGGACAGCCCGGCCGTGGTTGTGGCCCCGTCGGTAACGGCAGCGGCCGCGCCGGGCGTGAGCTTCAAGGTGCAGATCGCCACCAGCAGCAAGCGCATACCGCTCAATTCGCCAAAATTCAAGCAGCTCGACGTGGAGGAGTCGAAAGCCGGCGAGCTCTGGAAATACAGCGTTGGCAATGCACCGGACCTGGCCACCGCGCGCGAACTGCAAAAGACCTGCAAGGCCAAAGGCTTCGAGGGCGCGTTCATCACGGCTTGGCAGAATGGGGAACGCATCGAACTGCAGCAAGCCGTTAATTTGGTCCGCGATCGCTAAAACACTACCACGTGCCGAAGATCAAACGACAATATTCCATTGCGATCATAGTGGTCGCAGGCATCATCCTTTTGATTTTCGGCCTCAACTACCTGAAGGGGAAGGATATCCTTCGCAGGGGCGAGACCTATTACGCCGTGTACCAAGATGTGGCGGGCATCAATGATGCCACCTCCATCCTGTACAACGGTTACAAGGTGGGGCAAGTGGTGGGCACCAACCTCATGCCCGATGGCTCGGGGCGCATCGTGGTAACCTTGCAGGTGAACGAGCCCCGGCTGAAGATGACCAAGGACAGCCAGGCCGAGCTTTTCAGCGCCGACCTGTTCAACCGGGCGGTGCGCATCCGCTTGGGCAAAGGCGAATTGGCGCAATCGGGGGATACATTGCTTGGCGGGGCCGAGCTGAGCCTTACCGAGGCCGTGAGCGGGCATATCGACCCGCTCAAGCGCAAGGCGGAGGGCATACTCGCCAGCGCCGATTCGGTGCTTAGCGCTGTGCAGTTGATCCTGAATGAGGATGCCCGGGGCGACATCGATGCCAGCTTCGTGAACCTGAGGGCCACCATGGAGAACATCAACTCCACCACGCGCAGGCTGGATGCCATGCTGGCCCGCGAAAGCGAGCGCGTGGGCAGCATCCTCAACAACGTGGACGCGATCAGCAAGAACCTTGCTGCCAACAACCAGCACATCTCCAACATCATGGCCAATATGGACAGTGCCACCGCCGCGCTGGCCAACGGGCGCCTGGAGCGCATGATGGCCGACCTCGAGGGTACCAGCAAGGAGCTGCGTGAAACCATGGCTAAGCTTAAGGACGGTGAGGGCACGTTGGGCAAGCTGATGAGCGACGACAGCCTGTACACCAGCCTGAATTCCTCGGCCCACCAGCTCGACCTGTTGCTCGAGGACCTGCGGCTCAACCCGCACCGCTACCTCAGCATCTTCGGCCGCAAGGACCGCCTGCCAAAGCTGAGCCGCTCGGACATTGAGCGCATCCGCGAAGCCTACCCACCACAGCAGAATTCGAAATGACGATCGGTACCGTGCTGTTCATCCTGGCCTTCGCGGCGGCCGTGTGGTTCTTCGTCCGCAACGTGGGCCGTATCCGCCGCAACATCCTGCTGGGCCGGCCCGAGGCCATAAACGACCGCAAGGCCGAGCGGTGGGCGGTAATGGCCAAGGTGGCGCTGGGCCAGAGCAAAATGGTGGTGCGGCCCGTGGCCGGCCTGCTCCACATCGTGGTGTATGCCGGCTTTGTCATCATCAACATCGAGGTGCTGGAGATCATCTTCGATGGCATTTTCGGCACACACCGCGTCTTCAGCTTCCTGGGCGGTTTCTACGGGTTCCTCATCGGCAGCTTCGAGGTGCTGGCCCTCCTCACCTGGCTGGCCTGCGCGATCTTCCTGGCCCGCCGTTTCATCCTGCGGATCCCAAGGTTCTGGAAACGCGAGATGACCAAATGGCCGCGCACGGATGCCGGCCTGATCCTCGCTTTTGAGATCCTGCTCATGTCGGCCTTCCTGCTGATGAACGCCGCGGACCACACCTTGCAGGGCCTGGGCCAGGCGCACTACGTGCAGGCGGGGGCGTTCCCCGTAAGCGCGGTGTTGGCGCAATGGGCCGGGTTCTCCTCGCTGGACCCCTCCACGCTGGTCTTCATTGAGCGTTTTTGCTGGTGGTTCCACATCATCGGCATATTGGCCTTCCTCAACTACCTTCCCTACAGCAAGCATTTCCACATCCTGTTGGCCTTTCCCAACGTGTGGTACAGCAAGCTGCGGCCCCGTACCGAAATGGACAACATGCCCCGGGTGACCCAGGAAGTGCAGAGCATGCTGGACCCCTCGCTTCCCCCGCCCGCACCGGCACCTGAACCGGCCAACGGGCTGCCGCCCGAGCATTTTGGCGCCAAGGATGTTTTCGACCTCAGCTGGAAAAGCCTGATGGACGCCTACACCTGCACCGAATGTGGCAGGTGCACCGCGGAATGCCCCGCAAACATCACTGGCAAGCTGCTCAGCCCACGCAAGATCGTAATGGATACCCGCGACCGGTTGGAAGAGGTGGGCAAGGTGCTCGACAAGAACAATGGGAAATGGGTGGACGATGGCCGCGACCTGTTCAGCTGGATCACCGAAGAGGAATTGTGGGCCTGCACCACCTGCAACGCCTGCACCCAGGCCTGCCCGGTAAACATCGATCCGGTGCGCATCATCCTCGACATGCGCCGCTATTTGGTAATGGAAGAAAGCAAGCCGCGCCAAGAACTGAACGCCATGTTCACCACCATTGAGAACAACGGGGCCGCATGGGCCTACGGACCGGACAAGCGGTTGGATTGGGTGAAGGAGTGAGCGTGTTGTAGTTGTTGGCTGTCGATCAAGAAACATGAAATGACCTCAAAACCGATCCCTTGCCTCACCGCGTTAATGACAGGGCAGAAGTGCCATGTCCCACGGAAGGCGATTTCGAGCTTGGTAACGCAGTTTCCAGGGGAGGAAGAAATGGACTTGCGGGCCAGGCCATTCGTTCCGGTCGGCCGGCATGATGGGCCGTTCCCGGATCCTTCGATAAGCCCTGAGAACTTGTAACCATTTCGGCCAGGCCGGACAACTGAAACCAACCACTGACAACCTTCACCATGGACAGCCCCATTCAAATAACCACCATGGCCGAACTGGCCGCGAAGGGCGAACAGCCGGAAGTGCTTTTTTGGGTCGGTTGCATCGGCTCGTTCGATGACCGGGCCAAGAAGGTGACGCGCGCCTTCGCCAAGATCTTGAATGCGGCCGGGGTGAAATTTGCAGTGCTGGGCAACGAGGAAAGCTGCACCGGTGATCCGGCGCGCCGCGCCGGCAACGAGTTCCTGTTCCAGATGCAGGCCTTGCAGAACATCAGCGTGCTCAATGGCTACGGCATCACCCGCATCGTTACCACCTGCCCGCATTGCTTCAATGTGGTCAAGAATGAGTACCCCGCTTTGGGCGGCCATTTCGATGTCATGCACCACAGCCAGTTCCTCAATACGCTGCTCAAGGAAGGGCGGATCAAAGTGGAAGGCGGTGCATTCCAAGGGATGAACATTACCTACCACGACCCTTGCTACCTGGGCCGGGGCAATGGCGAATACGAAGCGCCGCGGGAGGTGCTGCATGCCCTGGACACGGCAATCGTGGAGATGAAGCGCAGCCGCGAGAAAGCCCTGTGCTGCGGGGCCGGCGGTGCCCAAATGTGGAAAGAGGCCGAGCCGGGTGACAAGGAGGTGAACGTGGAGCGCAGCGAGGAGGCCGTGGGCACCGGCGCCAAGATCGTGGCCACGGCCTGCAATTTCTGCAACACCATGCTTACCGATGGCGTGAAGCACCTGGGCAGGGAAAGCGACGTGCAGGTGAAGGACATCTCCGAGTTGATCGCGGAGGCCGGCAAGTTGTAGCCACCCCTTAGCGTACTTATTCCGTGCCCTTGGCGCCGCTGTTCGCCATGGCCAGGGAAAGCGCCATGTGGAACTGGGCCAATGAAGCCTGCAAAAGGTCCACGAAAGTGGCCCCCTTTGCACCCCATTTGTTCGGCACGGGAAAGAACACGTGGGGATTTTCGGCGTGCAGTTCAGCTTGCTGTTCCGTGGAAAGCATGAGCACGGCCCGCTGATCTTCGGGCCAAAGCGTCATGAAGATCTTTGAAGGCTTGCCCCGTGCCGGGGTAATGCGATAGGCCGGTCTTCCAAAATGATCATGCTCGGTGGCAACTGGCACGGCCAGCACCACCTCCCGCGCTTGCATGGCATCCATGTTCGTGGGGCTTAGGGGAACAACGCTTTTACGGCCGCGCCCAGCTGCTGGTCGGTGCCGCTGCCCACCAATGCCGGCTCGTTCGGTTGGCGCACATCGGGCTGTAATTCCTGGTTTTCCAGGTAGTGGCCATCGTTGTCCACCATGCCCACTTGTGGTATGCCGAAGATCACATCGTTCTGCAGTCGCTCCCACCACACCGCGGTACCGGTGCCCGGCACCGGCATGCCCACCAGCTTGCCCACGCCAAGGGCGCGGTACGTCACCGGGAACATGTGGGCATCGGAGTAGTTGCTTTCGTTCATCAGCACTACGCTGGGCTTGGTCCATTTGAATTGCGGCTCGGTGCCCAGGTCCTGCTCGCGGGGCCTGAAACGCATGTACACCTTTCCCGACAGGAAGGTGGCCAGGTCATCGTGCAGCCAGCCGCCGCCGTTATAGCGGGTGTCCACCACCAGGGCCTCGCTCGCATGGTGGCGCCCCAGCACTTCCTCGTACACGGTCTTGTAACTGTCGTTGTTCATGCCTTGCACGTGCACGTAGCCCGCGCGGCCACCGCTCAGGCTGTCCACGGTTTGGCGGTTGCGCTTTACCCAGCGCTCGTAAAGCAGGTCCCACTGCTCTTCGTCGGTGATGGGCTTCACCGTTTCCTCCCACCGCTTGCCGGTCTGCGGGTCGTGGAGCGAGAGCAGCGTATTGCGGCCTGCCTTGCGGTTCAGGAAGCGGGCGGGGTCTTCCTTGCCCGTAATGGCCTCGCCATCGATCTTTTCGATCACCGTGCCGGCCCTGATCCTTGAGCCGGCCTTGGCCACGGGCGAGCGGTGCAGCACCTCGCTGATGGTAAGGCCCGGCAGGGTGTCGTTGGCAAGGAAAACACCGAGGGCCGCGGTTTCATCGCCTTGCTTGCCACCGGGGCGGTAGTAGGCACCCGTGTGGGAAGCATTCAGCTCGCCGAGCAGTTCGCTCAACAGGTCGGCGAAGTCGTGCCCATTGTTGATGTAGGGAAGATATTGGGCGTATTCCTGCTTGTAGTAATTCCAATCGGTGCCCTGCAGGTCCTTCACATAGAATTTCTTCAGTACTTGCCTCCACACATGTTCGTACAGGTAGCGGCGCTCGGCATCCGCATCCAGGGTCATTTCACCCTTGAACGCGATCGGCCGCACCTCGCCCTTTTCAAGGTCCACGCTGGAGATCCCACCGTTGTTCAGCAGGAAGATGAACTTGCCTTCCTTGTCCATTTCCAGTACTCCGGGATTCTCAGCGCCCACCTTGGCCAAAAGCTTTGTTTCCTTGCTGCGCACATCGGTCTGCCACAGGTCATGGCCTTTCTCGAACGCGGCGAGGTAATACAGCTTGGTGCCGTCCTTGCTCAGGACCGCATCGGCGAGATGGCTGGAATGGATGGTCAGGCGGACTTTCCGGTCCTCGATGCCGTCCAGCTCAAATTTCAAGGGTGGCACGGCGTTCTCCTCCTTTCCGCCCTTTGCCTTTTTGTCCGCCCTTCCTCCCTTGTCCTCCTTCGTCCCATCCTCGCCCTTTGGGGCATCCTCCCCCTTCTCCTTCAGCAGTTCATACTCTTCCTTGTTGATCAGGAAGGTGTCCAAGGCGGCCTGGTTGAAGAACATGGCGTAGGCATCCATCTGGTTTCCCCAGCTGGCCTGTGCCTTCATGCCGTCGCGCCCGCTGAACCAGAGCATGGCATTTCCGTCAAGCACCCATTTGGGATGTGCGCCGCCATGGCCGCTTTTGGTGAGGTTCAACACGGGTCCCGTTCCATCGGCCTTTACCAATCCGCATTGGGTGATCCATTGTTTGTCCTGCAGGAATTCCACCAGCAGCCATTTGCTGTCGGGCGACCATGAGAAGTACTGGTCGCCATCGGCGTAGCTATAGTTCCCCGATGCAGGCTGAACGGTGCGGGTTTTCCTGGTGGCGAGGTCCAGCACCTTGATCTCGGTGCGTTCCTCCAGGTAGGCCAGTTGCTTGCCGTCCGGGCTGAATACGGGTTGGAACTCCTCGGCCGGCGTGGCCAACAAGGGTTCTTCCTTGAGCACGGTTGCATTGAAGAAGTACTTTTCCTGTGGCCGTGCCAGGCTTGTGCGGTAAATATCCCAGCTGCCATTGCGCTCGGTGGCGTATACGATGCTGCGCCCGTCGGGACTGAAACTGGCCGATCGCTCACGTTCGGGGGTATTGGTGATCCGCCGGGTGGTGCCCTCCTTCACCGATGCCACGAACACCTCGCCGTGCTGCACGAACACCACCTCCTTGCCGTTGGGGGAGAGGCTCATTTCACTGGCGCCGCCCGTTACCGCAAGCATGCGCTGGGGCGTGTAGCGCCTGTCCACCGACGTGGTCACCCGAAGCCGGGTTGGCTGGCCACCTGGCGCCAAGGTGTACAACGCGCCGCGGTGGCCGAAGCACAACACGCCATTGCGGCTAATGCTAAGGTGCCGCACGGGATCTTTTTCCATGAAGGTGACCTGGGTGGCGGGCCCGCCTTGCGCGCTACGCCGGAAAATGTTCATGCTGCCGTTTTCGGCGCTCAGGTAGTACACTTCCGTGCCGTCCGGGCTGAAAACGGGATCAAGGTTTTCCCCGGGGTGCGAACTGATCTTGTGGTACCGGTTGGTTCCCTGCTCGTAGGTCCAGATGTCGCGTGTTACCGAAGAGGTGTGGTGCTTGCGGAATTCGTTCTCGAAGCCCTTTTTGTCCTGGAAGACCAGCATTCGCCCATCGGAATTGAAGCGCGCGTTATGTGCGGCCGTGGTAATGACCTGCACGGGCCTGCCTCCGCCAACGGATACTTGGTACAACTGCCCAAAGCCGGATCCGGGGAATTGGCGGTCGGTGGTGCTTGGCATGCGGCTGCTGGCGAAGAGCACGTGCTTATTGTCCGGCGTGAAGTCGCTGGGTATGTCGTGGGCGCTATGCTCGGTAAGGCGCGTGGCCGGCCCGCCCGTTGCCGGCATGATGAACACATCCATATTTCCATGGCGATCACTGGCGAAGGCGAGCCATTTGCCATCGTGCGACCATACCGGGGAGCGTTCGTAGGCATCGCTGGTGGTGAGCAGGGTGGCTGCCCCGCCGGCGCTGGGCACGCGCCACAGATCGCCCTGGTAACAGAAGGCAATGGTGCCGCCGTCCGGTGAGATGGCGCCGTAGCGCAGCCACAGGGCCTCGTTGGTTGATGATTCTTGTGCGTGGAGGCTGATCGCGACCAGGCCCGCGGCCCATACAAGGGTGAGGTGTTTCACAGCTGCGCTCATGTGCCGAAAGTAAATGGGACCTGCCAACCCGGGCACCGAAGCGGAGGAGCGGTCCAACGCCTACTTCTGCGGCCATGGCCATACTTGCTTTTCGGTTGCACCGTGCTTATTCCGGGCTACGTACACTCCGTGCCTGCCCCATGGCCAGCGGTTGCTGCTGGACGTATCCGCGCTGGCGGGCGGCATCTACGTGGTGGAGGTCATCGGTGCGGAAGGCCGTGAAATGGGGCGGTTGGTGGTGCGGTGAACGGATCGCTGTGGCCACTTTGGACGTGTACATCCTGCACCCAGGCCGGCCAGAGGGGTTACGGTAAAATCCGTAAGTTCGTCTGTGCAAGTACCGCCCTCACACACATGGTAACACCCCTATGCCATGAATGCCCGGGAATACATGAAACGATTGGCCTATCTGGAAGAATGCATCCGGATGGGCAGGGTACGCGGTGTGGCTTCCATCAAGGAGAAGTTCGGTTGTTGCGGCAAGACTGCCCGCACCATGGTTGCCGAACTGCGTGAAATGGGCGTGAACGTACGCTATTCCAAGGCGCTGGGGAAATATTACATTGCAGAGTAAACGGTAACTTTTTTACCGCCTGCGCCTTTTGCTTTGCCCTCCGAAACCTTAAACCAAACCCAAGATGATGCACAAGCAATTACCCCCGACAGGACCGTTTGCCAGGTCTCTCTCTCTCTCTCTCTCTCTCTACAGCCGTGCTGCTTTTAGCGGGTGGCACGGCCTCGGCGCAGTACTACATACCGCCCGACCCCTTCAATGACACGCAGAAGGCCACCTACGGCATTTGGCCCAACATGGGGCAAGTGACCGATGTGGCCGGAAATGCCATGCCCGGCATCAAGTTCTATACCTCCGGGGCCGTGCCCAGGGCCTATTTCCACAAGGAAGGATCCTTCTCTTTGGTGCTGGCCACTCCCGGCGACAGCCTCAGCGGCGTGGACACCCTGCGGCGCTTGGACCTCTCGCTGACCGGCTCAAATGCAATGCACCCCGATCCGGTGGTATGGACCATGAAAGACCAGTACGCCCACTTCTACCTACCCCAGTGCGGGCCCAACGGGGCCACCTTCGTGCATCCCTATCACCGGGTGATCTACCAGAACATCTACCCCTACATCGACATGCACATTTACAGCGGCAAGATCGGCCAGAAGATCGCCTTCGTGATCAGGCCCAAAGGCGACCCGAAGGACATCGAATTGCAGTTCGAGGGGCAGGACCACATGGATGTGGACGTGTACGGCAACCTGAAGCTGCTGATCGCCGACAAATGGATCACCATTCCCCAGGCCCTGGCCTACCAAGTGGCCAACGATGGCACCATCCTGCCGGTGAACTGGACGGCCACCTTCAACGCCTACGATGGCGTGGGCCGCGCTTACTTCAATTTTGATGCCTACCACCCGGAGAAGCCCTTGGTGCTGCTGATCGGGCCGCATGCCATGGGCGGGGTGCCGCCCTACGAGGAATATGGCCTGTGCTGGAGCACCTATTACGGCGGTGACAACCGGGACCACCCCAAGGACATCAAGCCCGACCAGCACGGCAACTTCTATGTGGCCGGAAGAACGGAGTCGCCCTATAACACCTTCCCGATCGTCCCGGGCACCAGCACTGCGGCAAAGGGCCACAGCGTGGCCACGCTCACCAAGTTCAACTTGAACCACCAGCTGTTTTGGACCGTCTACCACGGAGGCAGTGCGGAAGAAAGCTTTTCCTATACGGACGGTTCGGCCTTGGCCGTGAAGGACGTGGACGGCAGCCCCCATATCTATATGGTGGGCACCACCAATGCGGATGACTTCCTGACGTGGGAGAAGCCGGGCGCCTACAACAACGGCACCAGCAGCAACACCACCAACAAGGGCTTTGTGGCGGAGTATAAAGGAGATAATGGTGAACTGAAATGGGCCACCTACATTGGCGTGCAGCAGACCACCGTGCAGGCCGTGGATGTGAAGCCCTATACCGGCAATCTGCTGATCTCCGGCACCACGGAGGGTGCCCTGGACTTGCCCCACCCGTTGACCAACTTTACCTACCATGGGAACGGGGATGCGTACGTGGCCCTGTTCAATATGGACGACAACGTGCAGTGGAGCGCGTTCTATGGCGGCAGTGGCACGGAAAGCAGGGCCTTGGTGCGGGGCAATGCGGACCGGATCATCCTGGCGGGCAACACGAACAGCCCGGACATTCCGGTGGGCGGAACGGCGCCCAACTTCATGGAAACGCACCATGGTGGGCAGGACATCTTCATCCTGCAGCTCAGCTATGCTGGTGTGCGCCAATGGGCCACGTATTTCGGCGGCCCTTCCACCGACGATCTGGCGCCCCATGGCTTGGGCCTCACCAAGGACCTGTACCTCACCGGGAAATGCGGGGTGTTGAACACCATGGAGAACGGGCCGGGCTGGTATGACAATACCCCCAACGGCTGGAACGGTTTCGTGGCCAGGTTCCGCGACGGTGGCAATGATCCGCTCTGGATCAGCTACCTGGGTCATGGCGGCAACCATTCGCCCTATTGCCTGCATGTGGACCATAGCGGCAATTTGACGATCGGAGGTTATACCAATGACGGCCAATTCGATCCCGTGCAGTGGGCGGGGCACTATTACCAGCCGGCATACGAGCTGGATGAAGGCAATTTGGCGCAGGACGGCTTCCTTGTGCGCTTCAACCTTGGCCAGGAGCGAGTTTGGTCCACGCTGTTCGGCGGACAGGCGGGCGGCTTGGGCCAGCCACAGAACGTGGTAGCCGTGCATGATATCGGCAGCTCCATCTACGCAGTGGGCTACACCAGCATGCCGGAGAATGCTCCGGGCAATTACTTCCCCTTGGCCGGTGAGGAGGATGCGGGCTATTTCTTCAATCCGCATTACAACTACCAGGGCCTGCAAGGAGGATACACGGACGGCTTCATCACCGAGTTCTGTGATGAGCTGACCATCGGGTTAACGGAACCAAGCCCTGCCCAAGGCCAGGCCCTACATGCTTCCTGGCTGCCGCAAAGCGGTATTGTAGTGTACGGCCTGCCCGACGGCCCCCACACCGTTCGTGTGATGGACCTGCAAGGGCGCTTGGTACTGGAGACCGATGTGCGCAGCACGGGCGGGCGTAGCGGGACGGTGGACCTTCACCGCCAAGGGGCCGCGCTGTACATGGTGGTGGTGGACCATTACCAGGCCGTGAAATTGGCCGCAATACGCTAAACCATGGGAACCAGGATAGCGCTTGGCCTGATGGCCTCCATATCGACCTGCCTGTTGGCCACCCCTGCATCTTCCCAGTATTGGGAGGTTGCAGGGGCACCTGGCCAATTATTTGTACCTACCACGGTCTACACAGATACCGTTCACGACCAACTGCTTGCAGGGGGATTCCACCAGATCGTCATAGATACGGACCAATACTATGTCCCCCTGTACCGCTACAACGGGTTCGCGTGGGACACCCTGGGCCTGTTCGGGCACCCATTGAAGACGGCGGTGGTGTACCACGACACCCTGTTCGTGGCAGGAGGATTTGAGTGGATGCACAATGCCTCGATCTGGAGCATTGCCTGCCATGTGGACGGGCAATGGCATCCGTACGGTAATTTCCAGATGAACCACCCGTTCGCCAACAATGGTAATTCCAACGGCTCTATTCAGCGCCTGCGCGTGGTGGACGGCGAGCTGTACGCCATGGGCGATTTCCGCTATGCGGACGGACAGCTCTGCAAGGGCTTGGCCAAGCGCGTAGGGGGGCATTGGGAACCCCTGCCGGGCTGGCCGGAGCTGAATTTCTTGGGCAATCCCCGGATCATGGACGTGATCCGCTTCCAGGGCAAGTTGGTGGTGGCGGGCATCTTCAGTTTCCCCGGGTTCAACCCGTGGTGGAGGGGCCTGCTGCAATATGACGGCACGGCCTGGGGGCCGGTGTGCGACCATTGCCTGATGGGGGGCTTTGACGCGGTGGCTTCCATGCAAGAGTACAAGGGGGAACTGTACTTAGGAGGCCGCTTTTATTACGGCAGCGGCAATGCGGGCCAGGGCATCATGCGCTGGGACGGGGAGACCATGCGCTCCCTGGGTCCGGTGGGCGGCGGCTTGCAGATCCACAACTACTCGGACCAATACCCCCCCAGCATTGGCGACCTGCATGTGCGCGACGGGCTGCTGTACATCAGCGGGGCGTTCAGCTTCGTGAACCACCTGCCGGTGGCCACGGGCATCTGCACCTGGGACGGCACGGACTTCTGCCTGCCCGAGGGCGATTATTTCGCGGACTTTTTCATGCCGATCGCCTTCTACCACGATACGCTGTACGGCACCGCTACAGGCCAACCCAATCCGCCCACGTACCCCGGATTGTTCGGCCTCTTGCGCTACACGGGCGGTTTCACCAATTGCACCACCTTGGGGGTGGAGGAACCCGTAAGGGCGGGCACTGCGCTCCAAGCCGTTTGGGATGGTGGCAACACCTTCGCCCTGTTGGGCCTGCCTGATGGGCGGCACCTGGTACAGGTGTATGATGCCCAGGGACGCTTGGTGCTGGAAAGCAAGGTGCACAGTGCCGACGGCCGTAGCGAAGGCATGGCCCTGCAAGGGCAGGGAGCCGCGCTGTACCTGGTGGTGGTGGACCATTGCCAGGCCGTGAAATTGGGCGCAATGCGCTGAGCTGCCCACATTCCACGTCAATGGCCGATCTTTGCCGCATGCAAGCTCCAGCCACTCTTTCAGTTTTTGACTCCTTGCCCGCCGATGCGCGGGTATGGGTCTACAAGAGCGAAAAGCGGTTCAGTGCGGAACAGCTCACACTGATCCAAGAGCGCACCGCTGATTTCACTGCGGGATGGTCCTCCCACGGTGAACCGGTGGTGGCCGGTTTCAACGTGGTGGACAGGCATTTGGTGGTGATCGGCGCTGACCTTTCGGCCATGGTGATCTGCG
>JBIQMI010000007.1:0-30105 GCA_044463585.1 Cryomorphaceae bacterium
CACCGGCACGGGCAAGGAATATGTGGCCCGCGAGATCCACCGGCAGAGCAAGCGTAGCGATGGCGTGTTCGTGGCCGTGGATTGCGGCGCCCTGCCCAAGGAACTGGCCGGCAGCGAACTGTTCGGCCATGTGAAAGGCGCATTCACCGGCGCCTTGGCCGACAAGCGCGGAAGCTTTGAACAAGCCAACGGCGGCACGTTGTTCCTGGACGAGATCGGCAACCTGAGCTACGAGAACCAGGTGAAATTGCTGCGCGTGCTGCAGGAGCGCCGGATCAAGCGCGTGGGCGACGAGAAGGACATAGCGGTGGACGTGCGCGTATTGGCCGCCACCAACGAGGAATTGCCCGTGGCCGTGGCCGAGGGCAAATTCCGCGAGGACCTGCTGCACCGGATCAACGAATTCAGCCTGGGTTTGCTTCCGCTGCGCGACAGGCCCGAGGAGATCATGATCTTCGCCAAGCACTTCCTGCAAAAGGCCAATGCACAGTTGGGCCGGTCAGTGGAAGGCTTTGAGGAGGCCGTGGAGGCCCGCCTGAAGGCCCATTCCTGGCCGGGCAACCTGCGCGAGCTGGGCAACGTGGTGAAACGCGCCGTACTGCTCACCAACGGGCCCTTGGTGCAAATGAGCGGCCTGCCGGCCGAGGTGATCAGCGGGGCACCGCCACCTACCGCCAAGGACATGGGCGGCGTAATGGACGCCCTTACGGCCGACGGCCTGAAGAGCATTTCGCACAGCGCCGAAAAACAGGCCATCCTCAAAGCGCTCGAGCATAACGGCTTCAATAAGTCGCGCACCGCCGAAATGCTCAACATCGACCGCAAAACACTATACAACAAGTTGAAATCCTTCGGGATCGAGGTTTAAGGCCTGCCGCCAACGTAGCCCATGGGAAAACGCACAGGCCCCCGGCCCCCGGGCATGTTGGGAACCAACGATACCGTGCGGCGCACACGGCGCGAACGGCGGCTGCTGCGTGCACTGTACGCCATCACACTGCTGGTGCTCGTACTGCTGTTATGGGCCACCTTCCGCGCCTTCGATCGCTACAGCGTGGCCAACCAAAGCGTGCGCCGCACCAATGCCGTGCTGCGGGCGCTGGAGAACATGGTGTCCGGGCTGAAGGATGCCCAGATCGGCATGCAGGGCTACGCGCTCACCCACGACACCGTTTTCCTGCAGCCTTTCCGCACCAGCCAACCCCTGGTGGAGCAGAGCATGGCCGAACTGGATTCGCTGCGCCATTTGGGATCGCTGAGCGTGGACTTGGTGCCGGTTGAAGAGATGTCGCGCCAGTTGCTCCGCCGGATCCAGGAGCAATTTCTCTCCGAGCGCTATTCCGCCATCGGGCTGCAAGGCCCGGAAAAGGAACAATTGCTGCGCGCACAGGAGATCATGGAGCGCATACGCACCGAGCACCAGGACCTCACCACGGCACTGCGCGCCGACCGCAACCGCTACCTCATTACCGAACGCAGCCTAAGGCCGGGCACACCGCTCATGCTGGTGCTGTTCGCCATACTGGCCATGGTGGCCACAGGGTTGCTGTTCTGGCGGCTGTTCCGGGCCTTGTCGCAGGCCGAAAAGGCCGAAATGGAGATCCTGCGCAAGGTGGACGACCTGAACAAGGAAGTGCGTGTGCGCGAATTTGCCGAGCGCTCGCTCAAACGCGTGCTCGATACCTCGCCCAGCGCCATCATGGCATTCCGCAGCGTGCGCGATTCCCTGGGGCGGATCACCGACTTCAACTGCATTCTCGCCAACCGCGAAACCGACCGCATGTACGCCAAGGAAGGCGAGACCATGGTAGGCCGGAACCTGGCGGGCAACTTTCCGTGGGAGGAGGCCATGGGCGCGGAATTGATCAGCGTGGTGGAGAACGGAAAGGCTTTGGAACGTGACCTCACCTCACAGGGCGGCGCATGGCTGCGCGTGCATGCGGTGCGCCTGCTGGACGGGTTCGTGGTCACCCTCACGGACATTTCGGAAAGCAGGCGGGCACAGGCACTGTTGGCCGAAAGCGACCGCCTTTCGCTCACCGGCGGCATCGCGCGCACCATTGCGCACGAGGTGCGCAATCCGCTTACCAACCTGCATATGGCCCTGGAGCAGATGGTGGACGACATGGACCCCGCCGTGCAGGAGGAGATGAAACCCTACACGGACATCCTCCAGCGCAACATGCACCGGATCAGCAAGCTCATCACCGACCTGCTCGAATCCTCGCGGCCCAAGGAACTGGAGAAGCGGCTGTGCAATGTGCGCGAGCTGTTGTACGCTGCGGTGGCCTCGGTGCAGGACCGCCTGGACCTGCTGGAAATGACCGCCGACGTGGAGGTGGAGGGCGACGTAAAACCCGTGATGGCCGACCCCGCTGCCTTGGGCGTGGCCCTCACCAACCTGTGCATCAACGCCGTGGAGGCCATGGAGGAGGGCAAGGGCCACCTGGCCCTGAAGGCCACGATGCACCACGGAAAAGTGCGCATTTGCGTGGCGGACAACGGCAAGGGCATCCCCGAGGCCAACATCCAGCACCTGTTCCAGGCCTTCTACTCGGGGCGCACAGGGGGCATGGGGCTGGGCCTAACCAGTGCCCGCATCATCCTCAACTCCCACAGCGTGCACATGGATGTGGAAAGCAAGGTGGGTGAAGGAACCGTGTTCATCCTCACCTTCCCCGATTGAGGCCCGTCAGTCGAGCGGCGGCGGCGTCGGGCGAGGTATTCGCGGGTCAAAAAAATGCTTAAGGGCCATGATGGGGGCTATGCGGCCGATGTAACATTTGCTTTCAACGGGGGAGAGGGGTGAGGGCCGCCGAGGCGCAGAGGCGCTGAGGAATGCGGACGGGGTGAAAGAGGTAGAAGCCGCTGAGGCGCAAAGGCGTTGAGGAATGCCTTGGCGGCGATGGTTAATCGACAAGGCACACGTAATAGCGTCGAACCCCAGGTCCGGCCCAAACACAGAAAACACAGAGAAATGCCTTGGCTGCGATGGGTTTTGCCGATGGGCACCGGGGCGCTGGGCGCATCGGGTTTGCGGGGAGTGTGTTTTCCGACCCCAGTGGGTCGCAGCTGCGGGAATGCCTTGTCCCTCGTTCCTGTGTTCCCTTGGCTCGTGCCACATGGGGCAATTGTGCACGGCTTACCGCCGGCTTCATGAACTGACCAACAACTCGGCATAAAATCCACCACCCATGGAGGTGAAAAGAGTCTCGATCGCGGAAATGGACCCCAAGCAATTCATCCGGGAGCATTGGCTGCCCGGCATACCCTTGGTGTTCACGGATGCCACCACGGTCTGGCAGGCCCACGGCACTTTCACGCCCGATTGGTTCCGCACGCACTATGGGGGGCGGCGCACAGTGGTGAACGGGCAGGAGTACAGCATGAACGAGATCCTGGACCTGGTGGAAGGCAAGGACACCTCGCGCCCGGTGCCCTATCCCTGCAAATTCCACGTACCCACCCAGCTGCCCGAGCTCATGCCCATGTTGCAGCCCTTGGGGCTGAATTATGCGCGCCCCAATTGGCTCGAGACCCGCTGGTTCGCCAAAGGGCAATGGGGGAGTGCCGTTGAATTGTTCATCGGCGGCACGGGTGGCAAATTCCCGTACATCCACCTGGACTATTACCACCTCAGCGCCTGGATCAACCAGCTCTACGGCCGCAAGCAATTCACCGTATGGCCGCGCGGCCAGGAGCGGTTCCTGTACCCCGACCCCAACGATCCGTGGAAATCGTTGATCCCCGACCACGAGCACCCGGACCTGGAAAAGTTCCCCCTGTATGCACAAAGCACGCCCATCACCTTCACGGTGGGCGCCGGTGAAACGCTCTTCATCCCGTTCGGCATCTGGCACACGGCCAAATCGCTTGAGCCCACGCTTTCCATCGCATTTGACCTGCTGAACGGCCACAACTTCCCGCAGTTCGTGAAGGATGTCTGGTGGTTCCGCAGGCACAACAAGCCCAAGGCCCTGGCCCATTCCGCCTATGCCCTGGCCGCTGCTGCGGCCTGCAAGCTGGGCGACATGGCCGGGCTGCTCGGCTAAAAGGCATGCCACGCCGTGAACGCGGCCAAGGAATGGCTGCGATCTTTGCACCATGCCCATCGGCACGGACATCGCCACGGCCGCACAGTTGCTGCGCCAAGGGGAGATTGTGGCCATGCCCACCGAAACCGTGTACGGGCTGGCTGCCAATGCCTTCAACCCGGAGGCCGTGCTGAAGATCTTCCAGGCCAAGCAGCGCCCCGCCTTCGATCCGCTGATCGTGCATGTGCACAGCGTGGCGCAGGCCCGCGAGGTGACACGTCTGCACCAGGCCGGCCCCATGCTGCAGCGGCAGGCCGAAGCTTTGATGGCCCGCTTCTGGCCCGGCCCGCTCACCTTGGTGCTGCCCAAGGCCACCGTGCTGCCCGACCTGGTGACCAGCGGCTTGGAAACCGTGGCCGTGCGCGCCCCGGCCCACCCCATGGCCCAGCAACTGCTTCGAGGCCTGCAATTCCCGCTCGCCGCGCCCAGCGCCAATCCCTTCGGTTACGTAAGCCCCACCACTGCCCAGCACGTGGCGGACCAACTGGGCGGAAAAGTGCCGTACATCCTTGATGGCGGGCCCTGCACCGTGGGCGTGGAAAGCACCATCATCGGTTGGGATGAAGCACAAGGCGGGTGGGTGCTCTACCGCCCCGGCGGAACGCCCTTGGCGCAAGTGGAAGCCGTGATCGGCATGGTGGGCAAGGCGCAAAAGCATGTCCTGCCCGCCGCCCCCGGCACCCTGGAAAGCCACTACGCCCCCCGTAAGCCCGTGCTGCTCGGCGACGTGCCCGCACTGCTGCAGGCGCATGCCGGCAAACGCATCGGCGTCATCAGCCTAAGCGCAAACCACGGCGCTGCCTCCAACGAGGTGCTTTCCCCCACAAAGGACCTTTCCGAGGCCGCCCGCCAGCTCTTCGCCGCACTGCGCCGCCTGGATGCCAGCGACGTGGACCTGATCGTGGCCGAGCATTTCCCGGAAACCGGCCTGGGCACCGCCATCAACGATCGGCTGCGGCGCGCTGCGGCGAAGCGGGAGTGAAAGGGCGGAAGGCTACAAAGACCATGATCGTGAGCGGCGCATTTGGCCGCGAAGCGATCTGTAATTCGAGATCTGGTTGGGGGAATTAAAGATCGCTTCGGGATTGTTGAATGCACAATCCCTCGCGATGACGTGTTGGAGGCGCCCCTGCGCCTCCGCGGCAAAGCCATCGCGGCCAATGTGTTTCTCTGTGCCCTCTGTGTTTTCTGTGGATGAAACCCATCGCGGCCAAGGCATTCCCCGCGCCCCTGCGGCGAAAACCCATCGCGGCACGGGCATTCACCGCATCTCTGGGCCCCTGCCGCAAAAAACCCCGAACTTTGCGGGCTCATCGCCCTACCTTGCCTGATCAGCCTTCCTCTCCCAAGCGCATCGCCATTCTTGGCAGCACCGGTTCCATTGGTACCCAGGCCTTGGAAGTGGTGCGCGAACAGCCCGGCCATTTCCAGGTGGAGCTGCTGACCGCCGGAAAAAACGCCGACCTGCTGATCGCACAAGCCGCGGAATTCAAGCCCAATGCGGTGGTGATCTGCGAGAAAACCCTGCATGCACAGGTGCGCGATGCACTGTTTCCGCTCGGGGTAAAGGTGTATGCCGGGGCAGAGGCCATTGAGCAGGCCGTGGAGATGGACGGCATCGACATGGTGCTTACGGCCATGGTGGGCTACGCCGGGCTGCGGCCCACACTCGCCGCCATAGAGGCCGGCAAGACCATCGCCTTGGCCAACAAGGAAACACTGGTGGTGGCCGGTGAACTGGTGACGGAACGGGCGCGGGCCAAAAGGGTGGACATCTACCCAGTGGACAGCGAACACTCGGCCATTTTCCAGTGCTTGGCTGGGGAGTGGGGGAATCCGATCGAGAAGATCACGCTTACGGCCAGCGGTGGGCCTTTCCGGGGCATGAAACCGGCCCAGTTGGCCACGGTTACCAAGGCACAAGCGCTGAAGCACCCCAATTGGAGCATGGGCGCCAAGGTGACCATCGACAGTGCCAGCCTGATGAACAAAGGGCTGGAGGCCATTGAGGCCAAATGGCTGTTCGGGCTGCAGCCCGGGCAGGTGGAGATCATCGTACATGCGCAAAGCATCATCCATAGCCTGGTGCAGTTCCGCGATGGCAGCATGAAGGCGCAGATGGGCCTGCCCAGCATGAAACTGCCGATCCAATACGCCATGGCGTACCCGCACCGGCTGCCCACCGAATGGCCCCGCTTCGATTTCAGCCAGTTCGGCCAGCTCACCTTCGAGCGGCCGGACCTGGAGGCCTTCCCCAACCTGCGCTTGGCGCTGGAGGCCATGGCGCGCGGCGGCAATGCGCCCTGCGTGCTGAACGCCGCCAATGAAGTGGCGGTGGAAGCCTTTCTCGCCGATCGCATCAGCTTCATGGGGATGAGCGACCTGGTGGCCAATTGCCTCGCAAGGGCGACCTTTGTTGCTTCACCCTCGCTGGGCGACCTGGAGGCAACCGATGCGGCAACGCGTGCGGAGGCCCGGGCCGCGCTGAACATGCCTACATGGAAATCCTGATCTATGCCGGACAGCTGCTCTTGGGGCTGTCCATCTTGGTGGCCCTGCACGAGTTCGGCCACTTCCTGCCCGCCAAGCTTTTCGGTATGCGGGTGGAGAAGTTCTTCTTGTTCTTCGACGCACCTTATGCGCTGGTGAAGAAGAAGATCGGCGATACCGTGTACGGCATCGGCTGCCTGCCCTTTGGCGGCTATGTGAAGATCGCAGGCATGGTGGACGAAAGCCTGGACGCCGAACAGAAAGAGCGGATGAACCGTCCGCCCGAACCGTGGGAGTTCCGCGCCAAGCCCGTGTGGCAGCGCTTGATCGTAATGGTGGGCGGGGTAACGGTGAACGTGCTGCTGGCCTTCGCCATCTACGCCATGGTGCTGTTCGTGTGGGGCCGCGAATACCTGCCCGTGCAGAACCTGCAATTCGGTGTAACCCCCAGCGCACTGATGAAGAGCGAGGGCTTCCAGGACGGTGACAAGATCTTGGAGGTGGGCGGCAAGCAGCCCAAGACCCTGGGCGATGTTTCCTTGGCGATCTTGATCAACGGGGCCAAGGAGATCACTGTGGAGCGTGAGGATGCCCAAGGCAAACCCGAAATAAAGACCATCGAGCTCAGCGCGAACATCCAGGAGCAGATCTTGGAGGGGAACGAGAAATTGTTGTTCAGTCCGCGATTCCCTTTCTATATCGATTCGGTGCTGGCGGGGAATAATGCGGCCAAGAGCGGCGGGTTCCGCAAAGGCGACCGGATCATTGCCGTTAACGGACGGCCTGCCCGCTATTTCCAGGACTTCGTGGTGGAGGTGAAGGACAAGAAAGGCCAGCAGGTTGAAGTAACGCTGCTGCGCGAAGGGCATCGGGTGAATGTGCCGGTTGAGGTGGATGAAAACGGGATCGTGGGCCTGCAGCCGCGCTCACCGGCGGAATACTTCACCTTCGAAACGGAGCAATTCGGTTTTTGGGCCAGCATACCGGCGGGGATCCAGTTCGGCTGGCAACGGTTGAAGGACAATGTGGCCTCGTTCAAGCTGCTGGGCAGCAAGGCGGGCGTGAAACAGATGGGCGGCCTGATCGCCATGAGCAAGGCTTACGGCCCGCAGTGGGTGTGGCAACGCTTCTGGGAGATGACGGCATTCCTTTCCTTGGCATTGGCGGTGCTGAACATCCTGCCCATACCCGCGCTGGACGGCGGCCATGTGGTATTCCTGCTGTACGAGGCCATTGCGCGCAAGCCTGCGCCGCCCAAGGTGCTGGAATACGCCCAGATGTTCGGCATGGTCTTCCTGCTCACGCTCATTTTAGCGGTGAACGGACACGACCTGGTGAAGCTCTTCACCGGCAACCTGTAAAGCGGGCTGCCCCAGTTGGCATCTTGGCAATTTGGCGAATTGCAACACTTCCGGTGGCCGGCCGTAGGAACGTGCAAACACCGTTACGCCATGCCGCACGTAATGATCATTGAGGACGATGCGCTGATGCGCAGGCTGATCGCTTTTTCCGCCATGGACCGGCAATGGCGCGTAACCACCTTGGCCGATGGCCGCCAACTGTGCCAAATGCTGCAGGACGAGCCCGCCGACCTGCTGTTGATCGACCTGGGGCTGCCGCATGTCGATGGCCTTTCGCTGCTGGAGGACCTGCGCGCCAAGGGGAATACGATACCGGTACTGGTGATCACGGCGCATGAACTTCCGCACCTGCACGAGACCGTGAAAAGCGCTGGTGCAAACGGCCTTTTGCAAAAGCCGCTGGATGTGGACGACCTGCTGCAGCAAATGGACCGGCTGCTGGCGGCCTAGGTCCGAAGATCGCGGCGACCTATCGGGGTTGCGTGCGATGTCCTTTTAGGACTGACCCACGCGAACGGCATTCAGCATACACGGTCGGGCGCTTTGGGGCACGGGCCGCAATTTCTGCTGCGGCGAGAACGGTGGCGACACAAGGTTAAAGGCTATTTTAGCCACGCTGAAACCCACCAAAACCGGTACACAATGAGCGTGCATTTACAACGGGCATTCGCCCTTGCCACCATCGGTCTGGCCACCATCGGCCTGGCCCCCGCCCAGATCAACGTGTTTGATAAGATCGAACAAAAAGGAAAGGAGCGCCTGGAGCGCAAAGTG
Organism: Cryomorphaceae bacterium; assembly: GCA_044463585.1. Classification (GTDB taxonomy): domain Bacteria; phylum Bacteroidota; class Bacteroidia; order Flavobacteriales_F; family PHOS-HE28; genus PHOS-HE28. The sequence goes on from JBIQMI010000007.1 coordinate 8,720, forward strand.
GACCGCGCGATCGACAAGGGTTTTGACAAAACGGAGGAGGGTGTGGACAAGGGTGCCAAAGAGGCCACCAAGGGCGGTAAGAACAAGGGAAACAAGAAAACCGCCGATGTGGAAGAGGGCGGGGCCGGATCGTCACCAGCGTCCGGGCCTGCGGCCAAGGCAGGCCAAAGCGCCAAGCCGGCCTTGAAGGCCTACAGCAAATTCGATTTTATTCCCGGCGATAAGTTGATCGCATACGAGGATTTCAGCCAGGATGCGGTGGGCGATTTTCCCGCCCGCTGGAACACGAACAACACCGGTGAAGTGGTGACCGTGGAAGGGGCCGAGGGCAAATGGCTGAAACTGGTGGACCATGGCTGGGTGTACCCCGAGTTCGTGGGCACGCTGCCTGAGGATTTCACCTTGGAATACGATGCCATTGTGCTGGCGGACATGTCAAACTGTGCGGACCATCGCATCACCTTCCACAGCAAGGAAGGCCCGGTGTTCAATTGGGACTGGAACGGCTGGGTGAGCCTTTCCCTGAACCCGCGTGGTGCCAGCGCCGAAAGCACGCCGTACGTGGCGGTGTCGATATATGACGCCAACGTCAACTCCACGATCAACAATTCCAACTGGAAAGACCCTGTGGGGACGGATATGCACCCTCCGATCTCGCGCATCTCCATCCAGCGCCAGAAGAACCGGCTGCGCTTGTACCTGAACGAGGAGAAAATCTGGGACCTGCCGCGGGCCTTCGCGAACGGCGTGGATTACCAATTTGGCATCGAGCACGCGATCTGCCCGGAACAGCCGCTGCTGGTCTCCAACCTGCGGGTGGCCGTGGGTGCGCCCGATACGCGGAACAAGCTGATCACCGAAGGCCGCTTGGTGACGCGCGGCATCCTGTTCGGTAGCGGCAAGGACCAAGTGAAGCCCGAGAGCTACGGCACGTTGAAGGAGATCGCCAGCGTGTTGCAGGAGAACCCTTCGGTGAAGGTGCGCATCATCGGCCACACGGACAGCGATGGCGACGATGCGGCCAACCTGGCCCTGAGCAAGCGGCGCGCGGCCGCGGTGAAGGCCGCGCTGAGCGCGGAGTTCAAGGTCGATGCGGCGCGCATGGAGGCCGACGGCAAGGGCGAGGCTGAACCGGTCGCGCCGAACACCACTCCCGAGGGCAAGGCAAGCAACCGCCGGGTGGAATTCGTGAAGATGTAGGACCGCTGCAGGTAGGTTGCACCTTTGTTCCGTGCAGTACGACCTGTTGATCATCGGGCGGGGCGTGGCCGGTGCGGTGCTGGCCGAAGCGGCCCGCCTGCGGGGCCTCTCCGTGCATGTGTTCGATGCCAGGCAACCGGGCAACGCCACCATGGCGGCCGGGGGCGTGGTGAACCCGGTGGTGCTGCGCCGGCTTACGCCGGGTTGGCGCGCGGGCCAGCTCATGCCCGCCGTGCACCGTTTCTACCGCGCCTGGGACGCCCGGTCCGGGAAACAACATTGGCATGAGGCGCCGGTGGTGAAGCTTTTCAGCGATGCCAAGGAAGCGGCCATGTGGCGCACCGGCGGCCATGCCGAGGTTGCCCCGTGGTTGTCGCTCATGCCGCAGCACGAGGTGGATGCAGGGCCGTTCCGCGCACCGTTCGGCCATGGCACGGTGACCCAGGCCGGTTGGCTGGACCTGCCCGGCCTGCTGCAGGGCCAGCGCGCTGAATTGGAGGCTGAAGGCCGGTTCACCGAAGCACTGGTCGGTGCCGGCAACATCCATGAAGAAGGCGCGGGCGTTTCCGTGATGGGCGTCCAGGGCCGCTGGCTGGTGCATTGCACGGGCCCGTTCGCGGCCATGCCCGGCTTGAGCTTGGTGAAAGGGGAAACGCTCACGGTGCGCATTCCGGGGCTGCGGCTTTCACGGATCGTTCATGGCGGCACCGGCATAGTGCCCGCGGGCGACGGCCTGTTCAAGGTGGGGTCCACCTTCAAGTGGACCGATGTGTGGGCGGGCCCATCGGAACAGGCCCGTGAATGGCTGTTGGCCCGCTTGGCGGAAATGTTGACCGTGCCGGCCGAGTTCGTGGCTGCGCATGCAGGCGTGCGGCCGGCGGCGCTGGATCGGGCGCCCATACTGGGCCGCATCGGTCCGCACCAAGCGGTGATCAACGGCCTGGGCGCGCGCGGGGTGATGCAGGCACCATGGTGCGCGGAGCATCTGCTGGACCACCTGTTCCAAGGGCGGCCGCTGGACCCCGCAGTCGACATCGCCCGGTTCGGCCGTGGGGCCTAGCGGCTTCCGCCCGGCGAGGCGTGCATCACCTTGTCCAGGTTGTCCGGGAAGTACCGGTCCGCGAGCTTCACGAACTCATCGCCGCGCATGAAGTGGTTCATGCTGATGCCGTCCACGTGATCGAGGCCGCAGGCGGCCAACAGTTCCATGAGCGAAAGCAGCGTGTTGCGGTGGAAATTGAACACCCGCTCGCATTTGTCGCTCACCACTAGGCCGCGCACCAAGTGCCTTTGGTGGGTGGTGATGCCCGTGGGACAGTCGTTGGTATTGCAGCGCAGGGCCTGTATGCAGCCCAGGGAGAACATGAATCCGCGGGCGCTGTTGCACAGGTCGGCGCCCAGCGCAAGCATCTTCATCAAGCTGGCCGAGGTGAGCACCTTGCCGCTGGCGATGATCTTGATTTCCCCGTGCAGTTCGAAGCGTTCCAAGGTGCGCCGCACGAACATCAGCGCCGGTTCGATCGGCATGCCCACGGTGTCCACGAACTCCAATGGAGCGGCCCCCGTGCCGCCCTCGGCGCCGTCCACGGTGATGAAATCGGGCCGCATGCCGGTTTCCACCATCTTCTCGCAGATCTCGGTGAATTCGGCCGTGCTACCGATGCAGAGCTTGAATCCCACCGGCAGCCCGCCGCTGAGGTCGCGCAATTGGGTGATGAAGCGCAGCAGCCCATCGGCATCGCTGAAGGCGCTGTGGCCCGGGGGCGATAGCACGGTGGTGTGCGGCTGGATATGGCGGATGCGCGCGATCTCGGGCGTGTTCTTGATCGCGGGCAGCACGCCGCCATGGCCGGGTTTCGCGCCTTGCGAGAGTTTCAGCTCGATCATGCGAACCTGGTGGTGCTGGGTGACCTTCGTGCGGAAAAGCTCGGCGTCGAAATTGCCGTTCTCGTCGCGGCAGCCGAAATACCCGGTGCCGATCTGCCATACCAGGTCGCCGCCGGGCTTCAGGTGGTGATCGCTCAGCCCTCCTTCGCCGGTGTTGTGGTAGAAGCCGCCTTTGCGGGCGCCGGTGTTCAGGGCCAGTACCGCCCGGTCGCTCAGCGCGCCGAAGCTCATGGCGGAAATGTTGAGCAATGAGGCCATGTACGGCTTTTTGCAAAGGCTGCCGCCGATGCGCACCCGTGGCGGATCGCCGGGCACCTCCTTGGGGTAGATCGAGTGGCGCAGGCCTTCATAGTTCACCGCGTTGATGTCGAGCTGCGTGCCGAAGGGCGTGGTGTCATCCACATTCTTGGCGCGTTGGTAGGCCAGCGAGCGCTGCTGGCGGCTGAAGGGCCGGCCATCGGTATGGCGTTCGATGAAATACTGCTGGATCTCCGGCGAGATGAATTCAAAAAAGTAACGGGCGTAGCCCAACACCGGGAAATTGCGCAGGATGGTGTGCCTGGGCTGGACCATGTTCCAGATGCCGAGCAAAAAAAGCGGCACCAACACCGCGAAGGCCCACCAAAAGCCGGGATGGAACCAGCCCAACAGGCCGAACACCGCGAAAAGCGAGAAGCTGACGATGAAGAAGATCTTTTGCATGGGGATAGGATAGTGCGGCCGTGCCGCTGTACGGGACAACCAAAGAAACAAACGAGGCCGCGAAAGGTGCGATCAGATCACCAAACGCACCCCGCCAAGGTCCGCCAAGCGGTACGGGAAACGGTCACCGGGTGAACCGATGAACATGAAATTCGGCGGGATGTTCCACTCCTTGCTGAGCTGGTGCACCAATGCCGGGCCGAACAGGCCGTGCAGTTCCACGAATTCGATCTTGATGTCCGGGTAGGCCCGGTCCAGCACATCGAGGTCGTTCAGGAACTCGCGCGGCGTGGTCTCGCCTTCCTTCAGCACGGTCACGATCTTCAGCTTCTTGGTGATCTCGTTGGCATGCACGTACATCATCACCCGGTTCAGCACCGAAAGGTCGTCGCGCTTGGTGAAGTACACGAATTCCTGCCGGTTCAGTTTGCGTATGGAGCGTGATATGGCGAAGCGGCCGATCACGGCCAGTCCGGGCACGCTTTCCACGAAGCTGCTCACCCATATCATCAGGTATTCGAGTATGGCCTTGCGGTTGAGCATGATGGCCACCACCAACATGGCCGGCACGAAGTACTGGAGGAAGAACACGAGGTATTCCGGGTTCAGGCGCATGTTGCCGTACACCGCGGCCAGCACCGCAAAGAGGCCCAGGGATACGGTAAGCGTGCTGGCGGTAACGGGCCGCGGCAGGCGTGCGCGCTTGATCTTCAGCAGGAAATTGCCGAAGGCGAAAAAGGCCATCACCGTAAGGAAGGAGATGGTGTACACCCCGGCCAGGGCGCGGGCATCGGCACCGGTGAGGAAGAGGATGGACAGGCAGAGCAGGAAGAAGGCCACAATGATGCGCGGCGAGCTGCCGCGGCTGTTCTCGCGCAGCAGCACCTGCGGCAGGATCCGGTCGAGGGTCATGCGCTTCACCAGGCCTGAAACGCCCACGTAACTGGTGAGCACCGCGCCGCACAGCACGATCACGGCATCCACTGTGATCACGGTGAGGAGCCATTTTCCGCCCACGCTAAGCCCCATGAATGAAAGCACGGCCTCTTCGTGCTCGCGGATCGCGGCCAAGGGCAGCACCATGATGGCGGCCAGCACCACCAAGGGGTTGATCACCGAAACGGCCACCCACATGTTGCGCAGCGTTTTGGGAAACACGCCCGGCTGTTGTTCCTCCACGTAGTTGGAACTGGTCTCGAAACCGGTAACGCCCAGCATGGCCGTGCTGAAGCCGAAGAAGAGAGCGGCCAAAATGCCCTTGCCATCTGGTATGGGGCTGTTGAAGTTGAGCTGGAGCAGGGCCGTGCCGTTCATACCCACAAACCAGGCACAGGCGATAAGCAGCAGGGCCACGGTGGCCAAGTGCATGATGAAAATGACCGTGGCGACCACCGATGATTCCGTGATCCCGGCGATGCTCAGCAGCATGAACAGGGCCAGCACCCCTGCCGTGGCCCAGATCACGGGCGTGGCGGGCACCAATTCCCCCAGGTAGTACATGGCCGTGCTGGCGCTGATCACCGCGGTGGCCATGTAGCTGAGGATGGTAAGGCAGGCCGCAATGCTGGCGTTGTACTTGTTGGTGGTGTTCAGCAGCACGTTATAGGCCCCGCCGTTAAGGGGCAACGCGCCCACCACTTCGCTGTAGATGCGCCTGAAGAGGAAGAGCACGCCCACCACCATGAGCATGGCGCCCACCGCCCACACACCCGCGTGGCCCAAAGCGATGCCGCACACGTAAAGGCAGCTGCTGGTAATATCGTTCCCTGCGATGGCGGTGGCCGGCAGGGGCCCTAGCTTCTTGGCTGCCATGGGGCTAATATGAAAACGGCACAGGCATGGGCCGGATTATTTTATCAACAGCAAACAACAAGGGCGGCACCCTGAAAGGTGCCGCCCGATCCTAGGCGCTTCCACCAAAACGCCCCGGACAAACGGTCAATGACCGCTATTTGTTCTCGCCGGTGATCGGCTCTTTAATGTTCTCCTTCCACCAAGCGGAAACATCATCCGCGCTCTTGCGGGCCTGGTCCTTCACATCGTCCCAAGTGTCGCTGGTGGCATTGCCCACGCGGTCGAGCAGGTCATTCACCTTGGCTTTTTCGTCGTTAAGCCTGATCTTCAGTTCCTCGTTCCGTGAACGCTCGTCCGCTTTCAGGTTCTTGTCGTCCAGCTTGCGGTTCACTTCGTCCAGCTTGTTGTCGATATCCCGTTGCAGTCGCTCCAGGTCGTTGCGCACACTGCTGCGGCTCTCCTCGAAGGAACGTTGCGCATCTACCCTGGCATCCTCCACTTTTTCGTGGATCTCATCTGCCTTCTTTTCCATGCGGTCGTCGCGATCGGCCGAACTGCAGGAGAAGAAGAGCAGGCTTCCGCCGATCAGTGCCGCAGTAAGGGTTCCTTTCAAAAAATAATTGTTCATGGGTGTCATTTTCAGCGGTCTGCGCCAATCCCGCGCCGATCCAGGTGGAGGAAACCGGATTCGCCATAATCGGTTGATTTTCAGTGAATCGTAATTGCCAGCTGATGGGCCGTCCGCGCGCATGCCGTGGAAAATGTTCCCCGTTGCCCCATCGGTTGGGGAAGGGCCGGGGAACGAAAGCACCCCGCTGGTTGTTCCCCTCCCATGCCAGCGGATGGGCTAAGTCGAATTATCTTGGTGCCTTGTTGAAGATGGACTATTACAAGTTGCTCGACGTGCCGCGGGATGCTACCACGGAGCAGATCAGGAAAGCCTACCGCAAACTGGCCCGCAAGCATCATCCCGACCTCAACCCCAATGACAAGGAAGCGGAGAAGCGCTTCAAGGAGATCAACGAGGCCAATGAGGTGCTGAGCGATCCGGAGAGCCGGAAGAAGTACGATAAATACGGCGATCAATGGAGGCACGCCGACCAGATCGAGGAGGCACAGCGCCAGCGGGCCGCTGCCGGCGGCGGCTTTGCCGGGGGTGGGGGTTTCGGCGACTTCGGCACTGGGCAGGAACAGGACCTGCATGACATATTCGGCTCGATGTTCGGAGGCGGAAGGGGACGGCCCCGGTTCCGCGGCCAGGACTACCAAGCCGAATTGCGCATGTCGCTCCGCGATGCGGCCCGCACCGAAAAGCAGACCCTGACCGTGAACGGCAAGCAGATCCGGATCACCATACCGGCGGGGGTGGAGAACGGCCAGACCATCCGCATCAAGGGCCACGGTGGCCCCGGCATGAACGGCGGTCCCGCCGGCGACCTGTTGATCACCTTCGCCGTTGAGGACGATCCGGTGTTCAAGCGCACGGGGAGCAACCTTTACCTTAACGTGGACCTGCCGCTTTACACGGCGGTGCTTGGCGGTGAGGTAACCGTGCCCACCCTTACGGGCCAAGCGAAAGTGCCGGTGAAGGAACTAACGCAGAACGGCACCGTGGTGCGGTTGAAGGGGAAAGGATTCCCGGTGTACAAGAAAGAGGGCAGTTTCGGCGACCTGCTCGTTACCTACCAAGTGAAGCTTCCTGAGCGGTTAAGTGACAGGGAGCGCGAACTGTTCAAGCAACTGGCCAACCCATGACAGGCAAGCAAGAAGACCAATTCATTCCGTTGGAATTGTACTGCAACACCACGCGTGTGGAGATGCAGTTCATGGAAACCTTGGCGGACAGCGGCTTGCTCCAGATCACCTACCGGGGTGAGGAACGTGTCATCCCCATGGAGGACCTGGCCCAAGTGGAACGCCTGGTACGGTTGCACGACGACCTAGGGATCAATGTGGAGGGCATTGAGGCCATAGAGCACCTGCTCGGCCGTATGCAGGCGCTTCAGCAGGAGGTGAACGAACTACGGAACCGGTTGCGCCGCTTTAGCGGTATGGAGTAGTCCTTGCATTGGCCACCACCAAGCGCTTCGCATAGGTGAAGCCGTTGGGCTGCACCACACGCACCAAATAAATGCCATCGGCCAAGTCGTCGATATTCAGCACGGTGCGGGTGTATTGGGTTTCGCCCAGTTGGAAGCTTTTCATCATCCGCCCGTCCTCGGCAAACACGGTCAACACGGCATCACCGGTAAGGCCGGGGTACACAATGTTCACACGCTGGCTTGCGGGGTTCGGGTAAATGTCCATCTGGCCATCGCTGTACTGGGCATACTGCCCTTGGCCCCATTGATGCGGGGCATAAGGCTCGTTGTTAGCGGGCAAGGCGGCCACTGCAGAACCAATTGCCATGGCCGCCGCTGTGATCAGGGTTCTCATGGCTTTTTTCATTAATTGATTTCGGCAGTGAACCCGCAAAAAGCATGCCCCCAATCCGTCGCCGCGAGGGATCGTGCACTCAACGATTTCCTCACCCCGTCATCGCCAGGGATCGTGCATCCAACGATCCCGAAGCGATCTTTAATTGCAGCTGATGCATTGAATTACAGATCGCTTCGCGCCAAGTGCGCGCTCGCGATGACGTTCATGGACCACACCTGCACAGCACTCACGCGTGCCTTTCGGCATGGCGCGGTGCCTTGGCGAAATGCTGCACAAGGCCTCGTTGAAGGCAGGCAGGTCCTTGGGGCTTCGGCTGGTGACCAGGTTGCCATCCGTTACCACCTCCGCATCCTGCCACATGGCCCCCGCATTCTTCAGGTCGGTTTTTATGCTGCTGAACGAGGTCATTCTGCGGTCGCGCACCACATCGGCCTCCACCAGCACCCATGGGCCGTGGCAAATGGAGGCCACAGGCTTGCCCGCGCGGAAAAAGTTCCTCACGAATTCCACGGCGCTGGCGCTGCGGCGCAACTTATCGGGGTTGGCCACACCGCCCGGGATCAATAGCGCATCGTAATCCTCGGCCCGCGCTTTATCCGCGGTGGTGTCCACTTCCACCTGGCCGGCCCAATTGCCCTTGGCCCAGCCTTTGATCTTGCCATGCTCCAATGAGATGACCTCGGTGGTGGCGCCGGCATCGTCCAACGCCTTACGTGGCTCCAGAAGTTCACTTTCCTCATAGCCATCGGCGGCCAGTATCGCCACCCGTCTTCCTTCCAGTTGGTTGTCCATTTGCGTGCTTTCAAAGGGCAACACGCATGCATGGCGATCGTTCGGGCCGTGGAGGTAGGCCCTGCATGAAGCAACCTGTGACGTTGCGTCTAGATGGTCGCCACCACCTTCAGCTCAATGGCAATGGGCGTGGGCAGGCAGTTGATCTCCAGCGTGGTGCGGCAGGGCGGGTCGTGCTCGAAGTATTCCTTCCACAGCCGATTGTAGGTGGGAAAATCGTCCTTCATGTTGGTGAGGAAAACGGTCACATCCACGATCTTCTCCCAGGCGGAGCCGGCGTCCTCCAAGATCCAGCGCACATTTTGGAACACGCTGCGCACCTGCGTTTCGATGTCGTAGGAAGCGATGTTCCCCTGATCATCCAACTCCACACCGGGGATCTTCCTGGTGCCCTTGGCACGCGGCCCCACGCCGCTGAGGAACAGCAGATCGCCCACGCGCCGGGCATGCGGATAATGGCCCACGGGCTCGGGCGCTTGGGAGGAAGAATAGGAATCCATGGCGACAAAGGTGGGGAGCTTTTCGGGAGCCTTCGGTTGTGGATATGGATAAGCTGTCGGCGATCCGTGCGCATGGGGATTCATGGTAGGCCTTCTGGGAGGTCTATACTTGAAAATCCGGACCCAAAGTCCTAAATTTCAAGGTCGTCTTACCATCACCGAATAACCAACGGGTTGATTCACAACCCGATAGTGATGCTTCTAGGCGCACGCCAAGTAGGGAAGAGCACTTTGGCGCGCCAAGTGCTTGAAGGCAAGGAAGGCCACTATTTCGATATGGAGGACCCTGCCGCGGTACGCGTGCTGGAACAGCCCATGAGCACGCTGGAAAAGCTCGGAGGGTTGGTGGTTATCGACGAGGCGCAACGGGTGCCGGAGCTATTTCCCGTGCTGCGGGTGCTTTCTGACCGGGTGGATGTTTCCACCAAGTTCCTGTTGCTTGGCAGCGCGTCCCCGGCACTTTCGAGGCAGTCCAATGAGTCTCTTGCCGGCCGGGTGGAGGTGATCCATGTGAATGGCTTCAGCCTTATGGAGGTCGGTGAGAACAAACGGCAGGAACTGTGGCTGCGTGGAGGGTTCCCTCGTTCCCTGCTGGCGGCGGGTGATCACCGCAGCCTCACCTGGCGCACCAACTTCATCCGCACCTTCGTGGAGCGCGACTTGGCGCTGCTCGGCTTTGGATTCTCCCCCATGGTAATAGGTCGCTTCTGGACCCTGCTTTCCCACTATCATGGACAAGTGTGGAACGCTTCCGAAGCGGCAGCAACCATGGGCGTAACACCGAAGACCGTGAACCGCTATTTGGATGCGCTGGAGGAAACATACATGGTGCGTCGCCTCCAGCCTTGGCATGAAAACGTGGGCAAGCGCTTGGTAAAAAGTCCGAAGATCTATCTGCGCGACAGTGGGATCCTGCACGCCCAGCAACGCATCGGAACTATGCAGGACCTGCTGGTCCATCCCAAACTGGGCGCCTCGTGGGAAGGCTTTGTACTGGAACAGGTGTTGTCCGTATTCGGGGATGTGGATCCCTACTTTTATAGTGTACACAGCGGCACCGAACTTGATCTGTTCTTCCTCTATAACGGCGAACGCATAGGCATTGAGGTCAAGCGGAAGGACGCGCCCAGCATGACCAAAGGCATGCATGTGGCCTTGGAAGACCTCCGGTTGGACAAGCTATACGTGGTGTACCCCGGTGCATTTCGCTATGCGCTGGCCCCCCGCGTAGAATGCATTCCATTGGGCCAAGTTGGTACCCTGGCCTAAGCGGCAAGCCTTCCCGCCCCACCTTTGCACCCATGAAAGCACACGCATGGGCCGTAACAATGCTGGTGGCGTTTTGCGCCGGATGCGGCAAGCAGCAGGGCACCATCACGCCCACCGTGGGCTCCATTACCGAAAGTGTTTATGCGAGCGGACTGGTGAAGGCCCGGGGCCAGTACCAGGTATATCCCACCGTAAGCGGCACGGTGCTGCAATTGCTGGTGCACGAGGGCGATACGGTGAAGGCCGGCCAGTCCCTGATGCGCCTGGACGACCGTACCAGCAGCTATGCCACCAGCAGCGCCGATGCCCAGTTGCGCCTGCTTGAGGCCAACGTCCGCGAGGAAGGCCCCGTGCTCACCCGCCTGCGCGCCACCGTGGACCAGGCCCGGGACAAGTACACCTTGGACAGCACCAACTACAAGCGCCAGCAGGCCTTGTGGGCGCAGGGCGTGGGCAGCCAGGCCGAGCTGGACCAGCGGCACCTGGCTTTCACCACCAGCAAGGCCGCATTTGATGCCGCCCGTAAGGCCTTGGCCGAAAGCCGCGAGCAACTGCGCACGGAATTGGCGGTGGCCCGCAACACCGCCGCGGCCAGCGCCGCGGGCAGCGATGATCACCGGCCAAAAAGCCTGATCGACGGCATTGTATACGACCTGACGATTGAACCGGGCGAACTGGCCACACCGCAACGGCCCGTGGCGGTGATCGGCAGCGCGGGCGACCTGTACATGGAACTGGAGGTGGATGAATTCGACATACGCCGCGTGGAGCCGGGCCAAAAAGTGTTCATCACCCTGGACAGCTACGGCAAGCAGGCCTTCGGCGCAGAGGTCTCGCGCATCATTCCGCTGATGAACGAACGCTCGCGCACCTTCAAGGTGGAGGCAGCATTCACGCAGCGGCCGCCCGTGCTCTATCCCAATCTTACCGTGGAGGCAAGCATAGTGATCGACACCAAGGAGAAGGCCATGTTGGTGCCCAGCCCGTACATCGTGGACGGCCACTTCGTGCTGACCAAGCCGGATGAGAAGACGCCGGTGACCATCGGCGCGCGCGACCTGCAGCAGGTTGAAATTCTGGAGGGCATTACCCCGGGCACAAAGCTTTACCTGCCCCGATAGTGCCATGCGGCTGTTGGCCTCCATAGCAACCACCCTGCTGCGCGCCAAGCTGAAGCAGAGCATTGTGGCGGGCGCTGGCGTGGCCTTCAGCATAGCCATGTTCGTGGCCCTGCTCGGGTTCATGAACGGCCTGAACGACCTGTTGGACGGGCTGATCCTCAACCGTACGCCGCACATCCGCCTGTACAACGAGCTGCGGCCCTCGGCCGCCCAGCCGGTGGAAAGGGCATTCGCGGACAGTACGGACTACCACCACTTCATCCGCTCCATCAAGCCCAAGGACGATCTGCCGCGCCTGCGCAACGCCACCGCCATCATGGCCGCGCTGGAACAGGACCCGCGCGTGCTTGCGGTATCGCCGCGCCTGGTGGCACAAGTCCTTTTCAATGTGGGTACCACCGACCTCAATGGGCAGGTGAACGGCGTGGATGTTTCCAAGGAAGTGGCCTACTACATGTTCAAGGATTACGTGGTGGAGGGCGACCCCTTTGCGCTGGCCAGCGGCAGCAACAACATTATCCTGGGCAAGGGACTGGCCGAACTGATGGAGGCCAAGATCGGCGACCAGGTGCAGGTGACGACCGCCACCGGTGAGCGTGCCATGCTGCGTGTGGTGGGCTATTTCCAAAGCGGCATGGCCGATTACGACAAGGTGCAATGCTTCGCCAGCATCAAGACCGTTCAAAAGCTGTTGGCGCGCCCGGCCAGCTACATCACGGACATCAACGTGAAGCTGCACGACCTGGAGCAGGCCCCCGCCATGGCCAAGGAACTGGCCGCCCGTTTCGATCTACAGGCCACCGACATCCAAACCGCCAATGCGCAGTTCGAGACCGGCTCCAACGTGCGCAGCATCATCAGTTATGCAGTGGGCGTGGTGCTGCTGATCGTGGCCGGCTTCGGCATCTACAACATCCTGAACATGATGATCTATGAAAAGCTCGACGCCATCGCCATCCTGAAGGCCACGGGCTTCGGCAGCAGGGACGTACAGCGGATCTTCCTGTTGCTGAGCGTGATCATCGGCGTGGTGGGCGCGTTGGCCGGGCTGGTCCTGGGGATCACCCTGCAATGGACCATCGACAACATACCGTTCCACGCGGCGGCCATACCCACCATCACCACGTTCCCGGTCAACTATTCCGCGCGTTATTACATCATTGCGGTAAGCTTCGCCCTGGCCACCACGTGGGTGGCCGGTTGGTTGCCCGCACGCAAGGCGGCACGAGTGGACCCGGTGGAGATCATACGCGGGAAATGAGGGAATTCGCCAATTTGCCAAGTTGCCAATTCACCAAGGGGTGCGGCATTGGCAGCTTGATAATTGGCAATTTGGCAACATGAAAAATGGTCCTAGAGGTACAGCGGGTGAACAAGTCCTTCCATGATCCGGTGACGGTGCATGTGCTGAAGGACGTGAACATGGCGGTGGCCCGTGGCGAATTCGTGAGCATCACGGGCAAGAGCGGCTGCGGCAAGAGCACCCTGCTGTACATCCTCAGCACCATGGACACGGACTACGAGGGCGAGCTGCGGATCGATGGTGAACCCACGCGCATGGCAAGCCGGGAACGGCTGGCACGGATCCGGAACGAGAAGATCGGCTTCGTCTTCCAGTTCCATTACCTGCTCACCGAGTTCAGCGTGCTGCACAACGTAATGCTGCCCGGCCTGAAGCTGGACCGGAAACCGCGGGAGGAGGTGGAGCACGATGCCATGGAACTGTTGCGGCTGCTGGGCATTGCCGATCAGGCCCTGAAGGGCGCCAACCAGGTGAGCGGCGGCCAAAAGCAGCGGGTGGCCATTGCACGCGCCTTGATCAACGACCCCATGATCATCATGGGCGACGAGCCCACCGGCAACCTCGATAGCCGCAACAGCAACATTGTGTTCGACATTTTCCGCCAGATCGCCGATGAACACAAGCGCAGCCTGTTGATCGTGACCCACGATGAGGATTTCGCCAAACGCACCGACAGGGTCATCGAAATGGATGACGGGCGGATCGTTTCTTGATCGCGTGGTTTTTGGACAGGATTTACAGGATCGGCAGGATGGCGTATACCTGTTGTGACTTCGTGCTAACCGTTCCTTCACTGCCCGCGTAAGCCCCAGTGGTATGTGGAGTACAGATCGATCAAGGGCGTGTTGGATGACGGGCGGATCGTTTCTTGATCGCGTGGGTTTTTGGACAGGATTTACAGGATTGGCAGGATGGCGTATGCCTGTTGTGGCTTCGCACTAGCTGTTCCATCGACCGCGCAAGCCGTAAGCGTGCGCTTCCACTTCTCGAACCCATGCGCGGGTTCCCTCCAGGAGGATAAAAGGGCATATCTATTTCCCCCCAGTAGCATGATGAGCTAGTCCTGCGCTGGACCTTGGATCTCGTACATTTGTACGTACGCAATAACGTACGATCATGATCGCTGTATCCGTTAGTTCCCTGCGCCAAAAGCTCAAGTCCTATCTGGATCGTGTAGCCAATTCCTTGGAAGTGATCATCGTTTCGCGCGGCAGCAACGAGGATGATGCCGTGGTGATCCTTCCGTTGAAGGAATACAATGCACTAACGGAAACCGCCCACTTGATGGCCACGTCCCAGAACCGGGAACGGTTGCGCAGGTCGATCACCGAACTTGAGGCAGGAAAAGCCTTCACGCCAAACGAGTTCGACGCCAAGCGCTGAGCGGATGGCCGTACGTGTCGAGTTCACGCCCACAGGCTGGGAGGACTATTGTTACTGGGCCATGACCGACCCGGATATCGTGAAGCGCATCCATGAGCTGATCAAGGACATCGGGCGCGACCCCTTCAAAGGCATCGGCAAGCCTGAAGCACTTCGGTACGACCTCGCCGGATTCTGGTCAAGACAGATCAATGGCGAGCACCGCTTGGTTTATGCCATCAGCGGTGAAAAGAAGGAACGGAAAGTGACGGTGCTGATGTGCCGCTACCATTATGACCGGTAACGGCTCCGCAGGTATCCGCACGTTGTCCTCATTTGTTCCGCTCGTAGAAGAACCCGATCAACGCCTCTTGCCGGAATTGGATCTTGTAGTTGAGCAGCGGGTTGTAGGCCAAGCGCGTATCGAAGCGCAGTTGCAGGTATTTCCAGAGCTTTACGATCACCATGTTGCTGAATTGCAAGTTCACATGGTCGCGGTCCAGGCCATTACCGAAGAAGCGGGAGTTGTTGATCCACTGCACCCGCTCGCCGAAGTTCTTGTTGATGGCCGTGGAGATGCTGAAGCCGTAGTTCAGGAAGTAGTAGGCTTTACGACCTTCGATCACGTTGGCATCGGTGAAGGCCGGGGCGGTCATTTCCCGGGGCGAACTGCTGAACTGCAAGGTGGCAAAGGCGAAGTTGAGGTTGCTCTTCCCCCAAAAGGAGAACACGCCGCCATAGCCCAATTGCAGGTTGAAGGGATTGAGAAAACCTCCCACGGAACGGTTGATGATCTTGTCCTGCTCAACGTCGTACCCCGGAAAGTTGGCTGGCAGGAACTGCGTGCCGAAGGCTACGGTGTACGAGCTGTTGAACTTGCGGCCCGTGTTGTTCCACAGCAGATTCATATGAAGATTGTCGATGCTCTTCTCCCAGGTGCTGTCCACGAACTTCAGGTAGCCGAGGTCGGCCATGACCTGGTGGGAATGGCTGTGCGTGGTGGCGAAGAGGTTGTGCGAGTAGAGCACATTGCCCACCAGGGCGAAGTTGCGCAGGTCCTGTCCGTTCCAGTTGCTGCTGGTGGCGTAGCTGGTGGAGAGGGAACCGTAGAGGGAGGAGGTGATGAAGGCGGACCCGGAATCCGGGTTCAATGGTTTGAGCCCCAACTTCGGGAAGCGGCGTGATGCCGTATCCGGGCGCAGGTGATGCACCGAGGAATCCAAGGCAACCAAGGGCTGCTGACCGACGGCAGCAAATGTGATCAAGGTGGCAACGAAGGCGAACAAATTTCTCCTTTGATGCCGGTCCATCGCTCATGGAGTGTGTGGCATCAACCCGAGCCCACGCGCGTTACCATTTGACGCATGTGATGCAACCTTCCACATCAATACTTCGGAAGATTTTGCCCGCGCAACCCAACCGGCAGATCGTTATAGTTCGAATAGCCGATCACCTGGCCCTTTGTGTTCACCAGCACCTCAAGGTCCACGGTTTTATGGTACCCTCAATTTCCTCGATATCGAACTCCTTCAAAACTTGCCTGTTCTTGTTGCTCGCGAAGTATCGGTAGCAGCCGTAATGGCCTTCATCCAGCACATACACGGGGCCGCGCCATCCCCATGCTGCCAAACGGCTACGGACCACGGGTAGATTGAAGTAAGGGTCGACCAAAATGAGCACTGGCGCAATGGTGTCGTACGACATCACTTTTTTCAGGTATGGGGGCATCGTACGCGGGAATCCAGGACAGCCGGAATCGAAGAACATGTAGAATGTAGGCCGATGGGGGTCCCTGGCATTGAGCAGTTGTGGCACCGTAGTGGGAATGATGCGGCCTTGGTAATCCCCTTCCTTGCAATTCCGGCAGGATAGGTTCGCCGTATCCTTGGGGTTGCACCGTATCGTATCCTCGGCATGCTTTAGGATGTACTTATCCCCCATGCAAGAACTGAACAGGATTGTAATGATGAGGGGGAGAAGGAGCTTCATTTGGGTTTTGGTTGTTGGGAGGGGTTATGAAAAACTTGCCAACCATAGCCTGAAGCGCCATTCAGAATACGCGCAAGCCAATAAGCCAAAATCAACCATAGATCACAATATTCTACCGAATTGTAAATTCCCAAGTTACAAGCTGCATCCCCGTCAAGCTTATTCCTGCAAAAGTTGAGTCTGACGTGAACACCATGCTACCAAATTGAATTTCCTGCCCAATATTAATTGTTGATACGGCCCTATGTTTAAATATATCTATCACTGATAAATGAGCACCTGATGCTGTATGATACAGAATCGAGGTATACCCACTTGATTGAATACGAACATCATTAAGCCAATACCCATTTCCAGGGTTTTTTAATAAATGAGTACAATCTATTGAGCAAATTTCTTCGGACAAGTTGAATGTAGCACCACTGCGGAGATCATAGAAGATAGGAACAACGCCACCGGAGTATATTCCATTCCGCATAAATCCCCATGAGTCCAAATATCCATGTCCAGATTCGATGAAACATTCGGGCAGTTGTGGTTGCTCGATTAATTTATCGAAGACGTAATTTGAGTCACGAGACATACGGAACAAACAGAATAGTGGCTTGCTTTGGACGTATTCTTCACCATTTAATTTAATAATTAAGCTGTCATTACTTAAATAAGGTGAGTTCATAATGACAGAATATGGATATTCGCTCATTTTTGACAAATCTATGTATCGTGCCTTTCCGTTGTCATGTATTATACTGAACTTTGCATCGAGCTTTATTACGGTATCTTCATAGGCCGGGTCCCAGTGGGCATTATCTAAAAAATATGAGCATAATACCGTTGTCAAATGGTCATTGACTGTTTTTAATGCCACTATTTTTGACTCCTGGAAATGCCTTAATTCGGGCCGATTCATATACCGGGTCTCTAACTGAGGGTCTGCTAACCCATTTGTAAAATAGGCTTTTCGGTATTTGCCATCAACCTCGATTACTTTTGCCACGATGGTATCATTTGTTGAGTTCATTAATTCAATTGCTATTGCGCCTGAATCACCATTACCGACGTAATATAACATGCCATTAAAAAACAATTTTTCGGATGATGGATTCAGGCGAATTGTGTCACTTAATTGGAATGTATGCGAAGTGGTTAGGATTATGGCGTGCTTGGATGAATCAAAGGTTGTGATATGCTTCATGACGGGTGTACAATCATTTGGTACTGGCGAAAAACCGAATAAATGCATAGCCAAAAACAACAGAGGGGTATAAGTAGATGTGACCATCGTTTTGAAGTATGGAATGCTATAATGATGAACGATGCGGGGCACCGAAATCGATGCCCCGCGCTCGGTTAGTTCAAAGGCTTCATGTTTTTGAACGTGAGGACTGTTGTTCTGCCCTTGTCTTCAGATTTTACATCGTCAAATGTAAACCTCTCCTTCGTGTCGGGGTATGTGACAGTCCCCGGATTTGGTTGTGGCGAATTCATTTTGTCCTTTATCACAATAATGCAGCAGACTGATTGAGGTGATGGATCGCAGTTTACAATTTGGTATCCACCCGGATTCGGGTTGGAGGAAGTTCGGCTACCAGGTACTTGCACGACGGTCGCATTCGCGGACATGCTGAAGAGTACCATAAAGCCCATGACGTGAAGGATTGCCTTTAACTTCTTCATCTTGGTTTGGTTTTTAGTGCCACCCTTCATTGGGAGGCACCGCAAACCTGTGTACAACCTGTGAAAAACCTCTCCGGAGAATCCGGAACTTTTCCGGAAATACCGGATAGGTTTGGCCAACCCCAAAACCCACTACAATGGAAGACTTGTTCATGATCGGAAAGAAGCTGAAGCAATTACCTGAGGACAACAAGTATACGCAGGAAGGCGTGGCCATTGATCTGGGCATTGCCACCAGCACGTACAGCGACTATGAGCGCGGCGTGGTGAATGTGCCCGCAAGCGTGGTGGTGAAAGCGGCGGAGCTGTACAAGAAGGACCTGAGCTATTTCTACAGCCAGCGCGGCCCGGTAAGCATCACCATGAACGATCAGGCCAGCGCCGGCTACGTGGAGCAGCAGCACGCGCCGCCCCGGGAAGTGATGGACCGCCTGATGGCGCGATACGAGGCCATGAACGAGCGATTGATGGCGCTGCTGGAAAAGATGGCGGGCGGGAAGTGATGCCAAGGAATTGCGCGGGAAGCGTGAGTGGCGGTTGTGGCTTTTTCAGCGATCCGGGTCGGGCCTAACGCCATTAGGTTAAAAGAGGAGAGGATGGATGTTCGTTCCATAATCTTCCAGCCTGTGAAACGATAACCCCGCAGGCGGATAGGATCGGTGCAATTCCCTCACTTGTTCCGCTCGTAGAAGAACCCGATCAACGCCTCTTGCCGGAACTGGATCTTGTAGTTGAGCAGCGGGTTGCGAATTCCCGCGTGGAGCCTTTGTGAGGGGAGAGTACAGACCGGGCAAAAGCGTGTTGGATGACGGCCGGATCGTTTCTTGATCATGCTCTAGGATGTACTGCAGAATGGCGCCCGATGGGATTATCGAACCTTTCTGACGATGGTCCTACCCGGCGCAACCATCGGGCACGTCTTGCGTAGGAAGGCCGCGTCCAGTCGCAAGCAAGTGCATGAAAGCGCGCATCCTTCAAGTGTTCTGTTCAGTCGCCATGCTGTTCCCTGTTCTTGGGGTAACAGCACAGCAACGCACGTTGACTTGGGATTGGTCCAACACGGTCTGCGCGGAGATGCTGAACTGCAACACGGGGTGCAGCGCTTGCAATCAACCGCTGGAAGTCCGACCCGACTTCTACGGTCCGGGCGCGGCGTGGCTGGGTGTGAGCACCTGCCCCTACCCCACGATCACAGCGGACAATGCCGTGCACACCGAAGGATGGTCCATCGGACCCGACCCCATGAAGAAGGTCCTGCTCAACGGCATGGCCACAGGGCCGATGACACTGGATTCCATCATCATCCGGCACCGTGCCACCCAGGGCGGTCCTACATGGTTGCGGGTTACGCTCAAGACAGACCTGTCCGCCAGTGCGGCGCAGATCCACGAAGGCCAGATCACCGAAACGTTCGCGGTGCTGCGGTTCAAGGACCTTGGCCTGTTGGACATCCCGGAAGGATATACTGCGGCCGGTTTCCAGATCGGCCTGCAGGCATTCGGCAGCGAGGGTGGCGCATGGGTGCTGGATGAGGTGCGCGCAGTGGCCAGCCCCGCAGCACCCGATATGGCCACGGGCATCGTCGAACTGTTCAATGCGCCTTCGGAAGGGCAGGTGGCCAGGTATGACCTGCTGGGCCGACCGGCCCACGGTGGCACGGGGTTACAGATCTCGCGTGAGGGGAAGCGGATCGTGGTCGTGCGTTGACCGGAATCAACGGGGCTTGTACCGCTTCTTGTTGTAGATACCGATCTCCCGTTCCAACCGGTCCATGAACTCATCGGCCTCCTTTACGTCGCCCGGTTTGGGGGTCGGCCATTCCAACGCATCCTGCCGCTTTTCCATTTCCAGGATGAAATCACCGAAGCGCACCGGCAGGGAAGCAGGACTGCGCTGCTGCTCCTTCACCAGGGACAGCAACAACTCTTTCAAAGAAAGCGGGCCGAAGGATTCGACCCGGTTGGCGCTTGGCACGTACACCCAACCGCCATGGATCCCGGAAAGCATCGACCCCGATGCGCTGAGCACCACGGCATCCCCGTCCTGGTGCCAGCCCTTGAAGGTGCGCTCGTCCCACAAGGACAAAAGCTGCCCCAGCGAGGTCATGATCGGGACTGCCCGGGGAAAACCGCCGCTTGTCAACAGCGGGACAGTCATGGCATAAAGCATCCAGTTGCCCAGGATGGTATCGCGATGCTCCAGCAGCTTCCCGAAGTCGCGTCGGATGATGGGCTCCAACCGGTCATTGCCCTTCCAAGGGAAAGGGTAGCTGCCGTGGCGCAGCCCCATGTATTGGAAAGCGGTGGGGTACAGCCGTTCCCCTTGTCGCGGGTAAGACCTCGCCTCGCCATTCCTCCTGGCAATGCGGTACGTGCTTCCGAAGGGGTCCTGGACGAATAGCGCGTCGGCGGCATCGTTGAGGATGTTGAGGGAGATGTTGTGGTTCATTGGCGGGCGTGCGTCCATGGGTGATGAGTTTTAAGTTCCGGCAAAGCGCGCCGGCCGCAGCATCACCCACGCCCAGGAACGGACCTACAGACCAAGATGCGGAGTACCCGACATTTTTGACCCTTTCGGCCCGCATCCTTGAACCACCGTGGTGTCGTCACTCGGTTGGTGGCCCGCCTTGCGGCGGGCGCTCGTGATGCTGGCGCAATTATAGGAACGGCGAACCGAAACTCCAAATGCTTGCCGATGTGCCACACATCGGGCCGATCTCCCTTGGGTAGCCAAGAGGTCAATCCGTGAACGACGCTCTCCCCATCACCGGTATCTTCGCGGCCCCCTAAGGATATTTCCGCACATTCATGTCAGAGCAGTTGAGCGAGCAGGAGGCACATCGCCGCGATGCACTCCAGAAGATCCGCGCCATGGGCATCGAGCCTTTTCCGGCGGCGGAATTCCCCGTAAGCACCACCAGCACGGCCATACAGGCCGGCTTTAAGGATGATGCGCCCCAACAGGACGTGGCCATCGCCGGCCGGCTGATGAGCGTTCGTGTGATGGGCAAGGCCGCCTTCGCGGTAGTGCGCGATGCCGAAGGCGACCAACAGGTGTACATCAGCCGCGACGACATCGCCCCCGGCGAGGACAAGGCGATGTACAATGAATTCTTCAAGAAACTTCTTCACTTGGGCGATTTCGTGGGCGTGAAGGGTTTCGTGTTCCGCACACGCACCGGGGAGATCACCGTGCACGTGAAGGAGCTGACCATGCTGGCCAAAAGCCTGCGGCCGCTGCCCACGCCCAAGACCGACGACCAGGGCCAGGTTCACGATGCCTTCACCGACCCGGAGCTGCGCTACCGCATGCGCTACGAGCCGACCTATGCGCTGGTCGAGGCGCGCGGCA
>JBIQMI010000008.1:0-29550 GCA_044463585.1 Cryomorphaceae bacterium
ATGGGCCTGGTGGGGCTTCGGTACGAACGGCAAACCACGCACAACGAAACCGTGCTGGCCCCGGGAGAGGACCTGAAGGACCTTTCCTACTCGGAGAAGCTGATCACCTCCGGCAGCGGCATAGACCTGAAGCTGGGCATGATCGCACGCGTGAACAGCGCATTACGGTTGGGCCTGGCGTTCCACAGCCCAAAATGGCTGCAGTTGAGCGATGCCTACAACTACAGCATGGCCACCAATTTCAATGAACCTGACCCAGAAGGCAAAACAAGCTACCGACAGGATTCACCGGACGGCAATTTCGACTACCGGATCCGCACCCCTTGGAGCGTTCTTGCCTCGGCCGCATACGTGGTGGGCCAAGCCGGTTTGGTGAGCGTGGATTATGGCTACACGGATTTCCGGCAAGGGAAGCTACGCGAGGCCTCGGCCTTCAGCGACATCTACGATTTCAACGTGGAAAATGAGGCCATGCGCAACCAATTCCGCGGCGTTCACAGTGTACGCGTGGGGACCGAATGGCGCTCAGGGGCCTGGTATTTCCGCGGTGGTTGGGGCATTTGGCCCAGCGCATACAAGGATAGCGAACCCTTGCACGGCACTGCATACATGCGCTTCACGGGTGGGATCGGTTACCGTACACAGCACGTAAGCATCGATCTCACAGGCGTGTACGGAACACAGGACGTGAAATATTACCAGTACGACCCCGCGTTGATCAACGCCACCAGCGTGCAACGCGCGGACACGCGCGGTGTGCTTACGATCGCCTTCCGGCCCTGATCTCTGTGCACCACCAATGAAAAAGCCCTTCATGGCGAAGGGCTTTTTCCGTTCCGGTTGCGCGGGTTATTCCTTGGTGCCGGTCACTTCCTCCACAATGGACTCGTCCACGAGGATGCGGCCGCAGTGCTCGCACACGATGATCTTCTTGTGGCTTCCGATATCCAACTGCCGCTGTGGCGGAATGGCATTGAAGCAGCCGCCGCATGAACCGCGCTCCACGGGCACAACGGCCAGGCCGTTGCGTGCGTTGCCACGGATCCGCTGGTAGGCCTTCAGCAAGCGCTCCTCCACCTGTTTGGCGGCAGCGGTGCTTTTCTTCACCAGCTCATCCTCCTCCTTACCGGTCTCGGCCACAATATCGTCCAGCTCCTTCTTCTTCAGCTCAAGGTCCTTCTTGCGCTCCTTGTACAGGTGCTTGCTTTCATCCACCGCGGCGCTTTTGGTCTCAATGGCCGCCTTGCCCTCCTTTATGCGCTTCTCGGCCAATTGGATCTCGAGGTTCTGGAACTCGATCTCCTTGCCCAGTGAATCGTATTCGCGGTTGTTGCGGACCTTGCTTTGCTGGGCCTCGTACTTTTTGATGGTCGCCTTGGCGTCCTTGATGAAATTCTGCTTATCGCTAACGGCCGTTTCCGCCTCTTTCAGGTCGGCGGCCAGTTTGTTCATGCGGGTTTCCAGTCCGGCCACCTCATCCTCCAGGTCCTGCACCTCCAGCGGCAATTCGCCCCTTTGCGTGCGGATCCTGTCCACCAAGGAATCGAAATGCTGCAGCCGGTAAAGCGCGGCCAGCTTTGCTGCCACTGCGCTTTCTGCTTTGGTGGGCTGTGCTTTGGGCTTTTGCTCTTTCTCGGCGTTCTTGGTCGCGGTCTTGGCCATGGTCAGAAATAATGGATGGGATTGGTGCCCGTTTCCGATAAACGGGTTGCAAAGGTAGGTAGAATCCGGGCTAAGTGGCGCTGGATCAGCGCCGGGGTGAACTGCTCGCTTTCAAAATGGCCGATATCGGCCAGCAGTATGCGGTTTTCCGGCTGGAAGAATTCGTGGTACTTCACATCGCCGGTAACATAGGCATCGGCCCCCGCGGCCATGGCCTTGCCGATGAGGAAGGCACCCGAGCCGCCGCAGAGGGCCACCTGCTGCACGGGCTTGCCCAATAAGGCCGTATGCCGGATGGCCGGGGTGCCAAAAACCTCCTTGAGCTGTTTTAGGAACTCCTGCTCGGGCACCGGTTGGGCGAAACGCGCCAACAAGCCCGAGCCGATGCGGGGATGGGCATTGTGCAGGGGGAACAGATCGTACGCCACTTCTTCGTAAGGATGGGCTTTTTGCATGGCGGCCACCACGGCCTGCACCACCGGGGCCGGGCATACCACCTCGATGCGGATTTCCTGTTCGTGGTGAAGCACGCCACGTTCGCCCACGAATGGATCGGTGCCCTCCCCGCCCCGGAAGGTGCCGGTGCCCGGTACGTTGAAACTGCACTGGTCGTATGCGCCGATAACGCCCGCCCCGGCCCCGAACATGGCGTTACGCACCGCATCGGCATGGGCCAAGGGAACGAAAACGGCCAGCTTGAACAACAGTGCCGGCCTGGGGTCGAGCACGCGCAGCGGTTGCAAGCCAAGGCGGGCCGCGATCTCGCCGTTCACGCCGTCCATCACATTGTCCAAGTTGGTATGGATGGCATAAATGGCCACATCGGCGCGAATGGCCTCCAGCAGGGTCCGCTCCACCTCGTTGCGGCCGGTGATCGATCTAAGGCACTTGAAGATGGGCGGATGGTGCGCGATGATGAGGTTGCACCCGTTGCTGGCGGCTTCGCGGACCACGCCCGGGGTGCAATCGAGCGTGATCAGGGCGCCCTTGGCCGTGGCCATGGGATCACCTACCTGCAGGCCGCAATTATCGTAATCCTCCTGCAACATGGGCGGGGCCCAGCGCTCCAGCACTTCAAGCACATCCTTGATCTTCATGGCGGTGAACGGAAAGCGGCCAAGTTAACGCGGGCCAAGGAGGAGCTTGCGCGCAAGTGTTACCACGTGCTTTCCGCCAGGGATGGCAGCGGCGGCTGGCCGAAGGGCGGGCCTTGGTGCAGCGCGGTAGCGAGGAGGCCCCCAACGGGGGACCCCGGAGCCCCGCTGCACCCGGCCCGCCCGAGGACACCACAGCGGACAGCCCGTTAAGGCGGCCCCAAAAGAAGAAGGACATCCACGGCCCATGCTGCGCATCTTTGGCGCCATGGAAGTGCTGCGCCTGCTCCTGCTGCCGTTCGCTTGGCTTTATGCGGGCGTGCTACGGGCCAGGCATGCCCTGTACGATGTGGGCCTGCTGCGCAGCGAGCGTCCGGTGCCACCGAGCATTGTGGTGGGGAACATCGCCCTGGGCGGAACGGGCAAAACGCCCCATGTGGAACTGGTGCTGCGCACGCTGATCGCCCAAGGTGGCCATGTGCCGTTGGCCGGCCCGGCCGTGCTGAGCCGTGGCTACGGGCGGCGCAGCGCGGGTTTCGCGGAGGTGCAATTGGACGATGCTGCCGAACGGGCCGGTGATGAGCCGCTGATGTTGAAGCGGAAATTCCCCGGGGTGCGTGTTTTTGTGGACGCTGACCGCGTGGCCGGCATGCACGAGATCTGCCGGCGCATGCCCGATGTGCGCGCGGTGGTGCTGGACGATGCGCTGCAGCACCGCCGCCTGCAGGCCAGCCTGAACATGGTGCTGACCACCTGGAGGCGCCCATGGTACAAGGACCACGTGCTGCCCGCCGGACGCCTGCGCGACCTGCCCTTCCGTGCGCGGCAGGCCGACGTGGTGATCGTAACGAAATGCCCCCGGCTGCCCACGGCCGACGAACAGCAGCGATACAGGCGGCGGTTGAAACTGCGGCCGCAACAGGTGCTTTTTTTCAGTGGCATGGAGCACGACGCGCCGAAACCGCTGAACGATGCGGCCCAAGGGATGCAACCGGACCGTTCCACCGCGGTACTGTTGTTGACCGGTATTGCGGATGCCCACGCGTTGAAGGACCATTTGCAGCCGCTGTGCGCCAGCCTGCGCCACATGGCCTTCGCGGACCACCATGCCTACAGCGATGCCGACCTGGCAAAGGTGGCGCGCGTTTTCCATAGCTTCGCGGCCGGCCGGAAACTGCTGGTGACCACGGAAAAGGACGCTGCCCGGTTGGGAGCGGCCACCAGCACGGGCCGGCTGAAGGACGTGCCCGTGGCCGTGATCGGCGTGCGTGCCGTGATCTTGAACGAACCCTTTGCCTTTGAGGCCTTGATACGAACACATGTTACAACGCATACAACGGATCGCTGAGCACCTGAAGCAGGTGACCGGCAACTTCATGCCCGAAACGGGCATTATCCTGGGCACCGGCCTGAGCGGCCTGGGCAAGGAGATCGATGTAAAATACAGCATACCGTACAAGGACATCCCCGATTTTCCCGTGAGCACGGTGGAGGGCCATCCCGGGCGCCTGCTCTTCGGCCTGTTGGGTGGAAAGCCCGTGGTGGCCATGCAAGGCCGGTTCCATTACTACGAGGGCTGGACCATGCCCGAGGTGATCCTACCGGTGCGTGTGATGAAGCTGATCGGCATAAAGCGCCTTTTCGTGAGCAATGCCTGCGGCGGTGTGAACCCGGGGTTCGATACGGGCGACCTGATGATCATAACGGACCACATCTGTTTGTTCCCCAATCCATTGATCGGCCCCAACATCGATGAATTCGGGCCGCGCTTCCCGGACATGAGCGAGCCGTACGACCATGCCATGGTCAAGCGGGCCAAGGAAATCGCCTCTGCCAACGGCGTGGCGGTGCGCACGGGCACCTACGTGGGCCTTACCGGGCCAACGCTGGAGACCCCGGCGGAGTACAAATACATCAGCATCATTGGCGGCGATGCCGTGGGCATGAGCACGGTGCCCGAGGTGATCGCGGCCCGGCAGATGGGCCTGCCCTGCTTTGCCATGAGCGTGATCACGGACATGGGCGTGGAGGGCCGGATCGAAAAGACCACGCACGAAATGGTGCAGCGCGTGGCGGAAAAAGCCGAGCCGAGCCTAACACTGATCATGCGGGAGATGGTGGCCGGCAGTTGAGCCGGCGGTCGTTGGTCCGTTCCAACCTGCGGCCGGTGCGCAGTGAAAAGCGGCATGCGTGCGGCGCCATTGCCGTTGCCCCGCTGCTTCGCACCTTTGCAGCTTGAAGCCCACGGGCTTCGGCACCCATGGAAGAACGAAAAATGGAGAATGGCGGCCACGCCCCGCACTGGAGCGAAAAATGGGAACTGGTGGTGGGCCTGGAGGTGCACGCGCAGCTGTTGACCCACAGCAAAGCCTACTCCAGCGACCCCAACGCATACGGCGACCGGCCCAACACACTGGCCGGTGCGGTAACACTTGCCCTGCCCGGCACCTTGCCGGTGGCCAATGCCGCCGTGGTGGACCATGCCATAAAACTGGGGCTGGCCTGCGGCTGCACCATAGCCGGACAAATGCACTACGCCCGGAAGAACTACTTCTACCCGGACCTGCCCAAGGGCTACCAGATCACCCAGGACACAACCCCCATTTGCACTGGCGGCGCGGTGACCATAACCATGGAGGACGGCAGCGAAAAGGACATCGCGCTCACCCGCATCCACATGGAGGAAGATGCCGGCAAAAGCATCCATGACCTGGACCCGTTCAATACCTTGATCGACCTGAACCGCGCTGGTGTCCCCTTGGTGGAGGTGGTGACCGAGCCCGTGATCCGCACTTCGCAAGAAGCCTACAATTACTTGGTGGAGCTGCGCCGCTTGGTGCGCTATCTGGACATTTGCGACGGCAACATGGAGGAGGGCAGCCTGCGCTGCGATGCCAACATCAGCCTGCGCCCGAAAGGCTCGAAGGAGTTTGGGACGCGCACCGAGGTGAAGAACCTGAACAGCTTCCGGAATGTGCAGCGCGCCATTGAGCACGAGGCGCAGCGGCAGGCCGCCATTCTGGACCAGGGCGGCCACATCACCATGGAAACGCGCAATTTCGATGCCGCTAAAGGCACCACTACCGCCCTGCGCTCGAAGGGCATGGCGCATGACTACCGGTATTTCCCCGAGCCCGACCTGCTGCCGCTTACGGTTACCGAGGAAAAGAAGCAGGCCGTGCGGGCCACCATGCCGCCGCTGCCACGCGAACTGAAAGCGAAATACACCGGGCAATACGGCCTGGGTGAATACGACGCCGGAATACTCACCGACGACAAGGGGACGGCCTTGTACTACGAGGAAGTGATCGGGCACTTGGACTTCTCGAGCGACCGGAAGATCTACAAGACCGCGGCCAATTGGATCATGGGCGATGTACGCTCATGGGTGAACGAAAAAGGCCTCACCATAGGCGAGCTGCCCATTGCGCCAGAGCGCTTGGCGGGGTTGGTAACGCTGGTACACCAAGGAAAGATCAGCCACTCGCTGGCCTCGCAGAAGCTTTTCCCGTTGCTGCTGCAGGAGGAAGGCAACGCCCAAGCGCTGGCCGAAAAGCATGGCCTGCTCACCGATGCCGGCGAGGACGAAGTACACAAGGCAATGCAAGAGGCCATGGAGCGCTACCCGGATAAGGTGGAAGCCTACCGGAACGGCAATAAAGGCCTGCTGGGCCTGTTCATGGGAGAAGTGATGAAAGCCACCAAGGGCAAGGCCGACCCGCGCTCGGCCAATGCCATCGCGCGAAAAATGCTGGAAGGAAAATGAAGATGAACAAGATCATGGCGGCCGTGGCCGCTACCGTACTCTTGGCCGCTTGCGGCGGGCCGAAGGGCAATACCCGGACCTTGACTGCGCAGATCGATGGCGCCGCAGGGCAAACCCTGTACTTCGACAAGTTCGTGGGCAACAAGCCCGTGCACGTGGACAGCGTGAAGCTGGACGAACAAGGCAAGGGCGAACTACAATTGCCCACGATGCCGTTGGACTTCTACTCGCTCACCTTGGGCGGCGACAAGATCATGGTTTTGTTGCTGGACAGCGCCGAAAATGTGAGCGTGGAAGCAACTGTGGACTCGCTGCAATACCCGCGCAAGGTGGAAGGCTCGGTGAACACCGCGCTGCTGCACGGCTACTTCAACCAGGCCAAACAATTCGACGAGGACAGCGAGCGGCTGGTCGCGCGGCTGAAGGCCGACCGCAACGATACCGCGGCCATGGCCGAGTACAGCGTACTGAACAACTCGTTCAGGGAGCGTACGCATGATTTCATCAGGCAGAACATGGGATCACCGGCCGTGCTGGCCGCACTGAACAGGCTGAACATCCAGCAGGACCTGGAGCTTTTCCAGCAGGTGAAGGACAGCCTACGCAAGACCATCGGCCATAGTGAATACTTCACCGGCTACCGCGACCAGGTGGACCGTACGGCGCAGCAAATGGCCGCGGCCAAGCAACAGGAAGAACAGCAGGCCCAATTGGACAACCTGATCCCCGTGGGGAGCGTGGCCCCAGACTTCACGCAGAACACCCCCGAAGGCAAACCCCTGAGCTTGAGCAGTCTCCGCGGCAAAGTGGTGCTGATCGATTTCTGGGCCAGTTGGTGCCGGCCCTGCCGCATGGAAAACCCCAACGTGGTGCGCATGTACAATAAGTACCACAAAAAAGGCTTCGAGATCCTGGGTGTAAGCCTTGACAAGGACATGAACGCCTGGACCGGGGCGATCAAGCAGGACGGCCTCACCTGGAAGCACGTGAGCGACCTGGCCTTCTGGAACAATGCCGTGGCCCAGCAATACGGCGTTTCAGCCATTCCGTACACGATCTTGCTGGACAAGGAGGGCAAGGTGCTGGCCAAGAACCTGCGCGGCCCCGCGTTGGAGGAGAAGCTGGCCGAGGTGCTCCACTGAACCATCAGCGATCGCGGCGGGCATTGGCAATGGAAAGGACCACCGCGCTCCATGCGCCGGCGTTTTGGGCCGCTGCAATGGCCTTGTCCTGCGGCACAGTGGCCTACGGCCAAGCCTACTTCCAACAACGCGTTGACCATAGCATAGACGTGCGGTTGGATGACGTGCACCACATGCTGCGCGGCACCACCACCTTCACCTACACCAACAATGCCCCGGTGGCCCTGGATACGCTGTGGGTGCACCTGTGGCCGAATGCTTACCGCGACCGGCAAAGCGCGTTGTGCAAGCAGAAGGACGCGCAAAATGACCTTGACCTGCACTTTGCCGAAGAGCAGGACCGCGGCTGGATCGACAGCCTCGATTTCCGCGGCACGGAAGGTGGCTTAGCGTGGGGCTATCACCGCCAACATGGCGACATTGCCTGGATAAAACTGGCTGCTGCGCTGGGCCCCGGCCACTACATCAGCATCACCACGCCCTTCCGGGTGAAGGTGCCCGATGCCCGCTTTTCGCGGCTTGGCCACACCGGGCAGGCCTACTACATCAGCCAATGGTTCCCCAAGCCCGCCGTGTACGACCGCGACGGATGGCATGCCATGCCCTATTTGGACCAATGTGAATTCTACTCCGATTTCGGGCACTACGATGTGCGCATCACCCTGCCAGCGAATTATGTGCTGGCCGCCACCGGGGAGCGCATGGGCACCCTTGCCGAAGAGGCATTCATGGACTCATTGGCCGCCCTGCCGCTGACCGTCGGCAAAAACGACTTCCCTCCTTCCGCGGCACAATACAAAACCGTACGCTTCGTGCAGGACAACGTGCATGATTTCGCCTGGTTCGCGGACAAACGGTACCAAGTGCGCAAGGGCAGCGTGCAGCTTGAGCGCAGCGGCCGCACCGTTACCACATGGACCTTCTTCACCCCCCGCAACGCGCTGCTATGGTCGGACGCGATCACCTACGTGAATGAAAGCGTGCGCCTGTACAGCAAATGGGCCGGCGATTACGAATACAGCAATTGCACCGCGATGGACGGCACGCTTGCCGCAGGTGGCGGCATGGAATATCCCACGATCACCATCATCGGCGACATGGATTCCCCCCGTTCGTTGGATGAGGTGATAGCCCACGAAGTGGGCCACAACTGGTTCTACGGCATGCTGGCCAGCAACGAGCGGCAGTACCCTTGGATGGATGAAGGGATGAACAGCTTCTTCGAGAAACGCTACATGGCGGAGCGTTACCCCGGGTTGCTGCCGCCGGAGGTACTGGGCCTGCCCGGGCCGATCCGCAACAGCGTGCACGATCCGCGGCGTGTCACCGAATTGATGTACCGCTACAACGCCCGGCGCAACTGGGACCAACCAGCGGGGCTGCCGGCCATTGCATACACGCCTTTGGATTACGGGGTGACGGTGTACGGGAAAAGCGCACTGATCTTCCGCCAACTGGAGGCGGCTTTGGGCACGGCCCTTTTCGACAAGTGCACACAGGCCTATTTCGCGGAATGGTCCGGAAAGCACCCGCGACCACAGGATGTGCGGGCCAGTTACGAGCAAACCAGCGGCCGCGACCTTTCGAGGCTTTTCGACGAGCTGATACAAACGGCGGTCAAGCCCGAGTTGCGCGCCCGCAAGTTGAAGGAGGGCCAGCTGGTATTCCGTTCCACCGCCCGCGATGGTTTCCCGGTGCCGGTAACTGCTTGGCAAGGCCAGGACAGTTTGGGGACCGTATGGCATGCGGCCAGCCGAGGCCGTAACACGCTTACGCTGCCATGGCCCAATGCCGACCGGGCCATGATCGATGCGGAAGGCCGCACGTTGGACATCGACCGCCGCAACAACGAAGTGCGCTCCTATGGCCTGTGCAAGCGGAACAAACTGCCGTCCCTCAAATTCCTGACCGGCGTGGAACGCGAGGACCGGCGCACGATCTACTGGACGCCGGCCATCGGGTACAACGCCCACGATGGCCTGATGGCCGGGCTTGCGTTGGCCAACACGGGCTTCCCTTCGCAGCGGCTGGAATGGGCGGCCGCACCGCTTTACGGGTTTGGCAGCGGACGGGCGGCCGGGGGCGCGCGCATTATGTGGAACGAGGACCGGTTCGCCACCGGTTGGCTGCGCAACCTGCATGTGGGCGCCTCGGCGTTCGGCGCTACGCTGTACGGCGTGGATGAGGTGGAACAATGGTACCAACGCTTGGTGCCGAGCATTCAACTCGATCCGCGGCTCAAGCCCACTGGGCCGCAGGCCTACCTGCGCTACCGTTCCATACTCACCTGGGAACATGCGCAAGGCACATGGCACACGCCCACCCGTGAAATCCCGATCAATTCCGTGACCGGGCGCACCTATCATGAAATAAGCGCCAACCTTGAGCGACGCAACGGCTTCAACCCGTTCACCGCCACCATCACATCGCTGAACAACGCAGCATTCAGCCGCTTGTCGTTGGATGCCACTTGGAGCGCGATCTACGACCGGCACAAGCATCGGCTTTCGCTCCGGGCATTCGCAGGCACTTTCCTGCGGAAGGACCAGGCCATGATGATGCCCGCGATGGGGTGGCGGATGTACTGGGGCAGCAGCGACCTGCTGTACGACCATCTGTACATCGATCGCCAATACCCTGGGCAGAACACCTCGCGCCAATTCAACAAGGACCAGGGCGGTTTCAAGACCCCCACCTCGATCGGCACCTCGGACACGTGGTTGGCGGCGTTGAACATGGAGCTTGATTTCCCGTTCGCGCTGCCCTTGGCGGCCTTCGGCAGCTACGGGGCCGCGCCCGTGACCATTGTGGGCCCGGACGGACGGCGGACCGACTGGCGTGGCAATTGGGAGCTGGGCATCGGCCTGCGGCTACTGCGCGATATGGCGGGAATATGGGTGCCGCTCGCTTTCTCGGACGACATTACCAAGGAACAGGAACTGCGCGGCTTCCAGTTCACGGACCGGATCCGCATTGTGCTGGCGCTGGAAAAACTTGACCCCACGCAGGCCCTGCGAAAGTTGCCGCATTGACGGCGCGGCAGCCCCATCTTTGGCACCATGCCCGGCGAGAAGATCTACTTCCTCAGCGATTTCCATTTGGGCGTTCCGGATGCTGCCAGCAGCCTAGCGCGGGAGCGCCGCATCGTTGCTTTCCTGAACGAAGCGGCCAAGGACGCATCGGAGATCATTTTGCTCGGGGACCTGTTCGACTTCTGGTTCGAATGGAAATATGCCGTGCCGCGCGGCCATGTGCGGCTATTGGGCAAATTGGCGGAACTGACCGACCGGGGCATCCCGGTGCACCTGTTCATCGGCAACCACGACATGTGGATCTTCGACTACCTGCCGAAGGAAACCGGCGCCGTGATCCACCGTGAACCCGTGGTGCGCGAGATCGGCGGCAAACGCTTTTTGATCGGCCACGGCGATGGGTTGGGCCCTGGCGACCATGGCTACAAGTTCATCAAGAAGGTTTTCCGCAACCCGGTAGCGCAATGGCTGTTTGCCCGGCTGCATCCCAATTTCGCCCTATGGCTCGGCGATTTTTGGAGCGGGCGCAGCCGCAAGAAGAATTACGAGAACGACCGCAAATGGCTGGGCGAGGACAAGGAGTGGCTGGTGCAGTATTGCCATGAGCGCCTTGCCGAGGAGCATTTCGATTTCATGGTGTTCGGCCACCGGCATTTACCCATCGACATCGCGCTGGCAGCACCTGGTGCACCGGAACCCGCAAGCCGCTACATCAACTTGGGTGATTGGATCACACACTTCACCTACGCTGTATTTGATGGCAGGGAAATGAAGTTGATGAAGCGCAACGGCGATGGCCCGCTAAGCGCGGATGTGCAGATCACGGGCGGCCCTGCCGCGTAAGGATCACCGGGGAACCAACCTCACTTCCCGATCCGCTCCACCAGGTCCACCAAGCGGGCGCTGTAGCCGTACTCGTTGTCGTACCAGCCCATGATCTTCACCATGTTCCCCACCACGCTGGTGAGCTTTGCATCGAAGATGCAGCTGGCGGGATCACCCACGATGTCCGCGCTTACGATGGGATCCTCGGTATAACGCAGGATGCCCTTCATGCGGCCCTCGGCCAGCTCTTTGAAGTAGGCGTTGATCTCTTTTTCGGACTTCAGGTTCTTCACCCGGCACGCAACATCCGTGATGGAGCCATCCGATACCGGCACCCGGATGCCGGTCCCGCCCAAGCGGCCATCGAGGTGGGGGATCACGCGCGTTACGGCCTTTGCCGCCCCTGTGGTGGTGGGGATGATGCTCACCGCGGCGGCCCGTGCGCGGCGCAGGTCACGGTGCGGGGCATCGTGCAAGCGTTGATCGCTGGTGTAGCTGTGCACCGTGCTGATGAAGCCATCCTCGATGCCGCACAGTTCATCCAGGCCCAAGATCATGGGCGCCGCGCAATTGGTGGTGCAGCTGGCGTTGCTGATGATCTCTTCCGAGCCGTCGAGTATATCATCATTCACGCCCAGAACCACGGTCTTTGTGGTTTTGTCCTTGGCAGGCGCCGAAAGCAGCACCTTGCGGGCACCGGCCTTCAAATGTGCGCTGGCCAGTTCCTGGGTAAGGAAATGGCCGGTGCTTTCGATCACCACGTCCACGCCCAGGTCCTTCCAGGGCAACTTGGCGGGATCGGCCTCGGCATAGGCCGCGACCTTCCTTCCGCCCAAGTCCAATTGGCCGGTACTGTGTCCCACATTGCCCTTGAACGGGCCATGCACGGAATCATATTTGAAAAGATGCGCCAAGGTGGCCGTGTCCGTGAGGTCGTTCACGGCCACCAGCTCCATATCGGAGCGTTGGAACATGATGCGCGTGGTAATGCGCCCGATCCGGCCGAAGCCATTGATGGCGACACGAAGTTTGCTCATTCGGTGTGTTGGGTTATGCTGGGTGAACAGATGGGACGGACATAGGTTCGATCAACGGTCATTCGGCATGTTTCCATGCGTGGTAGCTGCTCCTCACCAACGGGCCGCTCTCCACGAACATGAAACCGCGCTTCAGACCTTCTTCCTTGAACCGTGCGAACCGGTCGGGATGCACGTACTCCTCCACGGGCAAATGCTTACGGGTGGGTTGCAGGTACTGGCCCATGGTCACCACATCGCAGCCTACGCTGCGCAGGTCATCCAAGGTCTCGAGCACCTCGTGGTCTTTTTCCCCCAGGCCCAGCATGATGCCGCTTTTGGTGCGCAACCCGGCCTTCTTGGCCCGCATCAGCACCTCCAAGCTGCGGTCGTACTTGGCCTGTATGCGCACTTTGCGGGTCAGGCGCCGCACGGTCTCCACGTTATGGCTCAGCACTTCGGGCCGTTCGTTCAGCACCACTTCCAGGTTGTGCCATTCGCCCTTGAAGTCGGGGATCAAGGTTTCGAGCTTGGTGTTCGGCGAACGCCTGCGCACCGAGCGGATGGTGCGAGCCCAGATATCGGATCCCCCGTCCGGCAGGTCGTCGCGGTCCACCGAGGTGATCACGCAATGTTTCACGCCCATCAGCTCCACCGAGCGCGAAACGCGGGCCGGCTCGAACGGATCGGCCGGTTCGGGGCGCCCCGTGGCCACGTTGCAAAAGCCGCAGGACCGCGTGCAGATGTTGCCCAGGATCATGAAGGTGGCCGTGCCGGCGCCCCAGCATTCACCCATGTTGGGGCAATTGCCGCTCTGGCAAATGGTATGGAGCTTATGCTCGTTGACGATACCGCGCACGCGCCGGTAATTCTCGCCGTTGGGCAGCTTAACGCGCAGCCAATCGGGCTTGCGCAGCACAGGCGCCACCGGCGCCGAAGACAATGTTCCGCTCATCTTATGGTCTTCACACCGAAGTGCAATACAAGGTAAAAACCCAGGAAGAATTGTTTGTTGTAGTCCTCCGATTCCAGCACGGCCATCTGGGGCAGCTTGGCGCCGTAGGCATCCATGGTGATCCCGGCCTCCAAGGCCTTGATGCCGGTATTGGTGGCCGAGTACTCGAAGTTGAACCCGAATCGCCCGAACGCCCCCGGGTACAGTTGAATTTCGCCCAAGCCCTTGAACCACGAGGCGCGCCCGAAAATGTTATCGGCAAAATGCCGTTCGGGGTCGTACCGCTCCGTAACGATGGTCTGGTACGGGAAGCTTGGCCCGCCGATCTGCAGGTAAACCGGCTTCAACAGCCCCAAGGAAGGCCCGATGCCCCACACATAGTTCACCTCCACACCGTTCTTGCGGATCTTCTCCGTGATCCGGTGTTTCCGCCCGTAAGTGGGCCGCACCACGATCATGCTGTTCAGCTTGCCATAGAAATAACCGCGCGCGTCCTGGTAATTCGGGTTGAAGCTCTTGATCTCCTTGGGATGCTTCATGGACAGGATGTCGATGCCCAGCATGTTGCGGTCGCGGGCGGTGGCGTACTTCCCGTACTGGAACGTAAGCCCCCAACCGTACGCATGCAGCATGGGGCCGCCGGAAAGCTCGTGGGAATACAGCGTGCGCGCAGGGTCGTCGTAAACGCTCTGCTGTTGCTGCGCAGCGGCGGCCAAGCAGCCGCTGAGGGCAAAGGAGAGCAATACCGGGCGCATCATGGTCGAAAGCCTTCAAAGTTACGGCGGAAGCAACGCTGCCACATGGCTTCAACCCGGGGCCGTTGTACCCCGTGAACAGGTTCTGCCCTTGCGTCGTTCCTTCGCGGCATGGACACCGCACACGTGAAATACCTGGGAGGCCTGCGCACCGAGGCCGTACACCTGCGCAGCGGGGAAAAGATCATCACCGATGCCCCCGTGGACAACCACGGCCAGGGGCAGGCCTTTTCTCCCACGGACCTGATGAGCACCTCGCTGGCCTGCTGCATGATGACGCTGATGGGCATTGCGGCCAATGCACGCGGCATTGAGCTGAAAGGCCTGGGGGCCCGCTTGGTAAAGCACATGGCCGCCGGGCCGCGCCGCGTGGCCAAGATCGAAATTGCGTTCACCATGGACGGGACCGGGCTGGATGAACAACAGCGCCAAGTGTTGGAGCATGCCGCCCGTACCTGTCCAGTAGCGCTCAGCTTAGGGCAGGAACTGGAGCAATCGGTGAGTTTCAGCTACGGGTAACGGCCTTAAATGGGAAAGCCCGGCAAAGCCGGGCTGGAATGGCATGCGCGGGGCCGCCCCTCAAACGGTCTTTTCAGCGGCAGGCTTGGCCACCTTCCCGTATGCCGGGCAGCTGTGAACCGATTTGCAAGCGCTGAACAGCAAACTGGCCACCGCTACTACCGCGAATAACTTGAAGACCTTTTTCATCGTTGTTCACATACGGGGTTTGACCCCCCAAAATTAGCCCCTAATACTTTGGTCCGGGCGAAAATGTTTCAACGATCCAATCATAGCTTGCATATATGGTCATGAACGATCCCGGCGCCGGTCATCCGGTAAGGCTTCCCGAGTTGGGCGAAGGCTGGCTGGAGCAATTGCAGGACGAGTTCAAGTCACCCTATTTCGCCGACCTCAAGCGCTTCCTGCTTGAAGAGCGCGCACAGCACGTGGTCTATCCGCGCGGAGGCGAGATCTTCCAGGCGTTCAAGCTCACACCGTTCAAGGCCGTGCGGGTGGTCATCATCGGCCAAGATCCCTACCATGGCCCCGGCCAAGCACATGGTCTGTGCTTCTCGGTGCCCCCGGGCGTGGCCATGCCCCCTTCCCTGCGCAACATCGCCAAGGAGATCCAGAGCGACATCGGTCCTTTCACCCCGTTCGGCGGCGACCTTACCCCATGGGCTGAGCAAGGCGTACTGCTGTTGAACAGCACCCTCACTGTGCGTGCACACCATGCCGGATCGCACAGCGGGCAGGGATGGGAGCGGTTCACGGATGCCGCCATTTCCGCGCTTTCGCGCAACCGTCACGGGTTGATCTTCCTGCTCTGGGGCAGCCATGCGCAGGCGAAGGAGCAATTGATCGATACAGGCAGGCACCATGTGCTGAAAGCGCCGCATCCCTCCCCTTTATCGGCGCACCGGGGCTTCCTGGGTTGCAGGCATTTCAGCCGCGCCAACCAGATCTTGGCCGAACAAGGTTCGCCACCCATCAACTGGGCCTTCTGATGCGCAAGCTGCTCTGGGTACTGCTGATCGCCATGGCTTGCACCGTGCAGGCACAACAGGTACTGCTGCTCAGCGCCGATACCTTGCTGCCACGCAGATGGCGCGGCCCGTTCAAGGTGGACACTGCCCAGTTGGACAAGCGCCTTACTGAGCTGCACAATGAAATCATCGGCCAGGGCTACCTGGCGGCATCAAATGATGGCTGCGTTACCACGGGTGATACCGTGCACTGCACCGTGCACCTGGGCAAGCAATATCGCTGGGCGCACCTTTCCGCGGGCACCGTACCTACCGAGATCGCCAGTGCCAGCGGCTTCAGGGAGCGGTTTTACAGCGGCCGTCCGGTGACCCCGCCACAACTCGAGCGCCTGTTCAACAGCTTGATCAACCAATGCGAGAACAACGGCTACCCATTCGCCAAGGCGTGGCTGGACAGCATTGTGGAGCAAGGCGATGGACTAAGCGCACGCCTGCAACTGCAACTTGGCCGCCAAGTGGTGCTGGACAGCGTAGTGGTGAAAGGAACCGCCCGCATAAACCCGCGCTATCTGCAGGCCTACATCGGCATCGCCCCAGGCGACCTGTACAATGAATTGCTGGTGCGCCAAGTGGACCAGCGCACACGCGAGTTGCCCTTTGTCACCACTCGGCATCCGGCATACCTGCTCTTCAACCCGGAACAAACCAAGCTCTACTTATTCCTCGATGCCCGAAAGGCCAGCAACTTCAATGGCATCATTGGCGTGGCCCGCGACCCGATCAGCGGCAAGGTGCAGTTCACCGGCGATATGGACCTGAAGCTGCGCAACGCCCTGCACCGGGGCGAGGCCATCGACCTCAATTGGCGCAGTTTGCAGGACCGTAGCCAAGACCTGAAACTGGGCTTCAACCTGCCATACGTGTTCAACACCCCGTTCGGCACCGACCTCGGCCTCAAGCTCTTCAAGCAGGACACCACATTCCTGGAAGTGAACGCCAGGGCGGGATTGGAGTACTTGCTGCAGCGCGGCGACAAGGTGCGTGCCTTCGTGAACAACAAAAGCAGCAAGCGGCTGGGCCAACAACTGGTGGCAGCGCCAGGTTTGGCCGACGTAAATATCACCAGCTATGGACTGGGCCTGCACCGCGAGCATTTCGACTACCGCTTCAACCCCCGGCGCGGATCGGCCCTGGACGCGGAGGGCTCCGCCGGGAAAAAGCGGAGCACTACCGCGCTGATCAATGACACCATCGACAATGTGCACCGAAGCATGCAGTACGAATTGACCGGGCAGCTGGTATGGCACATTCCTTTGGGGCGAAGAGGTACGTTGAGGCTGGCCGGGCAGGCGGGCAGCATGGTGAACGACCGGCTGTACGCGAATGAACTGTTCCGCATCGGTGGCATCAAAAGCCTGCGCGGGGTGGCCGAGGCCAGCATCTACGCATCGTCGTATGCCATCGGCACGGCGGAATACCGGTTCCTTTTCGAGGAGAACAGCAATCTCTTCCTATTTGTGGACCAAGCGTGGTGGGAGGACCAAAGCCGCGGTGCCTTGCTCACCGATACTCCCTTGGGCGTTGGCGTGGGCACGAGCTTCGAGACCAAGGCCGGCATCTTTGCCATCAGCTACGCGCTGGGCCGGCAATTCAACAACCCCGTGGAGCTTCGGAACGGCAAGGTGCATTTCGGCTTCTCCAGCCTTTTCTGACCTGTGCACGCCGCACGGCTGAAAAGTCGGGTATAACACAGACCCGGGGCGGTGCGTAAAGAGCGGATATTCGTCCTGAATGCCACTGCACAAGCCTTTGATAGCCTGCGCGTTGTTCCTTGCGCCCCTGCTTGCGCCAGCCCAAGCCCCGGCGCGCCCCAAACAGGCGTTGGCAGATCTGTTGATCGAATGGATGCAGGTGCGCTACCCCTCTGCACCCTCCGAGGGCTATGTGCTGTATGTATCGGTCCGCAGCCAGCGCATGTACCTGGTAGTTGAAGGCGAAATGCAGCAAGAGTACGTGATCAGCACTGCCGCCAACGGGCTAGGTGCACGGCGCAACAGCATGCGCACGCCGGAAGGACTGCACCGCGTGTCCAGGAAGATCGGTGATGGGGCACCAGCATGGGGCATCTTCCGCTACCGGCAATACACCGGAGAGGTGGCCGGCCCGCATAGCCGGGCCGACGACCTCATCACCTCGCGGATCCTGTGGCTCGACGGCATGGAACCCGGTGTGAACAAAGGGGGTGCGGTGGACAGCAGCGAACGCGGCATATACATCCACGGCACAGCGGACGAGGCCACCTTGGGCACGCCGAGTTCACATGGCTGCATCCGCATGAGCAACCAGGACGTGATCGCCCTGTACGACCATGTGCCGGAAGGAACCCTGGTGGTGATCCTTGATAATTGACGAGGCAGGCCCTCCACCGCCGTTACCTTAGCGGCATGGCGGCAATGTATTTGCTGGTGGCGTTATTGGCGGGTCTCGCCTTGGGCG
The DNA here is from genome assembly GCA_044463585.1 of Cryomorphaceae bacterium. Taxonomy (GTDB): domain Bacteria; phylum Bacteroidota; class Bacteroidia; order Flavobacteriales_F; family PHOS-HE28; genus PHOS-HE28. Next base: position 18,231 of record JBIQMI010000008.1, read on the forward strand.
GTTGGGCGGCCATGGCCTGGCACCGCCAGCGTGGCATGGATGCGCTACAACTGATGGAAGGCACCCACCGGAACGAGCGTGAGGCCATGCAACAGCGCATCAATGAGCAGCAGGAACAACTTCATGCACAACAAACCGAGATACTCGCCTTGAGCACCAAGCTGGCCAAGGAGACGCAGCGCAACGAAAGCCTGGAAACCCGCGCCGCGGAACAGAAAACGGCCTTCGAGCAACTGAACGAGCGCATGACCAAGGAATTCAAGCTCATCGCCAGCTCGCTGATGGAGGAAAAAGGGCGCCAGTTGACAGCGCTGCAGGAGGACAAGCTCAATGTGCTGCTGGCCCCCTTCCGCAGCCAGATCAAAGATTTCCAAGAGCAGGTGCGCGAGGCGTACGACAAGGAAGGGAAGGAACGGTTCGCGCTGAAAAGCGAGGTGGCCAGATTGGTGGAGCAAAACCAAAAGCTGACCGAAGGAGCCGAGAACCTTGCCAAGGCCCTAAAAGGCGATTCCCAGGCCCAAGGAGCCTGGGGTGAAGTAATACTGGCGCGGCTGCTGGAAGATTCCGGCTTGGTGAAGGGTCAGCAGTACACCATGCAGGCCAGCACCACTCAGGCCGATGGAACCCGTTTGCGCCCGGATGCCGTGATCAGCCTGCCCGACCAAAAACACTTGGTGATCGACTCCAAGGTGTCGCTCGTGCATTACGATCAATTCTGCTCAGCGGCCGACGAGGCCGGCAGGGCCCGCTTCCTACGGCAACATGTGGACAGCATGCGCACCCACGCCAAGGGGCTCAGCGAGAAGAACTACGCCCAGATCTATGGCATTTCGAGCGTTGATTTCGTGCTCATGTTCGTGCCCATAGAACCTGCTTTCCTGTTGGCGCTGCGCGAAAAGCCCGAGATCTTCCAGGAAGCGTACGATCGCCAAGTGGTCATGGTAACGCACAGCACATTGATGGCCACGTTGCGCACCGTGCACGGCCTGTGGAAGAATGAGCACGTGGCGCGCAACCACATGGAGATCGCGCAACGGGCCGGGCTGCTTTACGATAAATTCGTGGGCTTCACGGACGACCTTTCCAAGATCGGCAAGCATGTGGACGAGGCACGCGAGCACTACCACAAAGCGCTGGGGAAACTGTCCGAAGGACCGGGCAACTTGGTGCGGCAAGTGGAGGAATTGAAGGAACTTGGCGCCCGCACCAGCAAGGCGATCCCGCCACAACTGGTAGAACGCTCCGGCACATGAAACCACGGACACGCATACTGCTGGCGGGCATTGCTGCATGGGCCGCGGCGGGCTGTGGCAGCTATGCGCCCATTGCCGTTACCGACAACTTCGCCTACCTGTACGGCAAGGGCGCGGCCGCCATGCGGCTGGATGCCCGTCTGTACCAAGCAGGTCCGGCCGAGGGCACGATCTATTTCCGGCTCAGGACCGAGGACCTGCTATACAAGGGAACGGGCGGCGGCGGGCCCTACCACGCCCGGGTGGCCATGAGCTACAAGGTGTTCCCGGCATTGGGCTCGAAGCAATTGCTTGACAGCGCCAGCACGCTGATCAGCGACCAGCGCATGGGAACCACCGAAAACAAGGAACTGATCGGCAGCATGCCGCTGCAGCACAAAGGCGGCGATGCCTTCGTGCTGGCGCTTACCGCGCACGACCTGAACCGAGACGCACAAAGCACGGTGATCATGCAAATACCTGCATGGCAGCAGGGATCAGCACGCAATTACCTGCCCTTGGATGGATCGAAACTGCCCCTGTTCAGCGACTTTGTTCCCTTAGGAGGCCAGATCACCGTGGAGGCGGAAAGCCTCGCGGGGAAAAAACTCGAGGTTGCCTTCTACCCCGTTGTGGAGCAGTTGCCGGCGCCGGTCTTCGTGAACGCCAAGCCACCGCCGCTGGACCGCCCCGCGGCCAATGTCCAAGCCGTGGAAGTGGATGCTGATGGGCGATTCAGCTTCACGCCTGCCGAACACGGCTTTTACCACTTCCGGTCCGATACCGCACAGCGCACCGGTTACACGCTATTCGTGCCGGACGGTGGGTTCCCGTACGTATCCACATCGGCCGACATGCTTTCGCCGTTGCGCTACATTACCAGTTCGAAGGAATGGGAGGCCATGGCCTCTGCGCCGGACCCGCGTACCGAGATCGAGCGCTTTTGGACCGATGCGGCAGACAGCCGCGACCGGGCCCGCGAAGCGATCGCGGCCTATTATGGCCGTGTTGAGAGCGCGAACAGGCATTTCTCCAGCTACACCGAAGGCTGGCGCACCGACCGCGGCCTGGTGCACATCATCTTCGGCACACCAACCACAATTCGTAAGGATGATCGCGGCGAAACCTGGATCTATGGTGACGATACCAACCTGATGAGCTTGGCCTTCAGTTTCCGTAAACGCGATGAGCCGTTCAGCGACAACGACCTCGTGCTGCAGCGCGACCCCGCATTGAAAAGCGCTTGGTACCGCAATGTGGAAAGCTGGCGCAACGGGCGCATCCTACAATATTGATCCATGCAAAAAGGAGAATTGGTCTGTGGCGTGCGGCCCGTTATGGAAGCCCTGCGCAGCGACCGGCACGTGGAACGACTGCTGATCCGGCGCGATGCCGGTGGCGAGGGGATCCGCGAGCTCAAGCAATTGGCCCGGGAACAGGGGGTGCCCTGGCAGCCTGTGCCGGCCGAGAAACTGGACCGGCTCACGGCCGTGGAACACCAAGGCGTGGCCGCCTTCATCAGCCAGGTGCCCGTACAGGACATGGACGGCGTGATCGCGCAGGCCTACGAACGTGGCGAGGATCCCTTGCTGATCGCTTTGGACGGTGTGACCGACGTGCGCAACCTGGGTGCGATCGCCCGCAGCGCGGAATGCTTCGGCGCGCACGGGCTGGTGGTGCCGAAAACGGGATCGGCCCGGCTGGGCAGTGATGCGGTGAAAAGCAGCGCAGGCGCATTGATGCGCAAGCCCGTTTGCCGCGTGGACGATCTTGTTGCGGCCTTGCGCCGGGCAAAAACCCATGGGTTGCGCATTGTGGCGGTCACGGAGAAGGCCAACGCACCGGTGCGTGAGGCACAGCTCAGCGGACCGATGTTGCTGGTATTGGGCGCGGAGGACACCGGAATTTCACCAGCCGTGTTGCGCATGGCCGATGAACTGGCACGCATTCCGATGGCCGGCCAGATCGGATCGCTGAATGTGAGCGTTGCCGCCGGCGTGGTACTGCATGAGGCCATGCTGCAGCAGCAAGGACCCCATGGGGGGCGCCGACCGTAGGGCAGCGGCCTGTTCCATCGGAACCCTATCGCCGTTTACGGGGTATAAAACGCCATTCGAGGCACCAAACCCCGCATTCATGAGGCGAAAGCTGGCCTGTTCCATCGTTCTGTTCACGCTCCTATTCATCGCCACCGGGGCCGCGGCCCAAGAGCCGATCGGCATCCGGGTGGCCTCGCTCACCAGTAGCGAACGCGACACGCTTAATGCGCGCGCCCAACGCGATGGCACGCTGAAAGTGGTATATGCCTGCGCGCCCGCCGGTGTGATCGTTTTCGAGGGCCAAGGGGCTGAACGCGAAAACTTCAAGGCCAAGGCCGAAGCCCTGGTAAGTGCATTGGTACCGGCCTCCCGCATTACTGCTATTACGATCACCCTGCAACAGGCCATGGACGCCTGCCAAAACGTGCGTGACCAACAATGAAGCCCGCAACCATTGCCCGCAAGCTGCAATTGATCGCCACCGGACTGGCATGCACCTTGGTTACCCAACTGCAGGCACAATTGCAGGTATCGGCCCAAGCCGATCTGCAGCAGCTGGCCCGCACCATCACCGGGCCGGGTGTGATCATCTCCAACCCCCAAATCAATTGCCATCCGCAAGGCTATGGGCAGTTTCAGTATTCAGGCCCCCTGTTGGGCATCGATGAAGGGATCCTGCTCACTACTGGAACAATCCAAAATGCGGTGGGGCCGAACGATGTTGAGAACAAGACCTTCCAGCAGAACAGGACGGGCAATTCGATCCTGAACAAAGTGACCGGGCGCACCACCTACGATGCCTGCCTGTTCGAGTTCGACGTGATCCCCGCAGGGGACAGCCTGCGTTTCGACTTCGTTTTTGCCTCGGAGGAATACAACGAATGGGTAGGATCGCAGTACAACGACGTATTCGGCTTCTTCATCAGCGGGCCCGGTATTACCGGTGACCCGGACATCGGCAACGACAAGAACATCGCCCTGATCCCCGGCACGAACCAAGCGGTCGCGATCAACAACGTGAACAACGGCTCCAACGCCGGGTACTATTACGACAACGCCGGGGGGCAATACATCCAGTACGATGGCTTCACCAAGGGCCTCAGCGCTTTCTCGGTGGTGGAACCCTGCCAGACCTACCACCTGAAGTTGATCGTGGCAGATGCCTCGGACCGCAAATTCGATTCGGGCGTCTTCATTGCCAAGGTGAAAAGCAATCCGGTAACCATGCAGTTGATCACGGCAAACGGCAGCGATTCACTTGTGGAAGGCTGCAACAACGGCATGGTCCGTTTCACGCGCCAGGTTGTGAACGACCAGCCCCTCACCCTGCAATACTTCCTGCACGGTACGGCCACGAACGGTGTGGACTATACAGCGATCGGCAATCCCGATCCGGATGTGCCCAAAACCATCACCATACCGGCCAACCAAGCCTTCGTTGACCAACCTGTGAACGTACTGGATGATGGGATCACTGAAGGCCTGGAGACCATACTGTTCATCCTCGGCAACCCGAATTGCCCCGGTGCATACGCCGACACGCTGGTGGTACCGATCGTGGATTCGCTTCAGGTGGGGCTTGCACCGGCCATTAGCCAGATCTGCAAGGGTGAGCAGGTACAGCTCACGGCCAGTGGTGGAAGCCAATATGCTTGGAGCCCCTCGGCAGGATTGAACAATCCCAGCATTGCGGACCCTGTGGCCCAGCCCACCGCGGACCGTACCTATACCGTTACAATAACCAACGGCGGATGCTCCGCCACACGGCAGGCCGTTGTGAAGGTGAGCGATATGCAAGCAACTGCGGTGATCACCAAACCGCTGTGCCATGGCGCCACCAATGGGGCCATCAACTTGCAGGTTTCCGGTGGCATTCCTCCTTATAGCTACCAATGGGCCGGCCCCAACGGCTTCACGGCCGCAACCGAGGACATCACCGCCATCGGGGCCGGCACGTACACGGTAACCATCACCGATGCGGTGTGCACCAAGGTGCAGAGCTTCAACGTAGCGCAGCCGGCCCCTCTCTCAGCCACCCTCACTCCTTCCCTGCTTGTCTTCGGCCAGCACATCAGCTGCCATGGTGGGAATGATGGCAGCATCAGTACTTCGGTGACCGGCGGGGTTGGCCCGTACGCGGCAGCCTGGACTGGACCGAATGGGTTCACTTCCTCCTCCCTGAACATTTCCGGCCTAGTGGCGGGCACCTATTCCGTGGTGATCACCGATGCGCAAGGATGCACCGTCCCAAATAGTGTAACCCTGTTGGAGAGTGCTGCCATGGCAGCCAACATCACCAATGTGGGCCATGTGGCCTGCGCGGATGGCACTTTGGGTACGGCCACGCTTGCGGTTTCCGGTGGCATGCCCCCCTACAATTACGATTGGAGCACTGTTCCGGCGCAAACAGGCGCCATTGCCACTGGCCTGGTTCCTGGCACCTACACGGCAACCGCCACCGACCAGTATGGCTGCGAGGCCGTGGCCACGGTCACGATTACCGGGCCCACCGTCCCTCTTTCGCTCCAACTGGGCGCAGCCACACAGGTTGCCTGCCACGGCGCGAACACTGGTAGTGCCACCGTACAGGCTGCGGGGGGCACGCCACCTTACGATATCATTTGGAACACTACGCCGTCCCAGACCGGGCCTACCGCTTCCGGCCTGCAGCCCGGCACCTACACGGCAACCGTGACCGACGCCAACGGCTGCCAAGCCGTTCGCGAAGTGGCCATCACCGGCCCGGCACAGGCCCTCAGCCTCGCCCTGACCGGCCAACAGGATGTGAATTGCCATGGGCAGTCCACCGGCAGCGCCACGGTTTCCGCCAGCGGCGGAACCGCGCCCTATTCCTACACCTGGAACACAGTTCCCCCGAAAACGGGAGCGGCGATCACGGGCATGCCTGCCGGCACATATACGGCCACGGTGAATGACTCCCGGGGATGCATGGCCACCGTGCAAGTAGTGATCGCACAACCTGCGCAAATGCTTGAGGCCCCGATCAGCAACGTGGTGAACGTGGCCTGTGCTGGCGGCAACAATGGCGCGGCCACCGTGAATATGCAAGGCGGAACAGCGCCATACACCATCGTTTGGAACACCACACCGCCGCAAAACGGTGCTACGGCAAGCAACCTGCAGGCCGGCATTTGGCAGGCCACGATCTCCGATGCAAAAGGGTGTTCCACCACGGCTTCAGCCACCATTGTGCAGCCTACCCAGTTGTCAGCCAACGGCACCGTGGTGCCGGCGATGTGCCAAGGCGCTGCGAACGGCTCCGTGAGCTTGCATACGGAAGGTGGCACTCCTCCGTACCAATGGGCGTGGAGCGGGCCCGGCGGGTTTACCGCCAGCACCGAAAGCATCGGTGCACTTGTGGCCGGCGGTTACACGGTGCAGATCACCGATGGGAACGGCTGCCACATTACCCGCAGTTTCAATGTGAACCAACCCGGGCTTTTTGAAGTGGGCTCAACGATCGGCCAGTTCGGCAATGCCAATGTTAGCTGCCCCACCAGCGCGGACGGCAGCATCAGCTTGTCCGTTACCGGCGCGGTGCCACCCTATGCCTTTGCATGGTCGGGCCCAAATGGCTTCGCTTCTGCCCAAAAGGATATTTCCGCGTTGGTGGCCGGCAATTACAGCGTAACCATCAGCGACCAGAACGGTTGCAGCACAAGCCTGGATTTCACCTTGGTGCCGCCGCCTGCCATAGCGGTGCAATTGGCCATGTCCAACCATGGCGGCACGGCCATCTCCTGCAGCGGAGGCAATAACGGCACCCTGAACGCGGCCATCACCGGCGGCAACAGCCCCTATACCACAGCCTGGACCGGCCCCGGCGGATTCACCTCCAACAGTAACGCTTTGACCGGTCTTGGGGCGGGCACCTACGAACTGACCGTGACCGATGCGAACGGCTGCCCTGCGGTGCAAAGCGCCACCCTTACCGCCCCGGCACCATTGGTTGCTTCCCTGGGTGGAAGCTCGCCCGTTGGGTGCTTCGGCAGCAATACGGGGCAAGCCACCGTTACCGCAAGCGGAGGCCGCGCACCGTACAACTATGCCTGGAATACCACGCCACCCCAAACCGCGGCCACGGCGGTGGGCCTGGCCTCCGGGAATTACCAGGCAACGATCACTGATGCCAACGGATGCAGTGTCCAGCTGCCGGTAACGATCGCAGGACCCACCGCCCCCCTGGCCGTACAGGCCACAAGCACCAACCATGTGCTGTGCAACGGCGGCCAAAACGGTTCGGCCAGCGTGCAGCCAATGGGCGGCACTGCTCCTTATAGCGTAGTGTGGAATACAGTCCCGGCACAAACCGGTGTTGCAGCAAGCGGGTTGTCCGCCGGAACGTGGGTGGCCACCGTTACGGACGCAGCCGGTTGCAGCGCAACCAAGAGCATATTGGTCACGCAGCCTGCATTGCCCTTGTCCGCCACGCTCGCGGATGTGCATGCCGTGAGCTGTTTCGGCGACAATGACGGAACGGCCACGATCCATGTCACCGGTGGCAGCGGCAATTACAACGTGGTCTGGAACACCACGCCCATGCAGACCGGCACCACGGCCACAGGACTTGCGGTTGGGAACCACATGGCCACCATAACGGATGCGAACGGTTGCGCCCAGAGCGTGGAATTGCCGGTATACATACCCGGCCCGCTGGAGCCCTTGGCGATCACCTTGGCCCCGTTCACCTACCCCGGTGGAGCACACATCAGTTGCCCGGGCAGTACCGATGGCAGCATAGTAGCCACCGCTACCGGCGGCACCCCGGGCTATAGCTACCATTGGCAGGACGGCCTTGGCAACACCATGACCACCGCCAGCATTGCAGGGCTGGGCGCAGGCAGCTACCACCTGCTGGTGCATGATGGCCACGGCTGTTTCACCGATACCACGATCGCATTGCACGGACCCGCCCCCCTGACGGCATCGGCCACGGTGAACCCGGCCATTTGCCATGGCAGCAGCGATGGCGCCATTCAATTGCAACCAAACGGTGGCGTGCCTCCTTACAGCTATCAATGGACCGGGCCTGCGGGTTTCACGGCCAGCACCATGAACCTGTCCATGATCCCTGCTGGCGTGTACTTCGTGAACATCACCGATGCCAATAACTGCTCGTCGAACCAACCTTTCGATGTGACCCAACCGGGTACGTTCACATTCGACGCCACCATCACGCCTGCCTCTTGTTCCGCTTCGGCCACTGGGGCAGTTGACCTGCTGGCAGCAGGCGGCACCCCGCCCTACCAGTATGCCTGGACCGGCCCCAACGGCTTCGTTGCCTCCACCGCCAGCATCAGCGGGTTGGTAGGTGGATCGTACCACATGGTGCTTACCGATGCCAACGATTGCTCGGCATTGCATACCGCAATAGTACCGGCGCCCACCACCCTTACCGGCTTTGCGATCTCCGTGAAGAACCATGGCGGCTACGATATTTCGTGCACCGGCGGCTCGGACGGGGCCATCAACAGCTACTTCGATGGCGGTACGCCGCCGTACACCTATGCATGGACCGGCCCCGGTGGATTCACGGCCAACACGCCGGACATCGATTACCTCGTGGCCGGCACGTATGACCTTACCGTTACCGATGCCAACGGCTGCAGCCGCAGTACCAGCATCACGCTGGTGGCACCACCGGCATTGGCCGCCCAAGCCACCGCTACCACTTACGCCCAAGGCTACAACATCAGCTGCAGCGGTGCCAGCGATGGGGCCATCAGCCTGCAACCTTCCGGTGGCACGCCGCCCTATGCTGTGCAATGGAGCGGTCCCGGCGGCTATACCTCGCACGCCATGCAGATCACTGGCTTGCAGTCCGGCAGCTACACGGCGCAAGTAACCGACGCGAATAACTGCAGCCACACGGTTACGATCATGCTTAATGCCCCTGCGCCATTGCAGGCCAGCATTGCAACAACCGATGTTGGCTGCCACGCCGGCACTACTGGCGCATTGGACCTTGACATACAAGGCGGAAGTGCCGGGTACACCATCCTTTGGAACGGGCCGGGCACCTTCACCTCGAATGGCCAGCACCTCAGCGGGCTGGTGGCCGGTACCTACAACGTGGTGGTGCGCGACGCCAACAATTGCCAGGCAAGCGCCACGGCAACCATTGCCCAGCCCACACCGTTGCTGCTTGAGGCAACGGTGACCACTACGGAATGCCAAGGCGCCAACACGGGTGCCATAGACCTCTCGGTAAGCGGTGGAACGGGAACCTACACCTACCTGTGGAGCGGCTTCCCGGCCTTTTCGGCGAACACGCAGGATATACAGGACCTGTTCGCGGGTGCCTACAGCGTTGTGGTCACCGATGCGGCCGGATGCATGTCCAACGCCACCTACAACGTGGGCGAGCCCGATCTATTCGAGATCAGCGCGATCTTGGGCAATACGATCGGGGGATACCATGTGAGCTGCCCCAGCGCAACGGACGGTTCCATCGACGTTGAGGTTTCCGGTGGTACTGCACCCTACAGTTATTTCTGGAGCGGCCCCGATGGGTTCACCTCAATAACGCTCGACATAGCCGGGCTTGCCGCTGGGCAGTACAACTTGGCCATTCACGATGCCAACGGTTGCAATGCAGCGGCCAGCTACACGTTGGTGGCCCCGGAACCGATCATGGTGGGCCTGGTGCCCACGGCCCAGCCAGGGTGCAGCGATGGTACCGACGGAAGCATCGCAGCAAACGTGACCGGCGGGGTTGGCCCCTATGATATTGCATGGCAAGGCCCAAGTGGCCCCATGGGCACGGGCAATACGCTGCATGGCGCACAGGCCGGCCAGTACACCGTTACCGTTACGGATGTCCTCGGTTGCCAAAGCATGGCCGATATCGTGCTGACCAGTCCATCCGGGATCGATGCGGAAGCCATGCCGCAAATGATGGCCAATGGGCACCATGTAAGCTGTGCCAATGCCTCGGACGGCGCCATCACCTTTAGCCTGTCGGGCGGTACCGCACCCTATCTGATCAGTTGGCAGGGCCCGGCCGGCTATCAATCATCCAACGCCAACATCACGGGGCTGCAGGCCGGCAACTACACGGCGTTGATCACCGATGCCAATGGCTGCACGCAGGCCGCGCAAGCGGTGCTCACGGCGCCTTCACCATTGGAGGTCCAATTCACCACATCCATTTACAGCGGTGGCAACCAGGTCTCGTGCGCCGGCGCATCCGATGGTTCGATCACGATCGCCATTACGGGCGGAAGTCCCGGTTACACAGTGAACTGGAACGGCCCGAACGGATTCCATTCACAGCTGGAAACCCTTACCGCCCTGGCACCGGGCACCTACACGGCCATGGTATCCGATGATGCCGGATGCTACGCGGGCGGCACGGTGACCTTGGTGGCCCCAACACCGCTGCTCACCACGGCCACCATAAGCGACCATGGCGGCTTTGCCGTCGGCTGCGCGGGCAACGATGGAAGCATCGAGCTTGGCATGAGCGGTGGTTTGGCACCCTACCAATTCCAATGGACCGGCCCGGACGGGTTCGGCAGCTCCGAGCAGCACATCAACGGGCTTCAACCAGGTACTTACAACGTGCTGGTTTCAGATGCCAACAACTGCACCACGCAGCGCAGCTTCACCCTGACTGCACCACCCGTTCTGCAGCTCGAGCCCGTGGTGACCAGCAATGAGTGCGATGTGGCCGCCAATGGCGAGATCATGCTCAACATCACGGGCGGCTTGGCCCCGTACAACATCGCATGGACCGGCCCCGGTGGCTTCACCTCGAATGATGCACACATCACTGGATTGGCCAGCGGGCAATACACCGTAACGGTCACCACCGCCATGGGCTGCGAGGCCATGGCACAAGCCACCGTGATTGCCGCGGCGCCGATCCATCTGGCCCTTTACGCCAGCCAATACGGTTTGGTGAACATCGCCTGCCATGGTGAAGCCACGGGCGTGATCGAGCTCACCGCCACCGGGGGCTTCGCTCCCTTGCAGTACGAGTGGCAAGGCCCGAACGGTTTCACGGCCTCCACACCGAACATCAAT
>JBIQMI010000009.1:0-29176 GCA_044463585.1 Cryomorphaceae bacterium
GTCGTAGAGGTTGAGGTTCACCACGGTGTCCACCACGTGCGGCACGGACACGCCTTGGCGCAGCATGCCACTGATGAGGATGGCGTAGTTCCAGTACTCCTTGTCGAAGCTGCGGCTGAGGCCCTGGATCGTGACCTTGTAGCCCTCGCTGTCCTCGTATTGCAGGTCGTAGATGTTCTTCTTTGCCTTGGCGTCGCGGCGCTTGATCACCCAGCCTTTTTCCACCCAGTTGGGCAACTGGAACACGCCCTTGGCCTTTCCGGTGAAGATCTCGTACGGCTTGCCGTCCAGCAGGCCCACCACGGCCAGCCAGGGCTCCAGGTCGTTGTTGAAGCGGATCACGTCGGCCTCCAGCACTTCGGGGCGCGTTACGTGCGCGTTGCTTTCCTCCTTCTTCTTTTCGCCGGTGGCCACCAGCACGCCGCTGCGCGAGCCGTCGCGGTAAACGGTTACGCCCTTGAGGTTGAGGTGCCAGGCCTCGCGGTAGATGTTGCCCACGAGCACGGGGCTTACATCGCTGGGCAGGTTGATGGTGCTGCTGATGCTGTGCGTGGTGTACTTCTGCACGGCGGCCTGCAGGCGTACACGGTGGTGCCAGTCGATGTCGTTGGCGGTGCTGTTGTGGTAGGGGCTTTCCTCCACGTTCTTCTTGCCTGTGGCGTTCATCCAATCCACCAGGCGCGGGTGGTGCACGGTGAATTCCTCCCATTGGTCGCCCATGGCATCGGTGAAGGTCACCTGCTCCTTGGGGGCGTTGGGTCCGAGCTTGCGGCGGCGGGTGTAGCCGAGCATGTACACCGGCTCGATGCCGCTGCTGGTGCGGGTGAGCAGGCTGAGGGTGCCCGTTGGGGCAACGGTGCTGATGCTGATGTTGCGGCGGCCGTGCTTCATCATGCGGGCGTGCAGCTCGGGCATTTCCTCGGCCAGCATGTTGCTGAACTCGCTGGTACGCTCCACGGCGGGGCTGAAGCCGGTAAAGGCACCGCGCTCTATGGCCAGGTCGATGCTGCTGTTGAATTCGGCCTCGCACTTGGTGCGCATGATGTGCGTTACGGCCTCCACCGCGGCCTCGCTGTCGTAGGCCAGGTTCATCGCCGCCAATGCGTCGCCGAGGCCGGTGAAGCCCAAGCCGGTGCGGCGGCCCTTGCGGCCGGTTTCGCCCAGCAGTTGCCAGGTCTCGCGCTCCACGCGCTTCACCTCGTCCGGCTCGGGGTCCTCGTCGATCTTTTGCAGGATCCGCTCCACCGCCTCCAGCTCCAGGTCCACCAGGTCGTCCATCAGGCGCTGGGCCTCATAGGTGACCTCGGCCAGGCGCTCATGGTCGAAGCGGGCCTTGGGGGTGAACGGATCGGTGACGAATGAATAGAAATTGATGGCGATCAAGCGGCAGCTGTCCCCGCCCTGCATGGCGATCTCGCCGCAGGGGTTGGTGCTTTCGTTCTTGAAGCCGGGATAGATGGAGGAAGTGGAGTACTTGTGCTGGCGGTCCCAGAAAATGATGCCGGGCTCGGCGCTGTTGTGCGCGCAACGGATCAGGTTGTCCCAAAGCTCGCGGGCCCTCACGGTTTTGGTCACCGAGGGCTTTTTGCTGTCGATGGGCCAGCGGTGGGTGTATTCGGTGTCCTCCTCCACGGCCTTCATGAATTCGTCGCTCACGCGCACGCTGATGTTGGCGCCGGTGACCTTGGTGAGGTCCTGCTTGATGGTGATGAAGTGCTCCACATCGGGGTGCGCGATGTCCATGGTGAGCATCAGTGCGCCCCTCCTGCCCTTTTGGGCCACTTCGCGGGTGGTGTTGCTGAAGCGTTCCATGAACGATACCGCGCCGGTGCTGGTGCGTGCGGCATTGCTTACCGCGGCACCTTCGGGGCGCAGGGTGCTGAGGTCGAAGCCCACGCCGCAGCGGCGCTTGAAGAGCTGGGCCAGTTGCTGGTCGTTGCGGAAGATGCCGCCATAGCTGTCCACCGGTGCGGGTATTACGACACAGTTGGAGAGCGATGCCAAACGGGTGTGATCCCCCAGCGATGCCATTACACTGCCTTGCGGCACGATATCCCTGAACCCGTCGAACAATTTGAAGATGCCTTCCTCGTCCAATGCCTCGCGCTTCTGGCCATAAGCCGACAGCAGCGCCCTTTTCTCGGGGGGCACCGGCTGGTACATGCGTTCAATGCGCGCGAACTCGTTCGCCATGCGCCAATGGGTTCCCTCGGGGGTTAGCTCGAGCAATTCGCCCTTGGCGTTGCGCAGCGCGTACTTGTTCAGCCATGTGGTGGCGGCCAGTTCATCGTTGCTGAAGTATTCGAGTGATGCGGCCAGGGCCTCCTCCGGGGTGAAGGTCTGGGTGGGCATAATGGGTTTGTGTGTGAGCGGTGCGGCTGGCATCTCGGTTTCGGCATCAAATAGGATGGCCTGCGGGATCTGGTTTTCTTGTGGCATCGTTGTATCGGATCGGGAAGGCCAAAGCTCCATCAACTGATCCATGATCCCGATCATCTTTTGGGCCGATCATCCACAGCGTTATGAACGATCACACTGACGTGAAATTTTGTCAGGGCAAGGGCCCAGGCCACGCCCATGGCGGCCCTGTATGCCGCTCCTAACCAGCAGGGGCGCCCTTTCGGACGCCCCTGCCGGCTTTCACCCTGCCCCCAAGGATAAGGGCAGTGGTATCCGGGTTGCCCTTTACTGGGGCAACAGCACTTTATCTATGACGCAGACCAGCCCATTGGCGGCCGGCACGGTGGCCACCACCTTGGCATCGTTGATCATCAGCTGGCCATCCTTCATGTGGAAGGTGACGTTGCCGCCGTTCACCATGCCCAGCACTTGGCCGTCCTGCATGTTCTCGGGTTTGTACACGCCCACGGCCACATGGTATTGCAGCACATCGATCAGGTCGTCCTTCTTTTCAGGTTTCAGCAGCCCGTCCACCGTGCCCGCAGGCAGTGCCTCGAAGGCGGCGTTGGTGGGTGCATACACGGTGAAGGGCCCCGCATTGGAAAGAGCGTTCACCAGGTCCGCGGCCTTTACCGCGGCCACCAGCGTGCTGTGATCGGGCGAGGCCACGGCCACTTGCACCACGTTGCGCTGCGATTCATCGTCCACCACGTTGGATTGTCCAATGTCGGTGTTCATCAGGGTGCCGCCGGTGGTGGCCGGCGCGCTGCCTTCACCTCCGCATGCGGCAAGCATGGCGGCCGCGGCGAATGGGGCGAAGAACTTCAGAAGCACTGTGTTTCTTTTCATCGGTTGAGGGCTTTAGTTGGACCAAAAATCGAAGTGGACCACTGCTTTGGGGGTGCTGCTTCGCAGTTCTTCCGATGATTGTTGTCAGGCACGTGTAATTACACACCGCGGGCCGCCCAAGGCATCAAAAATCCTTCTTCCTGAATGCCCTGAAAGCTGCGGCCGCGGGCAACGCCACCCATGCGCCCAAGGCCAGCATGGCCACCGCGATGCCCTGCACGTTGCCGAAGAATTTCTCGTACACCGCACCGCTGTACCCCAGCATGGCGGCAAGGTCCACTTTCAGCAGCACCATGATGCGCCCCAGGTCGATGGGGTCGAGCGCCGCCAAGGGAACGATCCAGGGTTCGATGGGGTAATCGCTGAAAGCGAACATGATCCACAACAGCACGGCATCGTACACCAGCACGAAGAGGAACCAGACCACAAGCCCCAGGCCCACGCCGCGCGCTTTTTCGCGGTTCTTGATGGCGATGAGCGAGCCGATGGCGGTGAAGACCATGGTAAGCATGATGCACGCCAGCAACAGGGTGCCCGATGCGCCGTTGGGCAGGAAGGCCAGCAGCGGTATGCCGGCGCCCAGCAGCACGCCCAGTACCAGGGCCGTGCCCAAGGCGAGCATTTGCCCGGCCAGGATCTTCGGGCGGCCCAAAGGCTGCACCGCCAGCAGTTCGGTGAATTCCAGCGCATCATACACATATACTATGGTGAACACCGATGCCACCAAGGGCACCAGGGCCAGCAGTACTTGCGACAGGCTGAGCATGGCCTTTACCGGTTGGTCCTCCAGTTGGAACAGGCCCATGGTAATGGCCAACAACAGCAGCAACCAGCCCGCCACGAACTTGTTGCGGGCCAGGTCGATCAGGGTGTACTTATAAACTTTCCACATGACTGTTGGCGTGTTTTACCAGCATGGCGGGTATGGCTTTCGATAAACGTTGGTGCCCGGTGATGTTGATGACCTCTTCCGGGGCCAGCAGGAATTGAAGTTTCCCTTCGTGCAGGTAGGCGATGCGGTCGGCCAAGGCCTCCACTTCCTCCATCAGGTGGCTGGTGATCAGCACGGTGCATCCGTTGCGCTTGATGTCGCGCACGGCGGAGAGGAGCACCTCGGCGCTGAGCGGGTCGAGGCCCGCGGAGGGTTCATCGAGCACGAGCACTTTGGGCGCGTAGCGGAAAGCGAGCACTGCGCTCACTTTCTGGCGCTGGCCGCCGCTAAGGGTGCCCAGCCGCTTTTCCATCATGCGGTCCACGCCCAGTTCATGCACCAAGGCGCCCTCGGTACGGTTGCGCCCGCGGCCGCGTATATCGTCCATCAGGTCGATCAATTGGCCGATCTTCAGTTCGTTCGGGAAGCGCGAGATCTGCGGCATGTGGCCCACATGGTGCCGGTATGCCGGATCGGTACCCACCGCCTGCCCGTTCACCTTGATGGTGCCCGTGGTGGCGTGCACCAGGCCCAGCAGGCATTTGATCATGGTGGTCTTGCCCGATCCATTGGGCCCGATCACCGAAACGGTTTCGCCGGCCTCGAAGCGGGCACTGAATTCCTTCAGCGCCCACATGCGGCCGTAGCGCTTGCCTACTTGGTCAAAGATGACGCGTGCCATGCGGGGGTTTCATTAATGGTTTTTCATCTTCCAGGCCTTCGGGCGTCATGGAAGGGATCAATCGTTCGGCCTGGTCCATCAGGCCGGTCAACAGGCTTCGCGAAAGCACCACGGCGTAGGGCATGCGCTCGTTCACCATGGCGAACAGGCTCAACGGCCTGAAGGGCACGTCGCCGATGCCGTCGCGGTTGAGGTCGTAGCCTTGGTAGCGGTCCCAATAGTTGCCGGTGAAGCTGTTGTAGATGGGGTTGCCGTTGGTGCTCATGTCGAACGTGTTGCCCACGAAGCTGTTGGCGCTGAACCGGCAATCGGTGCTGTTGGAGAACAGGCGCACGGCCCATCCGTTGCCGCGGAACACATTGGCGGCCACCTCGGCGCGGTTGCAGCCGTCCACCAGTAGTGCCGTGGTATTGTCCACGAACAGGTTGCTGTCGATCACCACATCGTTGATCTCCTTCAGCAGCAGCCCGTACGAGCTGGCGCCGCGGTTGCGGATGAACCGGTTGCGGCGCATGTCCACCTTCTTGCTGTACATCACGGCCACACCGGCCCCGTTGTCGCGGAAGAAATTGTCGGTGTAGGTGTCGTTGTTGCTGAACATGAAGTGGAGGCCGTAGCGCGAATTGCGCACGCTGGTGTTGCGCCGGATGCGGCTGTCGGTCACGAATTCGAAGTAGATGCCGTCGCGGTGGTCCTGCGAAACGTTGTCGATGATCTCGGCGCCGGAGCAGTGCCACAAATGGATGCCGTTGGCCTGCCTGGTCTCGGGAACGAGGGGATCGCCGATGACCTTGTTGCCCTGCACCAGTGTGCGGCGCGAACTGGCCACGTGTATGGCGAAGAAGCAATGTTCGAGCACATTGTCGATCAGGCTCACATCATCTGATTTCTTCACCTTGATGCCGGCATTGTCGTTGATGTTGCTCACCAACGTGCCGGTTACCTTGAAGCCGCGGAACACCACGCCGGGCGCTTCGATCACCACCACATCGCCTTGTTCGCCGCCATCGATCACCGGCATGTCCACCCCGATCAGCACCAGGGTTTTATCGATGGTGATGGTGCCTTCGGCGTAGGTGCCGCCAAGTACGCGTATGGTATCGCCAGCCTGGGCCGAGGCGATGGCGAGCGCCAGCTTCGGCTGTGTGCCGCGAGCGTCAACCGTCCATGTTTTGGCCGAAAGCGGCCCCGCCGTGCATGGGAGCAGCGCAAGCGCGGCTGCCATGCGGCACCAGGGTCGCAGGCCTATCATTCGTCGGTGAAGAGTTTTTTCACCGCGGGCCAATCGAGCAGCTCACCCGGGAAATGCTTTTGGGCCTCACTTCTTTCAGCCTCGGTGGCAAATGCCGCCACATTGCCGCGCATCGGGCTTTTTAGCGTGGGGGCGTGCAGGTAGTAGGCCTTGGTGGCGTCGATCAGCGTGCCGGGATTGGCGAAGTCGGACACGTACCAGCCTTTCACTTCCTGCTCCACCAAGCGGCCGTTGTGCCCCACGAAGGGCACCATGCATTCGGGCGCGTCGAACACATAGGTGCGGCCCTTGGTGGTGAGCAGGGCGGCGCCGAATTTGGCGTCCACCACGTTCATGCGGCAATGTGCACATTCGTCGGAGCCGTACTTGATCTCGGGTTGGCCTACCGAGCAGCCTACGGCCAGTACGGCGAAACAGGCGGCTAACAGGAGATTTTTCATGGGTTGGGTGTTATGTGGTTTGTTTGGCCGGCTTCCGCCATTCGTAGAGGAAGACGAGGCCCGCGATCATGATGGAGCCGAACAGGACGTAGCCGCCCACATCGGGGAAGGACCAGGCCTCGAAGTTAAGCAGGGTCTTGTGGCCGAACAGCGGCGGCTGGTAGGCCATGTCCTCGATCTTGATGGCCGCGTGGGGGTCAAGGTCGTGGCCGTACTTGTAGCCCCAGGAATACATGTCCCACATGGCCCAGAGCACGAATGCGAAGATGGCGATCAGCCAAGTGCCCAGCGCCCAGCGGCGCCCGATGAGCGCTGCGGCCAGCCCCCAGCCGATCAGCAGCCCGATGGCGTAGCGCATGATCTCGAACTCGGGGAACATGTCGTTGTGGATCGTGGCCATGCCGATGTAGTGGTTGAGGTTGTTGATCTGGTCCACGTTGCCGGTGAAGCTGTCGTGGTAGATCTGCAGCACCAACCCTTCGGGGTACTGCGGTGCCCACAGGTCGATGCGCCAAATGGGGAATACCAACATTACGCCCAATGCCAGGGCTGCAAAAGCAACGAGGATACGTGAAACAGGGCGCATGAACGGTTGTTTTAGGATCCCCTTCAGGGACCGCGTTGGTTCTTTGGTTTTTTGCTCGGTGCGTTCCTTCAGTTTTGCCGGTGCCGGCAGTGTGATGCTTTCCATGATGAACGGCGTTTTCGTGATGGTTGTTCAAACGTCCGGACCCATCCTTAATGCAGGCCACCCGGCCCTTCACACCGCTTTGCGATGCTCGGGACCGGGTGGATGCTTTTCATTTCAAAGTTGGTCAGAGACCGGCGTCGGCGGCTGTTGTGTTGGCCGATAGCGGCACGTTGCTGTTGGCCGGCGATACGCGGATGTAGCCCTGCATTTCCTGGTGCAGTGCGGAGCAGAAGTCGGTGCAGTAGAAGGGTTTCACGCCTATGCTGGTGGGCACCCACTTCAGGGTCTGGGTCTCACCCGGCATGATCAACAGTTCGGCGTTGGCCGCACCCTTCACCGCAAAGCCGTGCGGTACGTCCCAGTCCTGCTCGAGGTTGGTGACGTGGAAGTACACCTCGTCGCCCAGCTTCACACCCTCGATGTTGTCCGGGGCGAAGTGCGAGCGGATGCAGGTCATGTACACGTGCACCTTGTTCCCTTCGCGCACCACTTTGGCTTCCTTTTCACCTTTGGTGACGTACGGGTGCTTGTTGTCCTCGATCTTGAAGAACTTCACGGACTTGTCCTTGACCAGGCTGGCCGGCACGGCTTGTGCGTAGTGTGGTTCACCGATGGAGGGGTAGTCCGCCAACAGCTCCATCTTGGGGCCATCTATGCTGAACAGCTGTGCCGATTGCGACAGTTCGGGCCCGGTGGGCAGGTAGCGGTCCTTGGTGATCTTGTTGTAGGCGATCACGTACTTGCCCCAGGGCTTCTGGCTGTCGCCGCCGGGCACGCACAGGTGTCCGATGGAGTAGTAGGTGGGCACGCGGTCCAGCACCTCCAGTGTCTTCACGTTCCACTTCACGATCTCGCTGCTCACGAACATGGAGCTGTATGCGTTGCCATCATTGTCGAACTCGGTGTGCAAGGGCCCGAGGCCAGGGCGCTTCACTTCGCCGTGCAGCACGCTTTCGTACTTCAGCACGGGTATGCCGTCGAACTCACCCTCGTAGTCCTTGTTCTCGATCGCCTTGATCATCTTGTCGAAGGAGAATACCGGAATCAGTGCGGCCAGCTTGCCGCTGCCCACGATGTACTGGCCCGTGGGGTCCACGTCGCAGCCGTGCGGGCTCTTGGGGCATGGCATGAAGTACAGCAGGTCCTTCAGCTCCTTGTGGTCCAGTTGCAGCACGGTCTCCACCACCTCGCTGGTGGCCATGTGGGTCTCATCGCTGTAGTGGTTCATGTAGTGCTTGCCCGGCACTTGCTTGCCCTTCCCCTCCTTCACGTACTGTTCGGCCTTTTTCCAGTTCACGGCCATAATGAAGTCCTTGTCGTTCTGGCTGGCGTTCACCTCGAGCAGCTTGTAGGCCTGCTCGGTGTTGTAGGTGCTGAAGAAGAACCATCCGTCGCTGGGCCCTTTGCCCGAGTGGCTCAGGTCGAAGTTCACGCCCGGCGCGGTGATCTGGAAGGCGATCTTCATCTTGCCCGTTTCCGGCTCGGGGTGGATGAAGGATACCGTTCCCTTGAAGTTCTCCTTGTAAGTGTTGATGGGCACGTCGCGCTCGCTGTCGGCGCCCATGGGCACGCTGAAGCGCGTTCCGGCCACCACGTACTCGCTGTTCGGGGTAATGAACGGTGAGCTGTGGTTACCCGCACTGTTGGGGATCTCGATGATCGTTTTGGTGCGGAAAGTGGTGAGGTCGATCAACGCGATGCGAGGGGTGTTGTTCCCGTTGATGAACATCCAGCGCCCATCGGGCACACCGTCGGTTTGCGAGGCGGACACGTGGTGCGAATCGTCCCAGGGAATGAACCCGTGGGAGGTCATCAGCATCGGCTTGGTTTCTTCGCTGTAGCCCCATCCTTTCTCGGGGTCGACCGAGAACACGGGGATGTTGCGCAGCAGGCGGCCCGAGGGCAGGCCGTACACGGCCATTTGGCCGTTGAAACCGCCGCTCACGAAGTTGTAGAACTCGTCGTATTGCCCGGGCGGAACGAAGACCTTCGAGGCCGCGTCGCCGGTAACGGCGCTCTTGGTGTTGGCCGGCTTGCAGCCCTGCACCAAGGGTAAGGCGATGCCGGCCGC
Organism: Cryomorphaceae bacterium; assembly: GCA_044463585.1. Lineage (GTDB taxonomy): Bacteria > Bacteroidota > Bacteroidia > Flavobacteriales_F > PHOS-HE28 > PHOS-HE28. Next base: position 9,317 of record JBIQMI010000009.1, read on the forward strand.
GAGAAGCAGCGGCAACACCTGGGTCATTGGGGTACTTCTCATGTAGGGAATTGTTTGTTGGTTGTTGTTTGTTGATCGGCGTTCCGCCGCGGAAAGGTTCAAAGTGTGCGGATGAACTCGAGCACGTCGCGTGCCTCATCCACGGTGAGATTCTGGTTGGGCATGCGCACCAAACACTCTTCCAGCATGGCCTGTGCCTCGGGGTCGGTCTCCAGCATGGCATCGGTGTGCACGATCATGTTCATGATCCAGGCCGGCTTGCGCTGGTCGAGCATGCCCTTCCAGCCCGGCCCCACCACGCGGTTGGTGCCCAAGCTGTGGCAGGCCTGGCATTTCACTTCATAGATCTCCTTGCCCTTGGTTACCCGGCCCTGGTCGATCGGGCCCATCTCCACATCGCTATCGGCGATCAGGTTGGCCGCCGGTGCTGCCGGGGCGCCTCCGGAGGGGGCGGGTGCCGTGCCGCCGGCGCTGGGCGGGGCATCGCTGCCGCCGCAGGCAACGGCCAGGGCCAATACGGCCACAAGGCCAATTCCTTTAACTGTGGTGCTCAAAACTGATCTGCTCTTGGTTGACATCTATTCCTTGGTTTTACGGGTTCAAAAGTCGTGACCGCTCCGAAGTTAGGGTTGATTGTTGTCACCCCACCGGATGAGTTTACTCAACAACCTTGGTTCCCCGGTTTGTTCGGAACTTCGCCCCCAACGCATGCAACGCTGGTTCAACATCGCGCTGGTCAACTTCGCCATTGCCGCCCTGATCGGCTGCGTGCTCCGCGCCTACTACATCTGGGAAGTTCCTTTCTTCCGCTTCAAGGCGCTGCTGAATGCCCATTCGCATGTGGCCATGCTGGGCTGGGCGTTCATCGCCATGGTGATCTTCATGCTGCGCAAGGAAACGCCCAAGGGCCCGTCGCGCTACAGCTACTGGCTGCTGGTGGCGGCGCAGGTGGCCGTGGTAGGCATGCTGCTGGGTTTCCCGGTGCAGAGCTACGGCGCGTTCACCATTACCGTTTCAGTGGTGCACATGGTGGCGGGCTACCTGCTCGGGGTGCAGATCTGGAAAGCCTCGAAGGATTGGGAGCCCAACGGCAGCCGCCTGTTGGTGCGCATGGCCGTGATCATGATGTACATCTCCACCATCGGGGTATGGGCCATGTGGCCGATCATCGCCGGCGGCGGTTTCGGCACCGAGCTCTACTACTGGTCCATCCAGTTCTACCTGCACTTCCAGCTCAACGGCTGGTTCTGGTTCGGCGCCTTGGCGCTGTGGAGCCGCTGGGCCGAAACGCATGGGGCCGCCCATGTGCTTGATCGGCTCACCATCCGGCTTTGGGTCATTTCGGCGCTGCTCACTTTCGCGCTGGCCATTGCATGGAGCGAGCGCCACTGGACCGTTTACCTGGTGAACTCCGTGGGCGTGGTGCTGCAGCTTTGGGCTGGCTGGCGCACGGCCAGGGCCATTTTCGGGGCCCAGCGCAAACTGCAGGAAAAGGCTCCGCTATGGGCCTGGCGCTGCGTTACCTACGCCTTGGTGGGCATGGGGCTGAAGGTGGTGATGCAAGCGGCGGTGGCTATCCCCGAAGTGGCGATCATGGCCTTCACCGTGCGCAATTTCGTGGTGGGCTTCATCCACCTCAACACCTTGGCCTGCATCAGCATGATGCTGTTCGCCATGGCCCTGATGAACCGCTGGTTCGTGAGCACCAGCGCGGTGGCCCGCACCGGCCTTTCGTTGTTCACCGGCGGCATGCTGTTGAGCGAGGGCGTGCTTTTCCTGCAAGGCGCCATGTTCTGGTACGGCCTGGGCATGATGCCGGGGTACTACCATATCATCCTGGGCTTTTCCGTGCTGCTCTCCGCCGGGGTGGTGGTGCTGCTGGTGCATGGTGCGCGCACCCGCGCCGCGGCCCAACGCGCGGCATTGGCCGCAATGGAAAAGGCCGGCCCTTGGCAGGACCGGCCTTCCCCATCGATGTGATCGCTTACAGCGAGCGGATCAGCTCAAGCATGGAGCGCGCCTCTTGCTCCGTAAGGCCTTGGTCCGGCATCACGGTCTTGGTCTCTTCCACCAGTTGCTGCGCCGCCGGATCGTTCTCCACCATCCATTGCGTGTGCAGCATCATGTTCATGATCCATTCGGGCTTGCGCTCGTTGATCACGCCCTTCCAACCGGGGCCGACCACTTTTTCGGTGCCCAGCCCGTGGCATACATGGCACTTGGCATCGAAGATCTTCTTGGCCTCGGCCACCATGCCTTCATCGATCTGGTCGCCCAGGGGCGGATTGATGGTGGATGCGGTGATGAAGCCCGCCGGGTAGGACACGCCAGCGGAGGTTTCGTTGCCGGCAGGTTGCGTGGGCGCCACGGTGGAATCGGTGGGGGCCGCATGCTGCGCGTCGCCGCCGCAGGAGGCCATTAGGAAGGCGATGCCCAACGGCAGCGCCAAGTACAGGGGTTTTCTGATCTGGCTCATGTTGATATGGATGTTATTGTGGTGCGGAATAGTTCCCGCGGTGCGAAGGTCCTGGTTATTTCGGGCAACCGCAAGCACCAGCAGGAACAGGCGGTGCCGCAATGGGGGTGGGTGATCGGGCCTTTGGCCCCAGGCAAACCCGCTCCGATGAAATAATTTATTTGGAATGTTTTGTGTGGCCTATCAATTACCCGGTTAGCTTCGCATTCACACAAGACCCCAAAACCATGAGGAACATTACCCTGAAAGCTTTCGCGGCAGCAGCATTGCTCAGCTTCGTTTCCATTGCAACGCATGCCCAGGACGCATACTTGGAGAACCTTTCCCTTCCGCGGTTCATCAAGGCGAACACGAATTACACCGTGAAGGTGAACGCGAAGAACAACGCTTCCGTGCCACTGCCCAGTTTCCAGGTGCGCTGGCGCGTGGACGGCGGCGCATGGAGCGCGGTGCACCCCGTGAACGTGGCCTCGCCAGGCCTGCAGAACGGCGGATATTACATAACGGTGAACCACAACAGCCCGCTTAACGTGGCGGTAGGCCCGCACACTTTGGAGGTTGAGATCCTCTCAAGCAGCGATTCCAACCCCGCGAACAACACCATTACGGCCGCATTCACCGCATTGACCAACTGGGCCCCCAAAGTGGTGCTGCTGGAAGGGCGCACCGAAACCTGGTGCCAATACTGCCCGAACGCCAACACGATCGCCAATTCGCTCGCGGCCGACCCGAAGTACGCGATAGCCAAATTCCACACCAACGATGGATTGGCCGTTACGGACGGCACTTCCTACTACAACACCTATTACCACCCCACCTTCACACCTGCGGCCGTGCTGGACATGGGCGAGTACGGCGGCTACACGGTGAACTCGGCCGCGAACCGGTGGAGCGATGAAATGCTGGCCCGTACCAATGGCGTTGCGCCCGCATCGCTCGCCATTTCCAGCCAATTGGGCTGGTCAAACCGGTCGCTCACGGTGAACGTGACGGCCAATTTCAAATATGCCCTCACCGGTAATTTCAAGCTCAACGTTTATGTGCTGGAGGACGATGTGCCGGGGCCGCAGACCAATGCGCCGGCCAACTACCGGCACAACCAAGTGGTGCGTGCCCTGCTGGGCGGGCCTTCGGGCACTTCCGGCGTTATCCCCAACAATCCCGTGGTGGGCACCAACTACACCAAAACCTACACCTACACGGTTCCGGCAACCTACAAGCTCGGCGACCTGAAACTGATCGCGGTGCTCGAGCACGCCATTTCCAACACCAACCGCTATTGCCTGAACGCGGCCAATGGAACGGCATCGCCGGTGGGCATTGAGGAATTGGCATTGCCGACCATGCAATTGCAACCCAATCCCTTTACCGACCACTTGCATGTGACCATTCCTGGTGCCACCGGCAAGGCCAGCGCGGAAATGTTCACCATGGACGGCCGCCTGGTGCTGCAGCGCGAAACATGGCTGGACGGGCAAGGACACGTACAACTGCAGTTCGGTGACCTGCCTGCCGGGGTTTATGTGCTGCGCGTAATTGCATCGGCGGGCATGGCCCAACGAACGGTGGTGAAGCAGGAATAAGCAGCACCGCAAAGGATGAAATGATGGGAGGGGGCTTTGGCCCCTTCCTTCATTCAGGGCCGCAACGGCGTCCGTTGCACAGAATGATCGGCCATGGAAAATATGGCGTTCCCGCCTCCGCTCGGGCCATGCGCGCTACCTTCGCGACAAACGATTTTCCTCAACCGTATGTCATCCATCCGCCCCTCTGTTGCCCCGGACACCATCACCCTGGGCGAGCTGAAGGAAGAGATCCTGCGCGATTATGCCTTGGTATGCCTAAGCCGCGAGGCCAGCCTGCTGGGCCGCCGCGAAGTGCTTACGGGCAAGGCCAAGTTCGGCATCTTCGGCGACGGCAAGGAGCTGGCCCAAGTGTGCATGGCCAAGCAATTCCGCCCCGGTGATTGGCGCAGCGGCTACTACCGCGACCAAACCTTCATGTTCGCCATCGGCGAGCTTACCGTGCAGCAATGGTTCGCCCAGCTTTATGCCCACGCCGATGTAGAGGCGGAACCCTCCAGCGCTGGCCGCCAAATGAACGGGCACTACGCCACGCGCAGCCTTGATGCCGATGGCAATTGGAAGGACCTTACCAAGCAGTACAACTCCAGCCCCGACATCTCCCCCACCGGAGGGCAAATGCCCCGGCTCCTCGGCTTGGCACAGGCCAGCAAGATCTTCCGCCAGAACAAGGAACTGCAGGGTCACACGCACCTGAGCGATGGCGGCAACGAAGTGGCCTTCGGCACCATCGGCGATGCCAGCACCAGCGAAGGACTGTTCTGGGAAACCATCAACGCCGCGGGCGTAATGCAAGTGCCCATGGCCGTAAGCGTTTGGGACGATGGCTGGGGCATCAGCGTGAGCAAGGAATACCAGACCACCAAGGGCAGCATCAGCAAACTGCTGCAAGGCTTCGAGAAGCAGGCCGGCACCAACGGGCTGCGCATACACAAGGTGAAGGCCTGGGATTACGCCGCGCTGAACAAGACCTATGAACAGGCCATCGCACTGTGCCGCGAGGAGCATGTGCCCTGCCTGGTGCACGTGGAGGAAGTGACCCAGCCGCAAGGCCACAGCACCAGCGGCAGCCACGAGCGGTACAAGACCAAGGAACTGCTCGATTGGTACCGCACCGCGGACTGCATCGTGCGCTTCCGCGAGTTCATCCTCGCCTTCAAACCGGGTGGCAACCCCATTGCCACGGCCGAGGAACTGGACGAGATACAGGCCAAGGCCAAGGCCGATGCCAGGGCCGCGCAAAAAGCGGCATGGGCCGCCTTCACCGCGCCCATTGAGGCGGAACGCAAGCAGGCCATGGCGCTGCTGGGCGATCTGCCCATGGACACCTCGCGCTTCACCGATGAACTAGCCAAGGCCATCGACCCCGGCCGGCGCGAAGTGCTCAGCATCGCACGGCAAGCCCTGATCGCGGCCGATGCCGCCGGCGTGGAGGCCGGCGCATTGCATGCGTGGACCGCCGAACGCCTCGAGGAGAACACCGAGCGCTACGGGAGCCACCTGTACAGCCGATCGGCCAAGAGCGCATTGCATGTGCCCGTGGTGCCCGTGGAATACAACAGCGACGATGAAGTGGACGGCCGCATCGTGATCCGCGAGAATTTTGCCGCACTCTTCGAGAAAGAGCCGCTGCTGCTCACCTTCGGCGAGGACACCGGCAAGATCGGCGATGTGAACCAAGGGCTGGAAGGCTTGCAGGCACGCTTCGGCGAACTGCGGATCAGCGATGCCGGCATCCGCGAGGCCACCATCCTGGGCCAGGGCATCGGGCTGGCCATGCGCGGGCTGCGCCCCATTGCCGAGATCCAATACTTGGACTACCTCATGTTCTGCCTGCAGGGCATGAGCGATGACCTGGCCACGGTGCTTTGGCGCACCAAGGGCGGCCAAAAAGCACCGTTGATCGTGCGTACGCGCGGGCACCGGCTGGAGGGCATATGGCACAGCGGCAGCCCCATGGGCACCATCATCAACAGCGTGCGGGGCATGCTGGTGTGCGTGCCGCGCAACATGCAGCAGGCCGCAGGCATGTACAACACCCTGATCCAAGGCGACGACCCCGCGCTGGTGATCGAATGCCTCAACGGCTACCGCTTGAAGGAACGCATGCCCGCCAACCTCGGCGAATTCACCGTGCCCATGGGCGTACCCGAGGTGGTGCGCGAAGGCAACGACCTTACGCTGGTGAGCTACGGCAGCACCTTCAACATTTGCGCACAGGCCGCCGGGCAATTGGCCACCTTGGGCGTGGACGTGGAACTGGTGGACATCCGCACGCTGCTGCCCTTCGACCGTGGGCACCGCATTGTGGAAAGCCTGAAGAAGACCAACCGCCTGCTGGTGGTGGATGAGGACGTGCCCGGTGGCGCGGCCGCATTCATCCTGCAGCAGGTCCTGGAAGTGCAGGATGGCTATCGCTGGCTCGATGGCCCGCCCCATACCCTGAGCGCCAAGGCCCATCGCCCGGCCTATGGCTCCGATGGCGACTACTTCAGCAAGCCCAGCTTGGAGGATGTGGTGGAGAAGGTGATGGCGATGGTGAAGGAGTGAGGAAACAGGGCCGGCGTTGGGAACAACTGCCGCAACGGGCCCGGTGGGCCAACCCGTGCTTCTTCGGTTATTTTTGGACCGTGGAGAAAACCGGCACCATAGAAATCCGCATTGAAGGCCAGGTTGGCGCGGAGAAGCTTAGCCCTGCAACTTTCGACATCCGCGAGCTGAAGGAGCTGCTCACACGCGTTGAGGACCTGCTTTTTCCCGGTGAACGGAAGGAGCGTCCGACCATTGGGTACCATAACGAGGAAGGCTCCGTGCGGCATATTTTCCCCACGAGCATGCAGGCCGTGATCGCATTGAACGCGGTGTTGGCCCAAGTGCAGCAGCAACAGAGCATCGATTTTCTTGAAGTGCGGACTGCCTCGGCCATTGAGGCCATGCAATCAGAGGCGATCAAGAAAGATTGGGCTTTCACCCTAACGACCGGTTTACCAAACAGCGCAGTACTCGTTGTGGATCGTGATACCCTGTATGAACGGACGGATGATGTGTGGGTGGATGTTGAGCTGTACCTGTATGGAGAGGTGACGGATGCGGGCGGTAAGGAAAAAGCCAACATCCATGTATCCGTTCCGGGAAGAGGTGTGTTCATCGTTCAAACTCCGAGGCAGGTGATCGCTGGGTTGAAGGAAAGCATCATTTATAAATCCTATGGGCTGCGGGTACTGGGCAAGCAAAACATGGCCACTGGGGAAGTGGACCGGAATGCAGTGCGGTTCATCGAATTGATCGACCATCATTCCAAATTCGAAAAGGCCTATTTCGCCCAGCTTAGAAAGAAGGCCGCGCCCTGGCTCAAAGGCATTGATCCGGATGCATGGTTGAACGAGATCCGCGGCACCGATGCTTAGAGGCGTGTTATTGGATACAAGCTTTTTCCTGCGGTTCCTCAACGATGCAGATCCGCTTTTCCAAAACGCCGAAGCCTATTTCAGGCATCTGATGGAACATGGCTTGCCGATGTATCTCTCCACCATGGTCGTGGCCGAGTTTTGTGTTGGTGGCAGCATCGATCAATTGCCGCTCAGGTACACGCGGATGTTGCCCTTCAACGTTGAACACGCCATTCGTGCCGGTGCATTCCGTTCAGTCTTTCGCGGGCAAATGACCCCGCCCGGTGAACGTACGGTCATTACCAATGACATGAAGTTGTTCGCGCAAGCTGATACAACGCATGACATCAGCCATTTCCTAACGGCGGACGAACAATGCCGGAAAAAAATGGACCATCTGCATAAAGCCGGCCTGTCCCCAGCATTCCAGATCCTTTCGATCCGTACTCCCCTGAACGAGGTGTTGGGGGAATTAGGGTTTTCGTGACCCTTGAAAAAATTGGCCCAACCGGTGTCATGAATTGCACCGTTGGGGCCCACACGCCCCAATTCCTCTCGCCTAGTGAAGAATCACTGACTACAGAAGCATCGGGCATTCCAGATCTTTACACCATGCCCCTCCCCATCCCCTCCCTTGAAGGCCTTCAAACCCAACGCTTGCATTTCCGCCGCCCAGTAATGGAGGACCATACTTGGTGGATGGATTACATCAGCAATGCCGAGGCCATCCGTTTCATGCCATTCACCTTGGGGAGCGTGGCGGACGCCAAGGGTTTCATCCAACGCTCACTGGACCGTATTGCGGCGGATGGGTCCTGCTTGAACGTGATCTCGGATCATGCCACCAACACGCCAGTGGGCATGGTGGGTTTGCTTACCCAACAGGTGGACGGCATACCTGAACTGGAAGTGGGCTACCACCTGCTGCCCGCTGCTTGGGGAAAAGGCTACGCCAGCGAAGCGGCCATGGCGTGCAAGAACTTCGCATGGGAACGCGGACTTGCGCCTTCGTTGATCTCGTTGATCGACCACGGTAACCACCGCAGCCAGGCCGTGGCCCGGCGCAACGGCATGCACCACGAAAAGGACACGGTGCACCGCGGTACCCCGGCCATGGTATTCCGCGTGGCGCGTTGAGCTTTTCCTTTACCCGCACATTCCGCAACATGGGAAGAAGCAACCACATCGCCCTTGCGCACGATTGGATCGCGGCGTTCAACCAACACGACCTGGAGGCGCTGCTGGCGCTTTACCACGAAAATGCCCGCCATTTCAGCCCGAAGCTCTTGGCCCTGCGCCCCGCCACACGGGGCATGGTGCAAGGCAAGGCCGCCCTGCGCGATTGGTGGGCCGACGCCTTCCGCCGCCTGCCGACCCTGCATTACCAATTGGTGCACCTGATCGCGGATGAACACGCCCTGTTCATGGAGTACGTGCGGCAGGTGGATGGCGAGCCGGACCTGCGCGTGGGTGAGGTGCTGGAGCTGAGCGACGGCCTCATCTCGGCATCCCGTGTTTACCACGGCTGATCACCAGGTCTTCCACCGCACGTTCACGTAGTTCATCTGCAAGGTGCCGTTGCCCGGCAGCGGGTCCATCATGCGGATGAAGCTCGACCGGCCCCCGGCCTTGCGCTCGCCCTGGTCGATCTCGTTCGGTATGCCGATGATGCTGATGCGCGGCGCATTCACCCGCGTGCCGATGTAATTGCCCGAGCCCCACCAGCCGATGTGCATCAGGTTCAACTGGCCCATGGTGTACAGGATCACCGGCGCTTTTTGCGGGCTGTTCCAGTACACGTTCTCCAAATTCACCACGGCCTTGGTCGGCATGTTCACATAGATGGAGGACTTGCGCACCGTGTGCTCGATGTGGAAGTTCGAGAGCATGAAGGATTTCACCACGGGGTTGGTGGCGGGCCGGCTTTCGTCGCCGTCCATTGTCGCGCTCAGGAAAAGGTCATGGTCCGCCGGACCGCCCTCGCTCACGCAGTCGTTCATGCGCACGCCGCCGCTGTTGAGCACGGTGAAGGCCGCCGTGGTTGTTTTTGAGCAGTACACGCGGCACTGCTCCAGCACGCTGCTGTTGCTTTGGCTATTGGTGGCATTCGCGCCGGGCCAATCGCCCTGCCGCAGCACAATGCCCTTGTCCCTGGGGTGGGTGATCCGCAGGTTGCCCAGCCGCGCCAGCAGGCAGAACCGCAGGTCCACCGCCGCCTCGCTTTGGCCCACCAGTTCGCAATTCTCCACAATGCTGCCCAAGGTCGCCTTCAGGTCGATCGCTTTTTTTCCGCCGGTGATCGCGGCGAAATCGCGGATCACGTAGCGCCCGCCGGTGCGCACCATCGCGTCCTGCATGTTGGCCACCTCGCAGGTGAAGCCGTTGGAGTTGGGCCCCAGGTTGAGTTTCGCTCCCCTGCCGTCGATCACCAACAGGGTGCGGAACGGGAGCACGATATCGCCGCTGCTCTTGTATTCCGCCGCGGCGGAAAAAACGATGGCAGTGGCATCCTTCGGCAGGGTGCGGATCCACGCGCCAACATCCTGGCCCGCCGGCACCACGTATTCCGTGGCCTGTGCCGCACCGGCCGCAAACAACAAGGCCGCCATGGCCAGGAACGGTCGCAACTTCATGGTGCCAAGCTACGGATACCCGCAGGCCGCGCCCGATCGCCGTTACCTTTCACCCATGCTCTGGCCCGACTTCAGCCGAATACCCGTGCTTACAACGCGCCGCCTGTTGCTGCGCGGGCTGAAGGAACAGGACGCCACGGCCATCTTCATGCTGCGCTCCAGCCCGCAGGTGATGCGCTACATACCCAAGCCGCTGGATACGCGCCCCTCCGACAGCTTGCGCATGGTGCACGAATTCCGCCAAGCGGCCGCGGACCGGGAGTCCATCATGTGGGCCATTACCGTGAAAGGCTCGGACCGGCTGGTGGGCTACATCGGCTTTTGGCGCATGATCATCCAGCACCACCGCGCCGAAGTGGGCTACGCGCTGCACCCGGACCTTTGGGGGCAGGGCCTGGCCTCGGAAGCGCTGGCCGCCGTGGTGGACCATGGCTTCACGAGCATTGGGCTGAACAGCGTGGAGGCATCGGCCTCGCCGGAAAACCTGGCCTCGATCCGCGTGCTGGAACGCAACCACTTTGTGAAGGAAGGGCATTTCCGCGAGAACTTCCTGGTGAATGGCGTGTTCGTGGATTCAGTGGTCTATTCGCGGCTCAATCCGCTGAACCATTAGCCATACATACATCCATTCCACCGCATGACCAGAAGCAAAAGCCTCCGGTACTGGCCTTGGGCATTGGCCGTGGGCATTGTGGCCATTGCGGCCTTGCTGGGCCCCTCGTGGCTGGCCAAGCTGGTGCGCGAGCGCAGCCTGGAATTGATGCAGGAGGCCGCAGGGCCCGGCGGGAATGTGCAGATCGGGTCAGTGGTGATCGAGCTGCTGCCCGGCAATGTGGCATGGGATGACATCCGCATCGACAGCGATACCACCTTGGATGGGCGCTTCCAGCTCCATGGCCATGTAGGGCACCTGGCCGTGAAGGGGCTATCGCTGTGGAAACTGCTTGTGCGCAACCGTGTGCACGTGCAGGGCCTTCACCTGGAACAGGCGGACATGCTGTTGATCACCGGCAAAGCGCCCGGTACCGAACGGAACGCCACAGCGAACAACGGCCCGCGATACCTGCGCGTGGACAGCGTGGACTTGGCGGAAGTGGCATTCCGCTGGAAAAACCGCGACGGGAAAAAGCCCGGCATCACCTTGCGGAAGGGAAATGTTGGCATCACAGGGCTGTACATCGACCTGGGGCGAGGCAACACCGGGCAACCATGGACCTTCACCAGTGCCGACATGGACCTGGACAGCGTGACCACTGCCCTTCCCCCGCTGTACGACCTGCATTTGGGCCGGCTGCAACTGGTGCACAAGGACAGCCTGCTCCGGCTTACCGGGGTGCAGCTTGCCTCGCGGAAGGGACCTTCCGATTACGGGCAAGTGATCCGCTACGAGGATGACCTGATCAATTTCAATTCCGACACCATTGCCGTGCGCGGGCTGCACCTGCATGCCCTGGTCCTCCAACATGCCCTGCAGGCCGGTGAACTGCGCATCGGCCGCACCGCGCTGCACGATTTCCGCGACAAGACCCTGCCCGACCAGCCCTTCAGCAACAAGCCCATGCCCGCCCGCTTGTTGCGCGAACTGCCCATTACCGTTTGCCTCGATAGCCTTGTGGTGCAGCACCTGGATGTGGATTACCACGAAAAGGACACCGTTTCCAATCGTTACGGGCAGGTGGACTTCAAGGACATACAAGCGGTGGTCCACGGCATTTGCACGCTGGATCCGGCAAAAGGCCCGCAGATGCGGCTGAACGCCCGCGCCATGGTGTACGGCAACGCACCGATCCGCTTCCAGTTCATCACCAACATTTTCGACAGTTCCGACCACTTCAGCGCCAACGCCAGTATCGGCCCGTTGCCCTTCGAGGCATTCAACGCCATGACCAACAACCTGATCCTGGCCCGCGCCACCACCGGGCAGATCAAAAGCATTGAATACACGCTGGAGGCCAATAACATCAGGGGCCACGGGCGGGTGGACATGGAATACGACGGGCTGAAGGTGGTGCTGCTGAAGCACGATGGCAGCAAAGAAGAGAACAAGCTGAAAAGCTTCGTGCTGAACACGCTCCTGCACAGCAAGAACCTGAAGGAAAGCAACGGTTTCCGGCATGGCGATTACACGGTGGAGCGCAAGCAGGACCGCCAGGTGTTCAACTACCTCTGGAGCGGACTGCGCGAAGGCGTGGTGGCCACCGTGATGCCGCAGGCCGTGCTGGACGTGAAGGACGCGGTGAAGGGCAAAAAACCCTGACGCGCCCGGCCGCATACCTTAGCCCGCACCATGCGTTCCGCTGCACTTGTGCTCCTGCTGCTCGGGTTGTTCCCCGTGCAGGCGCAGGAACGGCCCGTGCACGAGTTCGCCATGAGCCTGGCCCCCTCCACCGATGGCCAGCTCTTCTGCCTCTTCCTGGCCCGTGTCAAGGAAGGCCAAGTGGTGGAAAGCAGGCCCCTCACGCGCAGCGATTTCGTGCGGCAGGCCCAAGGGCGCACTTTCAGCCCCGCCAACCCCGATGCCGAGGACCTCTTCCGCAAATACGACGTAAAGGCCTGCACCCTGCCGCCCGATAGCGCCGCCATGGGTTTCCTTACCGATTGCAGCACACTGGACAACCTGTGGAAGCTGCGCTATTGGGAGTTCCCCCAGAAAACCGACGACCCGCGCCGCACGATCAAAGGTTGGAGCGAAAAGCCCCTGGCCCCCAGCCCGCGGCAGATGGAGATCCTTTCCCGGTACGGCCTGCGCCATACCACAGGGCTGATCGTGGGCCCCGAATTCTTCCGGCTGCTGCACGACATGGGCGAGCGTGAATGGGTGAACCAATACCGCGGCAATTGACATGGAAACAGTGGACACTTTGCTATCGGCGCTGCGCACCGGCGACCGCGCCGCCCTGGGCAAGGCCATCACGCTTGTGGAAAGCAGCAGGCCGGAGGATGCGCCCAAAGCGAGGGCCTTGGTGCAACAGGCCATGCACGCGGTACAGGTGCCCACGGTGCGCATCGGTGTAACGGGCATACCCGGCGTGGGCAAAAGCACGCTGATCGATGCGTTGGGCATGCAGTTCATCGCCAATGGGCACCGGGTGGCCGTGCTCGCCATCGATCCCAGCAGCACCCGCACCCGCGGCAGCATACTGGGCGACAAGACCCGCATGGAACGCTTGGCCACGGCGCCAGAGGCCTTCATCAGGCCCAGCCCCAGCGGCGGCACTTTGGGCGGCGTGGCGCGCCGCACCCGCGAGGCCATGCTGCTGTGCGAGGCCGCCGGCTACGACCGCATTTTGATCGAAACCGTGGGCGTGGGCCAAAGCGAAACCGCCGTGGACCGCCTCACCGACCTCAACCTGCTGCTCACCATCGGCGGCACGGGCGATAGCCTGCAGGGCATCAAGCGCGGCATCATGGAATCCGCCGACCTGATCGCCATCACCAAGACCGACGGCGACAACGAAAAGCGCAACCAGCGCGCCGCCATGGACCTGCAACAGGCCATTTCACTGCTTCCGCCGCGCGAGAACGGCGAACGCCCTCCGGTGCTGCTCTGCTCGGCCACCACCGGCGCCGGCATGGCCAAACTGGCCGAGGCATTGGAGCGGATCGCGCTGCGCGATCGGGAGAACGGCTTCCGTGACAAGCGCCGCAGGGAGCAGGCACACTGGTGGATGCACAGCATGATCGAGGAAGAGCTACTGGCGGATTTCCATGCGCACCCCGCAGTGGGCGCCCTATGGGCGGCATTGGCCGAACAAGTGGCCCAGGGCACGCTCAGTCCGTTCGAGGCGGCCAGCGACCTGTTGCGTGCCTACCGCGGCTAGAACAGTTTCCGCACTTCCTCCTTCAGCGTGAGGATGGCCTGCTGCGTGGGCAGGTGAGTGAGCTTGGAGGCCGTCTCGAACACGCGCTGGCTCAGCGCCGTGCCGTTGGCCCCATCTGGCGTGCCTTCAGCCGCAATGTTGATGATCCGCAGCGTTTCCTCCTTCGCCATTTTCACCTGCTGCCAGGCCCGGTCGCTCACGTAGATCTGCTGCGTCACATTGTGCTCGAACTCCTCGCGCACCGTGGCCAGCAGCTCGGCATGCAGCATGCGGGCGGTCATGTTCGCCTTGTGCACCCTGAACACCAGCGGGCCGGGCGCGATGCGCTCCAGGAAAAGCGTCAACCGCTCGTAGGCCTGCAGCCGCAACGGCAGCGTGTGCTTGCGGTCCTCGCGCTTGGCATCGGCCATCAGCTGCACGTTCGCCTCGCGCGAGCGCGAACCGAGGAATTGCCGCAGCAGGTAGAACGCGGTGAGGAAGACCACCACCGACGGCAACAGCGCCAGCAGCACTTGGTAGAATTGATCGTTGGACATGCCCGGAGTTTGCGGCGAAGTTCGGGCGCAGCCGCAAAACCCGCCGCATCCTGCCGCAACGGCTAATTTCGCGGCCCGTAGCCAGCCTATAACAACCGGTCACCAGAACCATCATGCATATCTCGCCCGTCGTTAGCGCCATGTCCGAATCCGCCACCCTGCAAATGGCGCAACGCTCCCGCGAAATGCGGGCCGCTGGAAAGGACATCATCGACCTCAGCCTGGGCGAGCCCGACCAAGATCCGCCGGCCTTCGCCATCGAGGCCGCGCAAAAGGCCATCGCGGAGAACAAGTGGAACAAATACCCGTCCGTAATGGGCTATCCCGATGTGCGCGCCGCCATTGCGGCCAAGTTCCAGCGCGACAACAACCTGCAGTACGCCCCCGAGCAGGTGATGGTGAGCACCGGCGCCAAGCAGGCCATCATGAACGTGATCATCTCGCTGGTGGGCCCCGGCGATGAAGTGGTGGTCCCCGCGCCCTACTGGGTAAGCTACGCCGAACAGGTGCGCTTCACCGGGGCCACGCCCGTATTCGTGCCCAGCACCCTGGCCGAGGACTACAAGCCGCCCGTAAGCCGCATTGCCGCGGCCATCACGCCCCGCACGCGCCTGCTCATCTTCAGCTCGCCCACCAACCCCAGCGGCTCGGTGCTGAGCCAGGCCGAATTGGAGGAATTGGCGGCCGTGGTGCTGCGCCACCCTGGGCTGATGGTGATCAGCGACGAGATCTACGAGCACATCGTGTTCGATGGGGTGCACCGTTCCATCGGCACCGTGCCGGGCATGCTCGAGCGCACCATCACGGTCAACGGCATCTCCAAGGCATTCGCCCTTACCGGCTGGCGCATCGGCTACATCGGTGCACCGAACTGGGTGGTGAAGGCCGCCAACAAGGTGCAGGGCCAGTTCACCAGCGGCGCCAACGGCATTGCACAGCGCGTGGCCAAGGCCTGCGTGGAGGCCGACCCCGCATTGATCCAAGGCCTGCGCGCCGATTTCCTGCGCCGCCGCGACCTGGTGCTCCAAGGCTTGGCCCAAGTGCCCGGCTGGCGCTGCAACAAACCACAGGGCGCATTCTATGTGCTGCCCGACGTAAGCAAAAGCCTCGGCGGCAAAGTGGCCGACAGCGAGGCCCTGGCCATGTACCTGCTGGAAGAGGCCGGCGTAAGCCTGGTGGACGGCGATTCGTTCGGCGCACCGCACACGCTGCGCATCAGCTACGCCACCGGCGATGCCCTGCTCACGGAGGCCATCAAGCGCATCGCAAAAGCCGTGGCGGCATTGCCCGCCCATTGAGCCATGGGCACCCGGCAATTGTTCGAGCGGTTCGGCGGCATCACCGCCATGGTGGTGGGCGATGTGATGCTCGACGCCTACCTGTGGGGGCGCGTTGACCGCATCAGTCCCGAGGCCCCCGTGCCCGTGGTGCAAGTGAACCGCCGCAGTGCACGCTTGGGCGGGGCCGCCAACGTGGCCCTTAACCTGCGCGCCCTTGGCGCCACCCCCGTGGTGGCCAGCATTACCGGCACCGACAGCTACGCGGACGACATCCAGCAGATCTTCAAGCATGAGGGCCTGGCCACCGATGGCCTGCTCGCCGTGCAGGGCCGGCCCACCACGGTGAAGACCCGCGTGATCAGCGGCAGCCAGCACGTGGTGCGCGTGGACGAGGAAAAGGAATCCGACCTCGACGCCGCCACAGCGGAAAAATTCCTTCAGCATGCCATCGCGGTACTGCACAAGGCCAAGCCGCAGGTGCTCATCTTCGAGGATTACGACAAGGGCGCCCTTACACCGGCCGTGATCACCGGGCTGATCGCCGAGGCGGAACGCATGGGCATACCCACTTCCGTGGACCCCAAGCGGCGGCACTTCTTCGATTACCGCGGCGTGCACCTGTTCAAGCCCAACCTGAAGGAATTGCGCGACGGGTTGAAAGTGGACCTGCCCGCCGGCAATTTCGAACAGCTCCGCAGCGCCGTGCACATGCTGGAAAAGCGCCTGGGGAACAAGGCCTCGCTGATCACGCTGAGCGAGCATGGCATTTTTGCCCATGCCAACGGCCAGGAAACACTGATCCCGGCCCACCGCCGCAACATCGCCGACGTTAGCGGCGCAGGCGATACGGTGATCTCGGTGGCCTCGCTTTGCCTGGCGCTGGGCCTGCCCCTGCCCCGGCTGGCCGCATGGGCCAACCTGGCCGGAGGCCTCGTGTGCGAGCACGTGGGCGTGGTGCCCATCGACCCCAAGGCCTTGTTGGCCGAGGCCGAACGACTGGGGCTCGAAGCCTGAGGAGCATGGCAGGCACCGTGAAACCATACCGCGCCGAAGGCTCCAAGCGCGAGCAGGTGGAACAAATGTTCGACCGCATCTCGCCCAAGTACGACCTGCTCAACCGCATGCTGTCCATGGGCACCGACCAGGGGTGGCGCCGCAAGGTGGTGCGCCTGCTGGGCCAGGAACCGGTTGACCACCTGCTGGACGTGGCCACCGGCACCGCCGACCTCGCCATCATGGCCCGCCACAAGGCCGCGCGCATCACCGGCGCCGACATCTCCGCAGGCATGCTCGCCCAAGGTCGCATCAAGGTCGAAAAGGCCGGCCTATCGCAGCAGATCACGCTCGTGCAGGCCGATGCCGCTGAATTGCCGTTCCCCGACCGATCGTTCGATGCCATCACCATCGCCTTCGGGGTGCGCAACTTCGAGGACCTCGGGAAAGGCATACGCGGAATGGCCCGCGTGCTGAAACCGGGCGGCAGGTTGTTCGTGCTCGAATTCAGCAAGCCGCGCGCCACACCGTTCAAGCAATTGTTCCGGTTCTACTTCCACCGCATCATGCCGTTGATCGGCCGCATGCTTAGCAAGGACAAGGCCGCGTACACCTACCTGCCCGAAAGCGTGGACGCCTTCCCCGAAGGCGAGCAGTTCGAGGCGATCTTGGCGAACAGCGGGCTGCGCGAAGTGCGCTCACGCCCGCTCACCTTCGGCGTGGCCACCCTGTATTCCGCCCGCAAATAACCGCATGGCACCGCGCACGGATCAACGCCTACTTTCGTTCCTTTACCCGATGCCCGCACGCAAAGCCGTACTGCTGTTGATCCTGACCCTCACCACCATGGCACCGGCCGCCAATGCCCAGCGCGCAGGGGTGAAGGTGGAAAACCTGCCCAACTTTGACCTGCGGAGGTTCCACTTCGGCTTCCTGCTCAGCTACAACACGGCCGATTTCTACATGAAGCTGAAGCCGAACGCGCCGTTCAGCGACTCGCTCCTGGTGATCGACCACGTGAAGCAGCCCGGCTTCAACCTCGGCATCGTGGCATCGCTCAACATGACCGACAACCTCAGCCTGCGCTTTCTACCCACGCTGGCCTTCGAGGACCGTATCCTGAAGTATTCCTTCCGCAAGGCCAACGGCAAGGTCGCCAACTTCCAAAAGCCCATCGAGAGCACCTACCTCGAATTTCCACTCCTCCTGAAATTCCGCAGCGACCGCATCAACAACTTCGCCGTGTACCTGATCGGTGGCGGCAAGTTCGGCATAGACATGGCCAGCAAGAAGGACGTGGACAACGCGCTGGACGAGGACATTGTGGTGAAGCTGAACAAATACGATTACAGCGCCGAAGTAGGAGGCGGCATCGACATGTTCCTCCCCTATTTCAAGTTCGGCATCGAATTGAAAACAGGGATCGGCATACCTAACGTACTGGTGGATGACGGCACCCGTTTCAGCTCGCCCATCCAAAGCCTGCGCACCAAGACCTACGTGCTCACCTTCACGTTCGAGGGCTAAGGGAACGGAAGCGGCCCGTATGAATTGGCAAATTGGCGAATTGGCACTTTGGCAAATTGGCAAATTGCCCCACCTCCGCTGCATCTTCGCGGCATGGGCCGCATTGTGGACATTGCCTTGCCGCCGCGGGAAGCCGCGGACCCCGTGCTGGTGCGCGAAGCGGCCGCGGAAGCCGGCGGAATGGACGTTGCAACGGTGCGTGGCGCGCGCATCCTGAAGCGCTCCATCGATGCCCGCAGCAAGCTGCCCTTGGTGCGCTTGCGCGTGGAGCTGAGCGCTGAAACGGATTTCCCCGGCCCGGCCACCGTGCCGCCGGAACTGCCCGATGTGCGCAAGGGCAGGCCCGTTGTGATCGTGGGCTGTGGCCCGGCAGGGCTGTTCGCCGCGCTGGGCTGCATCCGCCGCGGTCTAAGGCCCATTGTGCTGGAACGCGGCAGGGATGTGCGCGCACGCCGCCGCGACCTGGCCGCCATCAACCGCGAGCATACCGTGGACCCCGACAGCAACTACTGCTTTGGCGAAGGCGGCGCAGGCACCTACAGCGATGGCAAGCTCTACACCCGCAGCGATAAGCGCGGCGACATCGCAAGCGTGCTGGAAACCTTCGTGGCCTTCGGGGCCCCGCCGGACATCCTCATTGATGCGCATCCCCACATCGGCACCAACAAACTGCCCAAGATCATCACCGCCATGCGCGAGGCCATTGAGGCGGCAGGCGGCGAGGTGCGCTTCAACACGCGCGTTACCGATCTGCTCCTCGCCAACGGCGCCATCCACGGTGTGCGCACCGCCCACGGCCATGAGGTGCTGGCCGGCAGCGTGGTGCTGGCCACCGGCCATTCCGCGCGCGACATCTTCGAACTGCTGCACGCCAAGGGCATCGCCATTGAGGCGAAATCATTTGCCATGGGCGTGCGCATCGAGCACCCGCAAGCGGTGATCGACAGCATCCGTTACCATTGCGATGTGCGCGACCCCTTCCTGCCCCCGGCCAGCTACAACGTAGTGCAGCAGGTGGAAGGGCGCGGCGTGTACAGTTTCTGCATGTGCCCGGGCGGCATCATTGCACCTTGCGCAACCGCACCCGGCGAGGTGGTGACCAACGGCTGGAGCCCCAGCAAGCGCAACAACCCCTACGCCAACAGCGGCATTGTGGTGGCCGTGGACCCGCCCCCGGGCAGCGCGCACGACCCGCTGGCCGCCATGCGCTGGCAACAGCAGGTGGAACAGACCGCTTGGCGCGCGGGAGGACAGCGCCAAAGCGCGCCGGCCCAGCGCCTGGAGGATTTCATCCGCCGCAAGCCCAGCAACGACCTGCCCGAATGCAGCTACCCACCGGGCATTGTACCCTATGCGCTGGATGACGTGCTGCCGCGCGAAGTGGCCTCCCGCCTGCGCGAGGGCTTCAAGGCTTTCGGGCAGAAAATGCGCGGCTACCGCACCAACGAGGCGGTGCTGGTGGCCGTGGAAAGCCGCACCAGCTCACCGGTGCGCATCCCGCGCGACCCGCACACACTCGAACATCCGCAAGTGCACGGGCTATATCCCTGCGCAGAGGGCGCTGGCTACGCCGGCGGCATCGTAAGCGCGGCCATGGACGGGGAACGCGTGGCGGCGGCCTT
>JBIQMI010000010.1:0-22327 GCA_044463585.1 Cryomorphaceae bacterium
TGCGCAGCTCAGCGTCCGGCGGCGTGGCCCCCATGCGGCTTTGCATGGCCAACAGCAGGTCGCGCAGGCGCGGGCCCGGCTCCGGCTGCGGCTCCACCTCTTGGGCGTACTGCCGCCAATCGGCCTCGTGGGCCAACCGGCGCTGGCGGCACCCATTCAGGTCGTTCGTCGCGTTGCTCATCGGGTAAAGCGGTTTGTGCGGGCGTAGGCCTTTATGGCCTTGGCTATCGCGGCGCGCAGGCCATCGGCCGTCTTCGCCCGGCCATCCGAGAAGTAGCGGCCCTGCTCATCCTGCACCGACCAGGATGTGTGCGTGACGCGCACCACAAGCCTGCCCACGCGGTGGGAGCCGATGAGCGGGCGCGCCGCCATGAGCTTCTCGGTTTCGGCGTCGTAGTCCAGTGCGCTCATGGCTGTGCGAGTTGTGCCTTCAGGGCGTTGATCTCGGTGGCATGCAGCTCGATCTCCTCCAGCAGCGTCGCCTTCCTCATCGGGTCCAGCTCATCATGCCAAACGGCCTGCTTGCGCTGCACCAGCTCGTTCAGCTGGTCCATGTCGTCGTGCATGCGTATGCGGTCTATTTCGGTAATGGCCATTCGTTCGAGGTTTGGTTACTTCCGTGGGGACCGGGGAGGGATTCGAACCCTCGTCTCTCCATTGCTGGTGCCTTCTCCGCTGTTGGCTTACCGCCGGTCCTTTGCCGCTGTCTTCCGGCTGTCACTCGCAGCTATCCGTTCTTTGATGATGGGGAAGTGTCGTGCGAGCGACGAAAGACCCATGCGGTTGGCCTACATCCGGCTCCAGTTCATGGTCAAGTCCTCCCACTTGCCGGTGGCACTCTTGCGGTAGGCGCGTATGTAGGTCTGGCTGCTCACCGGCTTGTAGCTCTTCGCCAGCATGGCCAGTGCTTCGCTGAAGCGCGGGTCGTTCACCTTGTCCTCCTCGGCGCGCAGCTTGGCCACAAGCCGCTCGTCGTAGTCGCCCTTGTTATTGCGCAGCAGCACACGCTCCAGCATGCTGTACATGGCCTGGTTGCGCTGCGCGAACTTGTCGCGAAGCACCTCCTTCAGCTGGGCAATGGCCACCTCGGCGGTCTCGTCGTACTCACAGCGCCATTGGCGCTCGATCACCACCTTGTTATTGCCGTCCGCGCTGGTGAGCGTGTAGCTGTCTATGCCGTCCTTCGGCTCGCGCCCGTAGGCTTCGTACATCTTGGCGTGCAGCTCAATGCCCAACTTCACGCTTTCATCCTTGAAGGCGCTGAGTTGTTCGCTCAGCTCCTCCATCTTCCCGAACACGGTGCTGATGTAGTCGTCGCGCAGCCTGTCGTACGCTTTGCGCTTGGCGGCATTCTCCGCCTGTTCGCGGGCCTTGGCCTCCTTGGCGAGCTTGGCCAGTTGGGCCGCGCTCATTTTACTGATGTCAGTGGGCATGTTGCAGTTGTTGTTTACGCATGAATCGTTTGTCCTCCAGTAGTTTCAGCCATACCTCGAAGCTGTCGAGGTGCTTGCGGTAGAAGAGGATGCCTTCGGCCTCCTCAATAAGGCGCTGGCGCTTGTATTCGGCGGGCTGTATGGCCACCAGGCTTTCCGGCCCGGCCCATTGCTTGGCCACCTCCAGCTCCATGCAGCGGAAGCGGTACACGAACCACTCCCAAAAGCCCACAGCGCCCAGGTGCTCGCGGTAGGCCCGCGCGTCCTGTTCGTTCAGGAACTCATTGGGCCGCACGATGTGCTCCAGGAAGCGGCACCCGCTCTCCAGGATCAAAAGCTGGTAGTCCAGCTCGTCCATGCGGGTGGCCTTCTTCAGCTCGGCCCGCGCGGCCTCGCTTTCGATCACCAGTCTGTTCTTCATGCTGCAATGCGGGATTTGATGACCTCGCGGCGTACACGGCGCAGGTCCACGTCCTGGCTAAGCAGGCGGTTAAGCACCTCCTTGTCGGTAAGGCCGTTGCTGGCCGCAACCACCTCGGCCTCCTTGCGCATGTACTCGCTGCGTCCCTTCACATCATCGGGCAGCACCTTGCTGTAGCGGCTGCCGAAGCGGCTGAACACCTCCTCGAAACCGTTGGTGCGCACCCGTATGGCGCTATCGATTCGCTTTTTCAGGCCGCGCGCGCCAATGAGGTACATGCCGCAGGTGAACTCCAGCTCGTTGTAAAGGCGCTTCAGGATCATGTAGGCGTTGTTGTGCAGGTCGCCCGCCTCATCTATGATGAGCAGCGGGTTGGTGCTGGCCTTCAGGTACATCACCACGTCCTGGAACACTTCCTCCGTGGTGCCCTTGTCGGCGTTTATGCCAATGGCCTGCGCCAGCCCGCGCACCAGGCTGAGCTTGTTGGGGTGCGCCCCGCCGTTGATGTAGTAGGCGCTGGCGTGGGTGTCCGCGTATTCGCGCACGGCGTGGGTCTTTCCCAGCCCGGCCTCATCGCAGAAGATGGCGCAGAGGCTTTCCTGCTGGCAGCTGGCGAGCTGGCCCGTTATATAGCGGTACGTGCTGGTGGGTGCCGTTACCCAACGCTGGCGCGGGTTGAACTCGAAGCGCACCGTGCGGGCTATGCGCAGCCACTTCTCCACGCTCAGCAGGCGGTCGTTCTGCTTCCATTTGGCGTTGGCGATGTTGCTGAAGTCGCTGCCGTTGATGCCCACGGAGGTGGCATACTTGGCCTGGGAGGTGAAGCCGCTGGCCCGGAAGGCCTCCATCAGCTTGTGGCCGATGGCTTCTTTCTGTGCATGGGTAAGTACTGGTTTAGCCATTGATGTACGGTGGTTTATAGGTCCTTCAATGCCCGGCGGGCGATGTCCTCATCGGTATGCTTCACGGCCTGCAACGCCTGCTTGTGGCTGCCGCCTTGGCCTATGAAGTAGCCGCGCTCCACGGCCTCTTGCTCGGCGGTGGGCCGCATGTCGTTCCTTGCGGTGGCCTCTGCGCGCTTGCGGCGCACGGCGGGCAGGGTGTCCGCCAGCAGCTCGTCGGCCAGCCGCCGCACCACGTCGCGGTCGTTCACCAGGGCATCTATTGCGGCCTGGCTCAGGTTCAGCTTCACGGCGCGCAGGGCATCCAGTTGCTCGCGCAGCTCCGGGGTGTGGTCGGCCAGCGCCATGGGCATGGCCTGCACCGAGGGCACCAGGTGGCGCAGGCTGCCATCGCGCGCGGTGGCCAGTATGTCGCTGTGGTCGTACGGATCGCTGTACACTTGGAAGGCCGTGCCCAGCAGGTCCTGGAATTCGCGGTCGTAGCGGTTGTACACGCGCTGCTCGCCATTCAGCGTGGGCATCAGGCCCTTGTTCGTCAGCTCGTTGGTCCACTGGTGCTTATCGCCCAGGGTAAGCAGGTACTGCTCGCGCGTTACCAAGCGCCGGGCATCGGCCGGCATGGCGTTCAGCGCGGCCACGTAGCCCGCCACCTTGTCCGCCCGCTCGGCGTTTATACAGGCCCTTATCTGCTCGATCACTTCGGCCTCCGTGGGGAAGCTGTGGCGCAGCGCATGCAGGGCATCGGCGTTGGGCTGGTTCTCCTTGCGGCTGGTTATGTTGTGGCCACCCCAGTTCAGGTGGCGGTGCACGTAGTGGTCGTTGTGCTGGCGGAACCAGGGCTCGATCACCTTGGCCCGCGCGTTCTTGGCGGCTGCCGGTGTGTACTTTATGTCCATGCCCTTGTACCATGCGGTCAGGCTCTTGTAACCCAGGCGGTCGCTTTGCACCTGGTACGGCTGCAAGTACTGGCCGGTAAGCTCGCGGGTGTGGTGCACCGCGTTGCGGTACGCCTCCTGTGTAAGCTCAATGGTGTCCTGGTCGCCGATGGCGAAGCCCACCGGGTACCAGCTGTGCGGGTCCACCACCACCACCACCACCTTGCGGTGGTGGAAGGTGCGCTTGCCGCCCACCTCCTTTTGGTAGTACAGCTCGTAGTCCGTGCCGTCGTGCACCCACATGTAGGTGGGCTGCGAGGGGCGGGTGCGGTGGATCACTATGCCGTACTTGTCCTGGTACGCCTTCAGGCCGCGCGAGTAGAGCATGGCCGTGCGGCCGTTCGCGCCATCGGCCAGGAAGTTCTTCACCGTGTTGGCGGTTATGGCCTTCCAGCCCTGTTTGGCGGCGACCTTGTTGAAGTCCTGGGCAATGGTGCGCAGGCCGTAGTTCTGGTGCCTGCTGCACAGCAGGCGCAGCACCTTGGCGGGGTCGCCGTCTTTCACCTTGCTCGCACCGGTGTTGCCGTGCGCGCCGTGTATAAGGCTGCTGGCCCCCGGCAGGCCCGCCTCGCGGGCGTTGCGGTAGGCCCGCTTGCGCGCCTCCAGTTTGCTGAAGCTGGCGGGCAGCTTTATGCGGTGCAGCTTGATGTAGGTGATGATGGTGGCCTTCATCTCCAGCACGGGCATGCCGTAGTGCCTTACCACGGCCTCCGGGCCTTCGTTGCGCACCTGGTCCATTTCGGCCAGCAGCGCCAGCACCCGCGCGGCCTGCTTGGTGGCATGCATCTTGGCAATGCTCAGGCCCAGGCCATTGCTGGCGCGGAACTCGTGTATGTAGGTCTCGTCCTCCTTCGCCAGCACCAGGTGCTGTTCGACCACTTGGGCGCGCGCAAGGTCCTCGGGGTCGCCCTTCAAGTAGTGGCGCACCATTTCCTTGTATGCAGCCGGTAGGGAGCGGTATTCGATAAGGGCGGGGTGGCCGGGGCAGGCTTTCTGAACTCGTGCTATACGCCCGTCACGCACGGCCTTTTTGTAGGCTGGCTCGCTTAAACAGGCGTCATTCACCAGCTCTGCGTACTCCAGCAGCACTATGCCGTCGCGAATGATCATCCGCGCATGTCGTTATTGAGGCGGGCACGGTCCTTCAGTAGCCGGTCAGCTGCCAACCAGATTCGGTGCGCCAGCGCGCTCTTTGCGTCCGGCCGGTAACGCATCACCTGTTTTACGTATTCGGGCACCGTGCCAACGGCCTCAGCTATCCGTGTTTGGTCACCCCTGCGCAGGCCACGTAGAATGCGGGCGCGCATGGCCGCATTTGGTCGGGATCCCGCTTGCGCTACTTTCGTGCTTCTCATTGCGGGAGCAAACATAGACAATAGTCCCTAAGAATAGACAATGGTCTATCCATGAAGTTATCAACAGCCGCACAGCGGATAGCTTTCTATCTTGACGCTATTGGCGTGAGCGAGAACGAGTTCACGCGCCGCACGCGATGGTCACAGGGCCTGTTGGGAAAGGCGATAAAGCGCGGTAGCGCAATCGGCAGCGACAAGATAGAACAGGTTCTACGGCAATTTCCAGATCTCGATGCCGACTGGCTGATACTAGGGATAGGTGAGATGATTCGGAAAGTGCCCCGCTTCAGCGATTCGCCTGGATCACTTCATCCAAAGGAAGCATCACCACTTTCGCAGTTGGAAGTTGAGGCACTCCGGAGGTTGCTACGAGAGCAACAAGGCGCCGCCCAAAAAGGGGAACCCTCGACCACAAGGCGGAAAGCAGGGTAGCGGTGCTGCGCGTTGTGCACCCTTTAGAAGGGGCGCTGGGCGAGCACGTGGGGTAAGCCCATTGTACGCGCGCGGAACTATTTTGTTAAGAAAGCTGCCTATGCAGCCACTTCACTGCCTATGTAGCCGAAGTGCCCGGCATGCGCTTGCGTGTTCCGAAAGTCTGGTCGTGCTTAGGCCTTCCAAACAACGCACAGCCATGACCGTCTACCGCTTTTCCAACTACGCCGCCGCCCAGCGCTGGGTCTACAACCAACAATACCTGGTGCCGGTGCTGCTCGGCGACGACATGCGCTACTGGGTGCCAGCCACACCGCGAATTGCGCGGCAGTTGTTGGCCGCAGGGTATGACCAGGCTTAATAGAAACCGACCATGAACTACCACACTCTCACCACCGCCGACCTTAACGGAACCGGCCCTGTAGACCTCTTTGAGGTGTTCCAATGCACCGCCCCTATAGAAGGGGCAGGCATGGTGGCCTTTCATACCACCGGCAAGAGCGGCACCCGCTTCGTGGACGGCGTAGAAGGCGTGGAACTCAGCGCGACCTACACCCTGCGTAGCTGTAGACTGGAGGCGCGCTTGTGGGTATTCGCCGATGGCACCCACCTGCTGGACTGAGCTGCGCCGGGCCTAGGAGCTGAAGAAACCATCAACCCCTCCAAGCGTAGAACGCCGCATGGAGAGGAAAAGCGTGGTAATGGTCCGTTGGCTATCGAGGGACAAATGGGAGGCATACAGCAGCCTGGTCGGCTTCTGCGCTAGACACCGCGAATACTCGCCGCCGCGCATATATAGCCGGTGGGATGCCGGTGTTTACAAAGACATGCGCATTGAACTCAGAAGAGTGCCCTTCATCCTCAACCCGTATAAGACGCGCAGGGGCAACCTGAAACGTGCCAAGCCAGGCCCAAAAGGCCCGCGCAAGAAAGCTCCATGATTGGGAAGCGGCGGGAACAGTCCGCTGTTTCGCGGCCATGATATTGAACCGATTGGGCAACAAGCGGCGCATGGCCGCGCGCATCCTGCCCCACATTCCGCCACATCGCCACTGGATAGAACCATTCTTCGGCGCTGGCGGCCTGTTCTTTGCCAAGCCCAAAGCTGAGCGCAACATTGTGAACGACCGCGATGGCGAGGTATACAACCTCTTCTGCGTGGTGCAGGACCGCATGCCGGAGCTTTCCGAGGCGTGGGCGGCAACGCCCATACATGACGACCTGTGGCAGGAATGGAAGAGAAACGCACCTACCCATCCCGTGTGGCGGGCGGTACGCTTCCTGTACCAAAGCAACTACGGCTACATGGGCAAGCCACAAACCCTGCGCTTGAACCTGAAGAACACCAAGCGCAACCTCCAGGACCGGCTGGCCGCGACACGCGAGGCACTTTATGACGTGGAGTTCACCAATTGCGACTTCAGGACCTTGCTTGGGCGCATACCGCTTAGCCCGGCCGAGCGCCGTGTTGCATTCGTGTACGCGGACCCTCCATACCTGGGCACCGCCAACAACTACGGCGAAGCGGCTGCCTGGAAGGAACAGGACACGCGCGACCTTTTCACCACATTGGTGGCCAGCGGCCTGCGCTTCGCATTGAGCGAGTTCGACCACCCGGTAGTAGTACAGCTCGCCATTGAGCACGGCCTGCACGTGCACGACCTGGGCGAACGGAAGAACCTGGGCAACCGGCGCACGGAGCTGCTGATCACGAACCATCAACAACCGCCAAGCTGCCCCAAGCCCGCTACATCCCGCCGCCAGCGCGGGAAAGTGGACGGCAACACCCCGATAAACGCTATAAACGGCCATGCACCGGGCCAGCGGAAAACACCTGCTGACGCAGCATATTAGCGGCCGTGATGGACGTGCTGGACAATACGGGGCCGCCAGGCAATGGAGCCGGGCGGCCCCGTCCGCATTGGTGCGACACCGTGGACGGGCAGGCCGTGGCCTTCTTTGCCGAGCACCGCAGCATCATCAACTGGGCCATTAACGATGCCTGCGTGAAGGCACACCACCGCGCCGACGTGCGGCAAGATGTGGCCGTGCGCATTATACAGCGCTGGCGAAAGAAGGGGCCATTGGAACCGGGCAATCATGCAGCCTTTGCCATCCGTGTTGCCCGCAATGCCTGCATCGACCACTTCCGGCGGCTACCGCCCCCGGCAAGCCAGGCCGATGCAATGCCCTTGGCCGATACCGCTCCGGACCCGGAACAGCAGCTCATACGCCTGCAAGGGCATGAACGCCTGCACCTGGCCATTGCCAGCCTTACCCCATTGAAGCGTTACCTGGTGCGGCAGGTAATGGCTGGCCGTGGCCTGAAAGAGCTGGCCGAGGAACTGGAGCGCGACCACGGCAGCGTGAAGGTGCTGCACCACCGTGCCGTAAAGGACCTGCGCAAGATCTTGATCCACCGATAAGAGCTTACCATGGCAAGGGATACCGAGCTGACCAAGCGGCGGAATGCCGACATACGCAAGGAGTATGAGCGCATGCGCGCGCAACGCATAGGGCGCAGGCCCAAGCACACGGTAGAGTTCATTCTGTTCACGCTGCACGAGAAGTACTACCTGAGCATCCGCCAGATTGAGCGCATCGTGTACGCCAAGCAGTAGGTGGGACGGGGTTGGGGCAGGCGCACTATTTTCACCGCGCTTCAACACCAATTAAACCACCATTAAATGAAGAAGGGAATTCAAAGTGTGGTCGCCGTGGCTGTTAACGGACAAGGGTTGACGCAGGCCAGCGCGTTGGCTCGTGTTGCGGGGCTTGCGACAACCCGTAGTTCTTGGCTGGCCGATCACCTAAACGCACAGACATGGAAACGAAGAACAACATCTACCTCGTAACGAAGGACGGACAGGTCATTCCGGAGATGACATTCAAGACGGAGGATGAGGCCTATTTGGCATTAGGCCGGGACATCATCAAGATGGCTGCCGAAATCAGCACCAAAGTCTTGATTGAAGTCGGAAGGGACGCGGCCAATGGTCCTAATCGGTACCGTGTTCAACGCGCCGAGATCTCGTGGTGATCGGCTTGCCCAGAACGGCAAGTAAGCGCACCGTACGCATCCAAAAGGCCTGCCTGGTAAGGGCGGGCCTTTCTATTTGGCCAAGGCCCAACCCTCGGCGATAGGAATCCAACAAGGCATCCGCCAACTCAACGGCTAATGGGTATCCCCATAGGTATCCCCATTCGTCTTAATTCAGCCCTCACTTGTCCCCTCTGTTTTGCACACCCCTTAAATGGAGGTGGTTTCCCATGCGGTGGCTTAGCCGCCCATTGCTGGCCTGTGGCGGGCGTACCGCTTCGCCACGGCTGGCGTGGGCAAGCGGTACACCATGGCGGTTCAGCAGGCGGCCCGGTGGCGCTAAAGGCGGTACCGTTATAGTGGGAGGCGGTAACCGTTAAAGTAAAGGCGGTGCAATGGCGGGCAAGCGGCCCACTTGTCCCAAATGATCTGCACACCCCCTACCGGGCAACGGGGTGTTTTGGCTTAGAGCTGCGCGGGTTTCCGGGTTTTCGGGGGAAAGTGGTGAGTTGTCCCTTTTGTTTTGACGCCCTTACAAGGGCTGCTTGATCTTTTTGAAGACCAAGGTGGTGATGGCCGCCACGCTGAGGATCAGCCCGAGGTCGGCGATCAGGTTGGGCAGCAGGTTCATGGGCGCGGCGTGAACGGCCAAATTAGGTGCCGGTAGCGTTGCCTGGTCGCAAATTTTCGGCTGGCCCCGTCCCTGATCGAGCAGGTTGAACAAAAGGCCCGCCTCGCATTCTTCGGCCTTGGTTCGCATCTTCGCGGCCTATTCCCCTGTGCCCGATGAAGAAACGCGAGATCAACAAGGTCCTGGTGGCCAACCGCGGCGAGATCGCCCTGCGCATCATGCGCTCGGCGAAGGAAATGGGCATCGCCACCGTGGCCGTTTATTCCGAGGCCGACCGTACGGCACCGTTCGTGCGCGCCGCCGATGAGGCGGTGTGCATAGGTCCAGCGCCGAGCAAGGAGAGCTATTTGCGGATCGACAAGATCGTGGAGGTTTGCCGGCAATTGAAGGTGGACGCCGTGCACCCCGGTTACGGCTTCCTGAGCGAGAACGGTGCCTTTGCCGAGGCATTGGACCAGGCCGGCATCATCTTCATCGGCCCCACGCCGCATGTCATGCGCGTAATGGGTGACAAGCTGGCCGCCAAGGAAGCGGTGAAGGCGCACGGCGTGCCGTTGGTCCCCGGTACCGAAGGGGCCGTTTCCGGACTGAAGGAAGCGGAGGCCGTGGCCCGCACCATCAGTTTTCCCATCCTCATCAAGGCCGCTGCCGGCGGTGGGGGCAAGGGCATGCGCATCGTGGAGAACGAAGGCGAATTGCGCGAAGGGCTGGAGCGGGCCATCAGCGAGGCCCAGAACGCATTCGGCGATGGCAGCGTGTTCATTGAGAAGTTCGTGAAGGGGCCGCGCCACGTGGAGGTGCAGGTGCTGGCCGATATGCACGGCAACACCGTGTACGTGTTCGAGCGCGAATGCAGCATACAGCGCCGCTACCAGAAAGTGGTGGAGGAGGCCCCCAGCGCGGTGCTTACACCGGAATTGCGCAAGCGCATGGGCCAGGCCGCGGTGAATGTGGCCAAGAGCGTGGATTACGTGGGGGCAGGCACGGTGGAGTTCCTGCTGGATGCCAGCGGCGATTTCTATTTCATGGAAATGAACACCCGCCTGCAGGTGGAACATCCGGTAACGGAAATGATCAGCGGGCTCGACCTGGTGAAGGAGCAGATCAAGGTGGCCCGGGGCGAGAAGCTCGGCTTCACGCAGGATGATCTGCGCATCAATGGCCACGCCATTGAAGTGCGGGTGTATGCCGAGGACCCCACCAGCAATTTCCTTCCGGACATCGGCACGCTGGAGACCTACCGGCCGCCGCAAGGCCCGGGCGTGCGCGTGGACGACGGCTTTGAGGAAGGCATGACCATCCCGATCCACTACGATCCCATGATCGCCAAGTTGATCGTGCACGGCGCCGACCGCGAGGAGGCCATCGCACGCATGGAACGCGCCATCGACGATTATGCCATCTCCGGCGTGGAGACCACCCTGCCTTTCTGCCGGTTCGTGATGGGGCACCAGGCGTTCCGCTCCGGCCACTACGATACGCTCTTCGTGCGCGATCATTTCCGTGCGGAGCTGCTGGAGGGCCATGATCCGGATGAGGCCGTCGCCGCGGCGCTGGTGGCCGCTGCCCTGATCGATGAGGAGCGCACCGTGGCCGTGCAGGATCCCGGAAAGGGGCAAGCACCATCGCCGTGGTGGCTACGCCGCCGGTAAGGAAGCCCGGCGGCGGCAACTTGTGGCAGGTTCTTGCGTTTAAGCGCTAACTTGTTGCCGATCCACGGGTTATGAAACGCGTCCTTCCCCTCATTTTCCTGCTTTGCGCCGGTTTTCCCGTGCTGGCCCAGCAGCCCATGCAGCTGGTGCCCGTGGTGGTGGTGGACGGCGATACCATGCCCACTTACACGCTGGCGCCGGTGCAAATTGAAATGAAGGCCACCGGCAAGGCCAGGCGGAATGCCTCACGCGCCGACCGCCTTACCCGCTACGTGCAAAAGGTTTACCCTTATGCCCGGGTAACTGCAACGCTGCTGGATGAATACAACCACGACCTGGCCTTGATCGGCCACGAGGGTGACCGGGCCCTGTACATGAAACTGGCCGAGGCCGAGCTGCGTGCCGAATTCGAACAGGAGATCAAATCGCTTACCGTAACGCAGGGGCGGATCCTGATCAAGTTGATCGACCGTGAAACAGGGCGTACAGGATACGAGCTGGTGCGCCAGCTCCGGGGTGCTTTCCAAGCTTGGCTGTGGCAGGGCGTGGCCGTGCTTTTCGGCCAGGACCTGAAGGGCGAATATGATCCACAGGGCGATGATGCCCTGGTGGAATCGATCGTGCGCCGGATCGAGAACGGGGAATTGGCGGCGCAGCCCATTCCGCCGCGCACCGAAAAGGCAACCGCGCGGCTGGCCAAGCGCAAGGCGCGCCTGCAGCGCCGTTACGGCCAAGTGCTGCCCGAAGTGTCCGTGAATTAGACAGCTTTGCCAAAGCAGGGTCAAGGGCAGTGCACCTCGGGCACCAGGTCGCCATATTCGGCGTGGCCCTTGTCCCTGAACAGCCAAATGCCCTGGTTGGGCACCAGTTCGCCGTAACCCACGCGCACACCGCCGTCCACGAGCTTGAAAAGCACTTCTTCCTTGGCGGCAACGCCTTCGGCCGTGTACGAGTAAAGCGCGGTCACCACGCCATTCTCCAAGGTGCCGGTGAAGCTGCCGCGCTTGGCGTCCTTTTCCTGCGGAAGCCAATTGTAGGTGCCGTTCACCAGTTCACCCAGAACATCCATGCGTATGTACAACGTGTCCACCGGTCCCGGGGCCAGGCCCGTATCGTTCACCTGTGGCGCTCCCCGGCTTACCAGCAGGTAGCAATGCGATCGGTTTTCAGGTTCTTCCGGTGTGGTTGTTCCTTCATCGCCGCCACCGGATGTCCCCGGGCCGCAGGCCACTATCAGCAGGCAGGCCGCAAGCGGAACAACGTTGCGCGCGTTCATATGCGTGGGCTGAACGCGGGCGAGACTTTCAATTCCTTGCTGCCCGGTGTGTGCATGTAGAAACCTTCGCCTGTTTTCACGCCAAGCTTGCCGGCCGTTACCATTTGCACCAGCAAGGGGCAAGGGGCATACTTGGGTTGGGCAAAGCCTTCGTGCAGCACGCGCATGATGGCCAGGCAGGTGTCCAGCCCGATGAAATCGGCCAGTTGCAACGGGCCCATGGGGTGGGCCATGCCCAGTTTCATCACCGTGTCGATCTCCTCCACCCCGCCCACGCCCTGGAACAGGGTTTCAATGGCCTCGTTGATCATCGGCATCAGGATGCGGTTGGCCACAAAGCCGGGCAGGTCGTTCACCTCAACCGGTGTTTTGCCGATCCCCCGTGCCAGCTCCATCACGGTGTGCGTTACCTGGTCGGTGGTGCTGTATCCGCGGATCACCTCCACCAGTTTCATCACGGGCACGGGGTTCATGAAATGCATGCCGATCACCTGCCCGGGCCGCTGCGTGGCGGCCGCTATGCGCGTGATGCTGATGCTGCTGGTGTTGGTGGCCAGTATGCACGGCTTGGGCGCATGGGCGTCCAGTACGCCGAAGATCTTCAACTTCAGTTCCGTGTTCTCCGTGGCGGCCTCCACCACCAGTTCGGCCTGTTTTACGCCGGCCGCGGTGTCGGTGCTGGTGGCGATGCGCTGCAGTGCGGACTGCTTGTCGGCCTCGCTTAGCGTGCCTTTCGCCACTTGGCGGTCCATGTTCTTGCCGATGGTGGCCAGCGCCTTGACCAAGCTGTCCTGGGCAATGTCGATCAGCGTGACCTCATGCCCGCCTTGCGCGAATACGTGGGCGATGCCATTGCCCATTTGGCCGGCACCGATGACGGAAATTTTCATGCTGCGAATGTACACAGCGGCGGAACCGGCGAACCTGTTCCAAGGCTCATTTCCCGTCGCCCTTCAGGATGATCAGCACCGTGTAGGCGAGGATCTTCAGGTCCACGCCCAAGCTCATGTTTTCTATGTACAGCACATCGTACTTCAGGCGCCGCACCATTTGGTCCACATTCTCGGCATAGCCGAACTTCACCTGCCCCCAACTGGTGATGCCGGGCCGCACGCGGTGCAGGTGGCTGTAGTGCGGGGCCACACGCATGATCTGCTCAATGAAGTAGCGCCGCTCGGGGCGGGGCCCCACCAGGCTCATGTCGCCGATGAGCACGTTCCAAAATTGCGGCAGCTCGTCCATGCGGGTGCGGCGCAGCCACCGCCCAATGGGGGTGATGCGTGGATCGGTGCGGCTGCTGAGCTGCGGGCCGTTGTGCTCGGCATCCACGTACATGGTGCGGAACTTGATGATCCTGAACGGCTTGCCGAAACGGCCGATCCGCTCTTGCCGGAAGAAGACCGGTCCCGGGCTGGAGGCCTTCACCAGTATGGCGAAGAGCAGGAATACGGGCAGCAGCAGCACCAGGGCCACCGCGCTGAAGACGATGTCGATGGCCCGCTTGAGCGAGAATTGCCAGGCCGGCATGATCTGCGGGTTCACCTCGATCAGCGGTGCACCGAAAATGCTGGTCATTTTCACGCTCCCCGAAAGGATGTCGTACATGTCGGGGATGATCTTGATCCGCACTGCTGTGCCGTCAAGCGCGCCCAGGATCGCGCTGATGTGGTCGTGCTCGCTGCTTTCCACCGCTATGATCGCTTCTTCAATACCATGCCGGTCGATCAGCGGCCGCAGGTCGTCCGTGGTGCCCAATAGCGGAACGCCGGCATCCACCAGATGGTGGTCGCAGCCGTTCACGCTCACGAAGCCGATGAAGCGGTTGCCCGGGCTGCGCGGCAGGTTCTCGATCTCGTGGTAAATGGCGAAGGCGCGCTCATTGCCGCCCACCAGCAACGTATTGAAACCGATCTTCCGGTTGTGCACCAGGCGCACCGTGCGCGAGGTGAGCACGAAGCGGAAGATGAAGAGCAATGAGAAATTGAGCACGAAGAGGGCCCCGAAGCTGTAGTAGTAGTAGGCAGGGGTGGCCACGGCATCGTCCAGCAGCAACGCAAAGAAGATGACCACGGAGCCGATCAACCCCAGCAGGGCCGTCTGTTCCAGCTCCTTGGTGCGGAAGCGC
The DNA here is from genome assembly GCA_044463585.1 of Cryomorphaceae bacterium. Classification (GTDB taxonomy): domain Bacteria; phylum Bacteroidota; class Bacteroidia; order Flavobacteriales_F; family PHOS-HE28; genus PHOS-HE28. Next base: position 14,203 of record JBIQMI010000010.1, read on the forward strand.
CGGAACAGGTCATTGTAGCCACCGAATGAGAGAAAGAGGAGAACCCAGAAAGGAGGGATGACCAGCAGGCCGAGCAGGTACCGGGGATCCAGCTCCACCGGTACGGCGTGGTGGTATTTCAACGGATCGATATATGCCTTGCGGAACAGGAAGAAGAAGGTCCAGGCCAGTCCGGTGGCCAGCAGGTCCGCCGCCACGTACAGCAGGATCTGTTTGCGCTTGTTCATGGCGCCGGCCGTACCAGCTTTATGTTGTCCACGTCCACTGTGGCGGTTGTGGCGCCTCCTTCAAGCGCGGCCTTGATGTAGAATCGTTTCTCGGTGGCGCCGGGCACGTTCCAGGGTTCGCCCAAGTCCACGTACAGCTTGTTCCAGGGCATGCTGCCGTCGGGCAGCTTGGTGGGCTTGGCGTACACGTAGGCCACCTCGTATTGCTGGCCGGTACGCATGTAGCGCACGCCGATCAACAGGCGCGTGTCGCTGCGGTAGTCCAGTTCCAAAAAGGCCTTGGGCCCGGTAATGAAGGGGTCGCCGCTGCTCACCCCGCGGTACAACGGGTGGTCGGCATCCAGGCTGATGCGCCCGAACTGGCTTCCCATGCCGGGCAGGCTGCCATCGCCGGGCACCAGCACCATGGTGGCCGATGAGTTGAGCGTGTCGAAGCGCTGGCCGGTGTTGAAATCGTCCAGCCAGTAATCGAGCCCGTCGAAATAGCGGAAGCTGGCCGGCACGCTGATCCGTTGGCCGGGTTGCAGTTGCACCTGTTGCTGCCAAGTGGCATAGAACGGGTATTGGATGCGGTCGTCGGTGATGCCGTTCCGGCGCACGCCGGCGATCACTTTCAGCGTGGCACTGCCGTCGCCGATCAGCGGCACCGCGCGGCCCGGTTGCCAAACACCAACGGGCTGGTCGTTCAACAGCACCCACAGGTCGGTGATCTTCGATGAGATTTCCTGCCCCCCGGCATCCTGCACCATCACCGGCGAAATGATCGCATAAGCGGGCACCGCGCCATCCTTTTTGCAGGCGGCGAGCAGCAGGATGGAAAGGCCCAGCAGGGGCAGGGCGGCGCGGGTCATGGTGTTCCTTTGCGGGTAACGCATGGTTGCGGTGATCAGTATGGCCTAGGCTTGTACTTGCCGCATGGCCTCCAGCACGCGGTGGGCCAGTTCCAGCGCGGCCAACCCGTCCGAAGCGGGCACTTCGGGCTCGCGGTCCTGGAGTATCGCTTGGGCGAAGGACCGCAATTCCTCGCGGATGGCATTGGTGGCGGGCACTTCCGGTTTATCGAAACTGATCTCGCGCAGGCCCTTGCCCTCGCCCAGGTCAAGCGTTACCGCAAAGGGGTCGGCCTGCTCCACGGTGCGCATGCGCATGATCTCGGTTTCCTTCTTCAACATGTCCACAGCGATGTAGGCGTCGCGCTGGAAGAAGCGGCTTTTCCGCATTTTCTTCAGGCTGATGCGGCTCGCGGTGAGGTTGGCCGTGCAGCCGTTGCTGAAACGGATCCGGGCGTTGGCAATGTCGGGCGTGTCGCTTACCACGGCCACGCCACTGGCATGCACCTCGGCCACCGGCGAACCCACCACATGGAGAATGATGTCCAGGTCGTGGATCATCAGGTCCAGCACCACGCCCACATCGGTGCCGCGTGGATCGAATTGCGCCAACCGGTGCGTTTCTATGAACATGGGGTTCCGCAAGGCATCGCGCGCTGCTATGAAGGCGGGATTGAAGCGTTCCACATGGCCCACCTGCACCTTCCGCCCCAGTTCCTTGGCGCGTTGCACCAATTGCCGGGCCTGCTCCAGGGTTTTTGCGATAGGCTTTTCGATGAACACGTGGCGGCCGGCGGCCAGCGCCAGCATGGCGCACTCGTGGTGCGCAAGGGTCGGGGTTACCACATCCACCACGTCGCAAGCCGCGATCAGCTCGTCCATGCCCGGCAGCAGTTCCACGCCGAATTCATTTTTCACGGCCGCGGCCTTGCCGGCATCGGGGTCATACACGCCAGCAATGTGGTATTCCGGCAGTTCGCGAAGCTGCTGCACATGGATCCTGCCCAGATGGCCTGCCCCCAGTACGCCGATCCGTATCGGATTTTCCATGGGCGGCAAAAGTAGAGCAAGGGCCCGTGCAGCCACCCGCGCGGCCACATTGCCGGCCTTGGGGCTGCCCCGGTCCGTGCCTGCGGCGGCGGGCGGCTAATTTTGCGCGCAGTATGCAACGCGACGATTTCCGCCATCAAGGCCAGCGACGGAAGCTGGTGGACGAGCTGAAGAAGAAGGACATAACCGATGCCGCGGTACTGGCCGCCATCGGCAAGGTGCCCCGGCACCAGTTCATCGACGACACGGCCTTCGAGCGGTTCGCCTACGTGGACCAAGCATTTCCCATCGGTTGCGGGCAGACCATTTCGCAGCCCTATACCGTGGCCGTGCAAAGCGAATTGCTGAAAGTGAAGCCGGGAGAGAAGGTGCTGGAGATCGGCACGGGCTGCGGCTATCAAACGGCGGTGCTTTGCGAGCTGGGTGCCAAGGTGCACAGCATCGAGAGGCATAAGGCGTTGTTCCAGGCCACCAAGGCCCGGCTTGCGGCAATGGGTTACCGGGCGCGGCTGGTGCACGGCGATGGCTACAAGGGCCTGCCGCAGGATGCACCCTTCCATAAGATCATTGTTACCTGCGGTGCACCCGAGGCCCCGCAGGCCCTGCTCCAGCAATTGGCGCCGGGCGGCATCATGGTGATCCCCATTGGGCCCGAGGGTGGGCAAACCATGTTCACCTATACCCATGGCAGCGAGGGGATGGAGCGCAAGGCCCATGGGGCTTTCAGCTTCGTGCCCATGGTGGAGAACAAATCGATGGGCTGACTACGGTGTATCACGGACTGTGCTACATTCGCCCCCGGTTTCGGGGGAGGTCCACCACCAATCCCGAACGCCCGACCAAGCAGCGAATGAAATCGACGATCAACAATTTGTGGTTGATATGTCAGCGGAATGTGCATAAGTTTGCCGCGCCGGTCGGGTACATTTGACTGACCAAGCAGAACCAATTCACACTAACCAAAGCAACGCAAAACCAAAAAGTCATGAAGAAGACTGTACTGTTCACCGCAGCGCTCTTCGCCGTAACGGCGGCCAGCGCCCAAACCGGTGAGATCACCAGCAACCGTGGCGAAAACTGGCTGTCGCAAGACGGCGACTGGGGTCTCACGTTCAGCGCTAACCCGCTGTTGAACTATGCCGGCAACCTGTTCAACGGGACGCAGGGCAACGACATCGGCGGCGGCCTTAACTGGCTGAGCAACGACATGGTGATCCGCGGCAAGAAGCTGATCGACGCGAACACCGCATACCGCGGCCAAATCCGCCTCGGGTTCGGCAGCACCAAGGAAACTGTGTTGGTGAATGACGCCACCTCAACGGCCAACCCGCCTGCACAGGTGAGCGACTCGAAGAAAGTGGGCTACATGAACATCGATCTGGGCGTTGGCCTGGAGAAGCGTGTGGGCAGCACCCGCGTGGTGGGTGTGTACGGCGCCATGTTCAATGTGGGCTTCGGCAGCAACAAGACCACCTACGAGTATGGCAACGCACTTACCGCCACCAACCAGTCAAACAACCCCCAATTCGGCCAAGATCAAGGGGTGACCGAGGACAAGCAAGGTGGCACGTTCCATGTTGGACTGAACGCCTTCGCAGGTGTTGAGTGGTTCTTCGCTCCCAAGATGTCCCTCAGCGGTGAGTACACCTGGGGCCTCAACATGAGCAGCCGCGGCCACAGCAGCGTTTCCAGCGAATACTGGGATGCGACCGGCGCGGGCAGCGTGAAGACCCAGACCGTGGACGGTGGAACCAAGCGCAGCGAATTCAGCATCGACACCGGCGTGAGCGGTGCTGCAATGTTGGGCATCAACTTCTACTTCCAATAAGAAAAGGGTAACAGCTTTGGTACAGAAAGCCTCCGGAAACGGGGGCTTTCCTGTTTTCAGGCCCCTGCACCACTACATTCGCTTGCATGATCCCCGTGCTTTCAGCCGAACAAATGCGCATGGCCGATGCGCATACCATCGCCCACGAACCCATTTCCTCATTGGCGTTGATGGAACGCGCTGCCCTGCGTTGCACAAACCGGTTGATGGAATGGCTCAGCTTCGACCGACCGGTGTTGGTACTGGCCGGCATGGGCAACAACGGCGGCGATGGCCTTGTGATGGCCCGTGCACTGCGCATGGCCGGCCAACAGAATGTGAAGGTGCTGGTGGCGCGGTACAAGGAAACGGGATCCACGGAATTTGAGGCCAACCTGGCCCGCTGGGTGGAAGTAGCGGGGGAGGTGGTGGACCTACGGGAAGGTGAGCCCATACCGGAATTCGCGCCGGATGCACTGGTGGTCGATGCGCTGTTCGGCACCGGGCTGCAACGCCCGCTGGAAGGGTGGCTAAAGGAATTCGTGCGCGTGGTGAACCGCAGGCCGAATGAAGTGCTGTCCATCGACCTGCCTTCCGGCCTTTTTGCCGATACCAATGCGGAAAATGATTCCGAAGCGATCGTGCAGGCAAACCGCACCTACACCCTGGAGCTTCCAAAGCGGGCGCTGCTTTTGGCGGACAACTACCGCTTTGCCGGTGATTGGGAAATAGTGCCCATCGGCCTGGACCGTGGATTTGTGGCCCGGCAAGAGACCGACCAAGTGGTGATCGAAGCAGCCGATGCTGCTGCGCTTATGCCTTGGCGCAGCCGTGTGGCCCACAAGGGCGATCGTGGCCATGCTTGGCTGTTGGCCGGTGGGCCCGGTAAAATGGGGGCGGCCGTGCTGGCCGCCCATGCGGCCCTGCGCTCGGGTTGTGGCCTGCTTACCACGCACCTGCCGAAACAGGGCGCCGCCATCATGCATCAGCAATTGCCGGAGGCCATGGCCCACGAAGATCCGGAGCCGGTACTGGCCACGTTGCCGAAGTTTGGGCGGGTGGCGGCCATTGGCGTGGGACCGGGCATGGGCACCGCCGATGAAACGGCCCGCTTGCTGAAACGCTTGGTGCAAGAGGCGCCTGCGCCCCTGGTGCTGGATGCCGATGCGCTGAACATTCTTGCTGAAAACCGGACCTGGCTGGCCTTCCTGCCCGCGGGCACCATCCTTACCCCGCACCCCAAAGAGCTGGAGCGCTTGGTGGGCAAGGCGGGCAGCGATGAGGAGCGGTTGGGGCAGGCGCGCGAGTTGGCACGGCGCAACCGCTTGGTGGTGGTGCTGAAAGGAGCCTACACGGCCATCTGCAGCATGGACGGCCGCGTGTTCCACAACAGGGCAGGCAACCCTGGCATGGCAAAGGGAGGAAGCGGTGATGTGCTCACCGGGATCCTCACAGGCCTGCGTGCGCAAGGCCTCGACGCGCTATCAACGGCCATACTGGGGGTCTACGCCCATGCACGGGCCGGTGATCTTGCCGCCGCCGCTTTGGGCGAGGATGCCATGCTGCCCAGCGACCTGATCAACAGTTTGTCCGCGGTGTGGCAGGAACTGCGTGCCGCACGGGCGGCCGGCCGTTGATCAGCCCAGCACGTCCACAGGGCCTTTGCCCTCACGGATCACCGTGGGTTCGCTGCCGGTGATGTCGATCACCGTTGATCCCTGCATGCCGCCCATCCCGCCGTCGATCACCAGTTCCAACTGCTTGCCGATGCGCTCATGGATCACCTCCGGGTCTGCCGTATGCTCCAACACCTGGTCCTCGTCGTGCACGCTGGTCACCACTAGGGCATGGCCCAGGCCTTCCACCAAGGCAATGGGGATGGGATGGTCCGGTACGCGGATGCCCACGGTGTGCTTCTTGTTCTTGAACAGGTGCGGGATCTGGCTGCTGGCGGGCACAATGAACGTGTACGGGCCGGGAAGCGCCTTCTTCATCACCCTGAAACTCGGCGTTGCAATGGCGCGGGCGTACAGGCTTAGTTGGCTGAGGTCCTTGCAGATCAACGAAAGGTTCGTCTTCTCGGTCTTGGTGCCCTTCAGGCGGGCAATGGCCTCAATGGCACGGGGCTGGTGGGCACTGCATGCGAACGCATAAACGGTGTCGGTGGGGCAAACGATCACGACGCCTTTGTTCAGGCGGTCCACCACGTCGGCGATCTTTCGCGCCTCCGGGTTTTTCGGATGAATGGCGAGCAACATACTACTTGGCGGCGCTGGCGGCCTTTTTGTGGTCGGCCAGGAATTTCTCCAGGCCGATGTCGGTGAGGGGATGGTTGAACAGGGCAGTGATCGCGCTCAATGGGCAAGTGGCAACGTCCGCGCCGATCTCCGCACACTGCACGATGTGCATGGGGTGGCGGATGCTGGCGGCCAAGATCTGCGTGTCGTACTCGTAGTTGTCGTAGATCGTGCGGATCTGCTCGATCAGTTGCAGGCCATCGGTGCTCACATCATCCAAGCGGCCCACGAACGGCGATACATAGGTGGCACCGGCCTTGGCCGCCAGCAGGGCCTGGCCCGCGCTGAACACCAGGGTGCAATTGGTCTTGATCCCCTTTCCGGCAAAATGCTTGATCGCCTTCACACCGTCACGCGTCATGGGCAGCTTCACGGTGATACGGGGATGAAGAGCGGCCAAATTCTCGCCCTCGCGGACCATCTCGTCAAATGCAGTGGCGATCACTTCAGCACTTACGTCGCCATCAACAATGTTGCAGATGTCCACGTAGTGCTTCATCACACGGTCCACCCCGGTAATACCTTCCTTGGCCATCAATGAAGGGTTGGTGGTAACACCGTCCAAAATGCCCAGTTCCTGGGCTTCGCGTATTTGGGACAGGCTGGCGGTATCAATAAAGAATTTCATGCCTCAAAGGTAATCGGTGCCCTGTTCCGGACATGGAACAGGGCACCGCTACAACCGGGGCCGGGCCCCTATTTCACCCAGCGCAGCAAGGCATGGCCTTCGGCGCCCACAAGGCGCAGCACGTAAGTCCCTTGCGGAAGCGCCCGAAGCGGGAGTTCTGTGCGCCGGGCGAGGGCAGGCACCGTTCCGCTGTACACCAACCTTCCATCGGCAGCGAATACCGATGCTTGCATCTCGCCGGAATGGCCGTTGCCCAGGATCACCGGTGCATCGGCGGGGTTTTGTTCAAGCGCAAGGCCAGTGCCCATCGCAGTGTGCTGCATGCCGATGGTAATGTCCAACGCGGCCAGGTTTTGCGCGTAGATCCCCGCAGGCGTACGCCCATCATTCCAGGCTACCACGCTTTGGCCGCTGCGCACACCGGTCATGGCCACGTCATCCTTGCCGCTTGCGGCCGTGCTCACGCCGAGCAACAGCGGTTCAAGTGCGATGCCGTCAAGCCCGATGCGCGTTGCATTCAATTGCTGCGCGCCAAAACCGCCCGTGGCATGCACCACCACGGCACCGTTCGCCAGCCCCGCGATGTCCCACGGGCTGGTATAGTCCGCGGTGGGCGCGATCACCGTTTGCGCGTCCGGGCCCCAAATGGTATTCCCTGCCGTATCCACCCGTTGAATGGAAACCCCGCTCTGGCCTTGTGCAAGATCGGTCACTTGCAAGGGCGCCATCAGGCCGCCAGCATCGGTGGTGCGCACGAAGCCTTTTCCCGCGGTGAATTTTTGGGTCGCGTCCGAGGCATCGAGCCGCGTACCGGTGGGCGACCACAGGCTGCCGTCGTGCCGCACGCGCTGCAGGTAGACATCGGTAAGGCTTGCGTTGTTGGGGTTGCTGGTATTGAAGGCAACGTAAAGGCCATTGTGGCCATCGCTGGCGGGGGATGGGAAGTAGAAGCCCGAGATCGTTTTGCTCGATACGGTCACCGGGTCGGGCCACACAGCGTTGCCATCCTGATCGAAGCGTTGCACGAGCATGGTGGCGGGTGCGAGGAAGCTGCTGCCCTCCAGCGCATATTGCAACAGGAAGCCGCCATCATCGGTGGCCACCGGCACCGGGCGCGATAGGCGGGTAGCGGCAGATAGGGTTTCAGCGGCCGGAAGCAACGGCGTGCCCACGGGTGAAATGATCTGGAAGGCCACGCGCCCAGGTGAATGATCAGTGTTCCATGCGATCACGGTGTTGCCATTGGAAAGGGGCGCTATGCTTGGTGCCATGCCGGTGCCGCCGGG